>DRKT01000032.1 GCA_011053195.1 Phycisphaerales bacterium | reverse complement strand
GCGTCAAAAAGAAAAAACTTAAGCATATCACGGTTGTTAATCCTGATCGTGAAGCACGCCGTCGAATCAGAGCCGTGGTACAACGTGGAATGACATCTTCCACCAGAGTATTAAGCTTTGATTGCCTATCGCACTTTGTCGCCTCTGATAGATCGGTGTGGTCCTGATGAACTTCCGCATCGCCGACACTTTCACTGACAGCCTTGCCAAGCTATCTGGTGACGAGCAGAAGGCTGTCAAGACGACGGCGTTCGATCTGCAGGTGAATCCGGCGAACCCGGGGCTGAAGTTTCACAAGCTGGATCGGGCGAAGGACAAGAACTTCTGGTCAGTGCGCGTGAGCAGCGACATCCGCCTTATTGTGCATCGCACAGAGAGCAGTCTGCTGCTGTGCTATGTCGACCATCACGATGAAGCCTACCGCTGGGCACGCCGACGCAAGATCGAGCGGCATCCGAAAACGGGTGCAGCCCAGCTTGTCGAGGTCCGTGAGACTGTTCGCGAAATCGAGATTCCGCGGTATGTCGAGACCGAGACGCCGGCCCCTGTCGCTGAGGCGAAGCGACCATTGTTCGCCAGCATGGCCGATGATGACCTGCTTGGGTATGGGGTGCCGCCGGAATGGTTGGATGATGCAAAGCATGTCGACGAGGATTCGCTGTTCGACCTGGCCGAACACCTGCCGAAGGAAGCCGCGGAAGCATTGCTGGAGCTGGCGACAGGAGGTATTCCGGAGCCGCTGGTGACTCTTGGTGAGGATGACGATCCGTTTGCCCATCCAGATGCACAGCGTCGCTTCCGGGTCATGGCGGACTCTGACGAGCTTACAAGAGCGCTTCAGTATCCCTGGGAGAAGTGGACCATCTTTCTCCATCCTGCTCAGCGCAAGATCGTGGAGCGACGATACAACGGTCCTGCCCGTGTGTCTGGCTCTGCAGGAACGGGCAAGACGATCGTTGCCTTGCACAGGGCAGTGCATCTCGCGAAGCAGAACCCGAACGCAAGGGTGCTCCTCACCACCTTTTCACTCACGCTGGCAAAGCATCTTCGTCAACGACTCACTCGCCTGGTTGGAGCCGATGCTGATCTGCTTGAACGTGTCCTGGTGCGGTCCATCGACGAAGTCGGAATCGACCTGTACGAAGCAGCATACGGTACGCCGAAGATTCCAACCCAGTCGATGCTCCACGCGCTGGTCCGGGAAGCATCTCGGGCTGTCGATGCCCATCGATTCTCCGATCGGTTTCTCATGACCGAGTGGACTGAAGTCGTGGATGCGTGGCAACTTGACACATGGGAGGCATACAGAGATGTCGCACGCCTCGGGCGCAAGACGCGACTGGGCGAGAAGCAACGTGCCTTGCTCTGGCAGATCTTCGATCGCGTGCGGGTGGAGCTGAGTGAACGGGGGCTCACAACTATGCCCACGATATTTGCCTCGGTGACCGAGCAGATTCTTGATGGTAGCCTGCTTCCGCCTGCTGACTTTGCAGTGATCGATGAAGCCCAGGACATCGGTGTGGCACAGCTGCGATTTCTGGCAGCGCTGGCGGGAGAAAAGACCGACGGGCTGTTCTTTGCAGGTGACTTGGGACAGCGGATCTTTCAGACGCCGTTCTCCTGGCGATCGCTCGGAGTCGATATCCGTGGTCGCTCGCATACATTGCGCATCAACTACCGCACTTCCCATCAGATTCGGCAGCAGGCCGACAAGCTGTTGCCGCCAGAGCTGACGGATGTCGATGGCAACGTCGAGTCTCGCAAGGGTACGGTGTCAGCCTTCAACGGTCCGGAGCCATGCATTCGGATTGCGGAGTCTCCGGAAGCCGAAACCGCAATTATTGCGGAGTGGATTTCTGCGCGTCTGTCGGATGGCGTGCAACCCCACGAGATCGGGGTGTTTGTCCGATCCGAAGCCGAGCTTCCACGAGCGCGGGCGGCGGTAGGACAAGCTGGCATTCCGATGGTAGTGTTTGACGCAAACACTGAGACAACCGCCGGATGCGTATCGGTCAGTCCTATGCATTTGGCAAAGGGATTGGAATTCAGGAGCGTTGTCGTCGCAGCCTGCGACGATGAGGTGATACCGCTGCAGAGTCGAATCGAGAACGTGACAGATGAGGCAGATCTTGAGGATGTCTACGATACGGAACGACACCTTCTTTATGTAGCCTGTACTCGTGCTCGCGATCATCTGTTGGTGATAGGAGTGTCGCCCGCTTCGGAATTCCTTGACGATCTGCTTGACGGTATCGCGTCCAAGAGTTGATCCAGTGCTGCTCACCAGCCCGGAGGGAGTTCAGGTCATCAAATATGGCCAGCGCCAGCCCATCGCCCGTTTGGCTCTGAAACTTATGTGGTTTTCGTTCAGTGGATTCAGTCCTGTACAGCAACTTACCTGGTGCCGTGACGGTGTATTTACTTCGAAGTATTCTGGTTTACAGATTGGGCACTTACTCTCTCGACCTGCCCAAGACAATCTGACCCAGTTAGATGGAGGGCCTTTGGTGAATAAAGCACACAAGGAGGTCCTCGATGCAGCGAAAGCGTCACGAGACCGAGGAAGTTGTCTGGAAGCTCCAGAGGCCGAGGTGCTTGGGAGAGCAGGGCGGACGGTACAGATTATCCCCGTTACTATCAGTTTGTGCTGAATGTTTCAGCAAATGACCGGTAACGGGTGTCGACTCCGAGCCGGTCATGACCCACACGCACTCCCATACTGATGGAGATCATGCTGTATGTGCCAATGGCCAGTCCAAGTTGATCCACTCGATCGTGCGATTCTCGATCTGTTGTATTCATTGCCGCCGGTATGGGACGACTACGACGCTAAGTCCTTGACCGGTTCGGAACAGCAGGCTGTTGGGCTTATGGTTCGGGCGGGACTTGTCGAGCTTCGATTGCTCGTCCGTGCATCGATGGACAGCCGGGATGAACTCGTCGAGATGGTGGTGACCGTGACGGGTGAATACGACGCAACCGGCATCTGGCGAGTGGTCCTCAATCAAGTATCCGATTGGCTAGACGCCGACGGGCGGACTCGGGGACGCTGCAGGATGTGGTCGGACCCACAACAGATTCGGCTGACCGATCAAGGTGAGCTTGCACGTCATGATTACGAGAATCAAACGCCGGAGAAGCCATCGACTGTGTGCGCATTCGTCCGCAAGATCGGTTTCTTTGCCCATCGTCCCCCCGTTCCAGCACGGATCCGGGTCGAATCGTGCAGCACAGACACACACTCGAGCCAAAAGCCCGGTCCGACGGTGACCGCCGCCACGGCCAAGGCCACAGTGGGCGACATCACAATCCACAACAACATCCAGATCGACCACGGTGCGATCGCCGAGCAGGTCCTGTCCGAGTTGAATAAACGGAAGGACACATTCCCGAGTGAGCCTGCACGGCAACATGAGTCCAAAGCACCAACTGGGAAGGATCCGGATCATCAAATACCGAAGATGAACAAGACCATTCGCCAGGCAGGTGCTTCGTTAGAGTGGGTTAGGCGCGAACGCCCCGATCTTGCTCCGGAAGAGGCAACCAGAGGTCGTTACACCAAGGAACAGTACGACTATATCCGTGAGAATGGTGGTCCCGCCTATCCCCTCGACGAACAAGATCAATCAACAGTCCCCTCTTGGGAGACATGGTCCCGCTATGTCCGTGAATTTCTTCGACTCACAGAAGGACGGGTGAACTTCCCGAGACGCGGGCGAACAGGTCGGAGCCTGGTCCGGCCGGATGAAATCGACGACCCAAGCGACGACAACTGAATCCAACGGATTTTAAACGGATATCCACCCGCATCCATTGCGTTTCAGGAGTATCCGCGCCACTATCCGCGCATCCGTTTCCGTGAGGATATGAATATTTCACATGAAACGCCCCCTCGCGGGCACGACAACGGCGAGGCGTCACAGCTGATCACCACGCGTGATCTGGCCCGACGCCTCGGGGTTTCCAGCAACACCATCCGGAAATGGGTCAGGCAAGGTCGAATCCCATGTATTCGAGTCGGGCAGAAAACGCTGCGCTTCGACGCAGTTGCGGTTATGGACTCGCTTCGGAAAGGCGGTGATGTATGAGCCGCCACGATCCCAAGCCTGTTGTTGTTGAGCCGCTGCTGACTTACGACCTAGCTGCCAAGGTGCTCCGCGTCACCGATCGCACCGTATGGACGCTCGTCAATGAGGGCCAACTACCTGCGATCCGCTTCGGACGCAGCGTCCGCATCGACCCTGCTGATCTACGGGCGTTCATCGACCAATCCAAACGCTGTGAGATCGGGGGTGACCAATGAATACCGCCACTGAGAAAGTGCTGGGCGCGGTCCGCGAGCGTGGGATCACGATCCGCCGCAGCAGCTCGGGCTGGTCAGCCAGGTGTCCAGCTCACGAAGACACGAACCCGAGCCTGAGCATAGCCACCGGTGATGAAGGGCGGTGTCTGATCAACTGCCACGCTGGGTGCGAAACCAAGACTATCGTCGCGACACTCGGCCTCCAGATGAAGGACCTGATGCCCGAGCAAAAGCCATCGGCGCGGCACAACGTGAAGAAGACTACACGAGTCATTCCGGAAGAACCGGCCAGTAAATTTGTCACAGCCAGCGAAGCCATAGCAGCTTTGGAACGCACATCTGGTCCCGTTACGAAACGATGGACCTATACCGATGAAGTGGGTAATCCGGTGGGGTACACGCTCCGATGGGATACCCCAACGGGCAAAGCCATCCGCCCGATTGCCAAACATGGCAACCAATGGCAGATCAAAGCCATGCCCACGCCGCGGCCTCTGCTGCACCTGCAAGAGCTGACCAACTTGGCCGACGGTGCGTGGGTCTACATCGTCGAGGGCGAATCCTGCGTCGATGCCGCCCGGGCGATCGGCGTGGTGACTACCACAAGCGCCGGCGGTAGCAAAGCCGCGGCCAAGACCGACTGGTCGGTGCTAAAGAACAAGGTCGCGGTGATCCTGCCCGATCACGACAAGGCCGGTGAGGCCTACGCCGAGGTTGTCGCAGATCTCTGCCATAAAGCCGGTGCCCAAAAAGTGCGGATTGTCCGGCTCTGCGAGCATTGGCCCAATCTTACCCACGGCGGCGACCTGGTCGATGTGCTCCAACTCGAAGGTGGCGATACCGAGACGGTCCGCAACAAACTCATCGGACTTGCATTAGTGACCGAACCCCAAATACAGGAAACTGAATCAGCATCTCACAGCCAGGCTACTTACACGCCCTTCCCTGTCGAG
>DRKT01000031.1 GCA_011053195.1 Phycisphaerales bacterium | reverse complement strand
AGATCCGTGTCACATCAAGCGCTTCGCGCGCGCTCATCGGCGGCATGATCCCGGGCAGCGCCCGAGCCATCATCGTCTTGCCGGTGCCCGCGGGCCCGAGCATGAGGATGTTGTGCCCGCCAGCCGCCGCCACGGTCAGCGCCCGCTTGACCGCCTCCTGACCCTTCACCTCGGCAAAGTCGATCGGAGCCGGTGCCGAGGCGATCAGCGAATCGACATCCACCGGCGGCAAGGGGTCCGGCTCGAGATGACCCGTCAGCAGCCCCACCACCTCCGCCAAGGTGCGCACGGCAAAGATCTCGATCGACCGACGACCATCAATACTCGCTGCGACCGCGGCCTCGGCGCCATTCTCCGCCGGCAGGATCACACCATCGAGCCCCCGCTCGGCGGCCAGGGTCGCCAAGGCGATCGCCCCCCGGATCGGGCGGAGTCGACCGTCGAGTGCCAGTTCCCCCGCAAAAAGGAACCGCCGATGGTCCAGCCCGACGTCGCCCGGCGGGATCAGGCCCTGCCCGATCAGCAGCCCCACCGCGATGGGCAGGTCGTAGACCGGGCCCTCTTTGCGAAGCTCGGCCGGGGCCAGGTTGATCAGGGTTCGACCGTTCGGAAAGGCGTACCCGCCGTTGCCGAGGGCCGCCCGGACGCGCTCGAGCGACTCGCGGACCGCTGCATCCGGCAGGCCCACGATCGTCTGCTTGTCCAACCCGACTTCATCGTGGTCCACCTCGACCTCGCAAGGCAGCGCATCAATCCCCTGAAGCAAGGCTGACTGGACCCGGGCAAGCATGTCGAACAGCATACAAACCCATCGTCCAAAAGCCAAACGGAAGTACGCTGATCACTCAACACCGCCTCGGATTGCTCGCTCCCAACCTCGGACTGCCAATCCTGAATCCCCAAAGCCCCGCATCGCCGATAGCCAATGCGATGGGCAAGGCAACCAAAAAACGTGCTTCGAACCAGCGCAACACCCGCAAGAACAACGACTTGCATGAGCCGTCCGCATGGACGCGCGCCGGGCTGGTGGTGGCGTCGGTCGTGCTGATCTTCATGGTGGCCAGTCTGGTCAGTTATGACGCGGCCGATGCGCCTTCGCACACGGTCTGGCCGACCAACTCGCCGGCACACAACTGGTGCGGCTCGGTCGGGGCGTGGCTCGCGTGGGCGTCGTACCGCACCTTCGGACTGGCGGTCTGGCCGGCGCTGCTCGGCTTGGGCACGCTGGTCGGGCTGACGCTGGCTGGCAAAAAAATCGGGCATCCGGTGGTTCGGGTGACGGGGATCGTGATCGCGGCGGCCGGGCTCGCCGGCATCCAGGCCCACCTCCTGCCCCGATCGGGCCCGATCGCCGGTCTGCCCGGCGGGACGGTGGGCCTTGTTTCAGCGCACGAACTGGCCCTGCGCTTCGGTGGGCTGGGCACGGTGCTGTGCCTCGGTTTGGCGCTGGCGCTTGGTCTCGTGGTGGCGCTGGACCGCTGGCTCGTGGCAGGCCCGGCGTGGGCGCTGGCGCACATGGGCTTTGTCGCCGAGCGGGGCACGATCATGGGCGGGTTCATCCGGCGCGTCCTCGGCGGCGCGTACGAGCGTGTTCGCCCGGTCCGGCTGGATGATCTCGATGATGCGGTCGAGGAGGAATTCACCGAGGAGAAACGTCGGAAGCGCGCCAAGGACCGGATCAAACGCGAGCGCACGGTGCCGGTCATCGAGGATGACGAACTCGAAGACATGGACGATGAGCAGGAGTATGAGGAGGAATACGAGGAGGACGAGGCGGAGGAAGACGACGAGGACATCGCCGGCGCGCCGCAGGTCTTTACCGAGGAGTCGATCCGAGAGAAGGTCGCCAAGCTGCCGCTGCGTTTCGCCAGCGCGGGTCGCCAGCAGGCAACCGAGGAGGACTTACGGGATCTGCAGAGCTACACCGAGCTCGAGGGGTACAAGTTTCCGGGTCTGGATCTGCTGGTCGAGCCGGACACGGAGTTCAACCACACGCTCGAGAAGCTCGTGCGTGAGCAGGCCGAGGCTTTGGAAGGCGCGCTGCGCGAGTACCGCATCGCGGGCGAGGTCGTGGGGATCGAGTCCGGGCCGGTGATCACGCTGTATGACGTGAAGCTGGCGCCGGGGACGAAGGTCAGCAAGCTGACGGCGATCTCGAGCGACCTGGCGCGATCGCTCAAGGCGGTCAACATCCGCATCGTGTCCAACCAGGTCGGCCGCGATACGGTGGGCATCGAAGTGCCGAACCCGACGATGGAAAAGGTGCGGATGCGCGAGCTGATGTCGTGCAAGGAGCGGTTCCAGAAGATGAAGCTTCCGATGTTTCTCGGAAAGGATTCATCGGGCGAGCCGTTGATCGAGGACATGACCAAGATGCCGCACATGCTCATCGCGGGCACGACGGGCTCGGGCAAGAGCGTGTGCATGAACACGATCATCATGTCGTTTCTTTACACGAAAAAGCCCAACGAGCTGAAGCTGGTGCTGGTCGATCCGAAGATGGTCGAGATGAGCCAATTCAAGGACATCCCGCACCTGATGTGCCCGGTGGTGACGGAGATGAATCGGGCCGCGGCGATCCTCGAGTGGGCGGTGAAAAAAATGGACGAGCGGTACGAACTGCTCGCCGAGGCCGGCTGCCGGGATATTGCGTCGTACAACGAGCTCGAGTTCGAGGAGCTGTGCGAACGTCTCGGCGCCGAGACGGAGGAGCAGCAGGCGCGCATCCCGCGCCGGATGCCCTACATGGTTTTCATCATCGACGAGCTGGCCGATCTGATGATGACCAACAAGGAGGTCGAAGGCTCGATCATCCGGATCTCGCAGAAGGCGCGTGCGGTGGGGATCCACCTGATCCTGGCGACGCAGAGGCCTCAGGCGAATGTCGTGACGGGGCTGATCAAGTCCAACATGCCGTGCCGGATCGCGTTCAAGGTGGCGTCGGGAATGGACAGCCGGATCGTGCTGGACCAGAAGGGCGGCGAGCTGCTGCTCGGTCAGGGCGACATGCTCTTTCTCAGCCCGCGCAGCCACAAGCTGCACCGGGCGCAGGGCACGCTGGTCGAGGATTCCGAGATCCGCCGGGTCGTGCGCTTCATGCGCGACATCGCCGGGCCGACCTATGAGCGCCAGCTCATCCAGCTGCGCACGGGCGACCCGGACGAGCAGCGTATCGAGCAGAGCGAGAACAATTCCTCCGCCTCACTCGAAGCGGCTCAGGAAGACCCGCTGTTCGATCGTGCGGTCGAGATCGTGCTGGAGACCAAGCGAGGCTCGGTCTCGCTGCTCCAGCGTCGATTGGCGATCGGGTACACGCGGGCGAGCCGGCTGATCGACCTGATGGGCATCGCCAACATCATCGGCGAGCACAAGGGCTCGGTGGCGCGTGAGGTGCTGATCTCGCCCGAAGAATGGGAGGCGATGAAGGCGTACAACGAGCGCGCCGCCCGGGAAGCCGAGGGCGACACGCGGACGGACGAGCAGTACGCCGCGGACCAGGAGCAGGCCAAGGCCAACTACCGGGCCGCCCAGGGCAGCCTCAAGCCCAAGGTCGTCGAGCAGCCACCCTTCGAGACCGACGAGCAGCGGAAATCCGAAGATGAGGTCGATGAGGAACCCGAAGAGGTTGATGAGATCGGCGATTCGGACGAACCGGAACCCGAGGCCGAACTGGACGATGGGGACGAGTACGAGGACGAATACGAAGAAGACGAGGGTGACGAAGACGAGTATGAAGAAGAGGCCGGGGACGATGACGAGTACGAGTATGTGCTGGTCGATGAAGATGGCAACGAGATCGACCCCGACGAGCTCGACGAGGATGAGTACGAGATCGAGGATGAGGAAGACGATGAGGCCCAGACCCAGGCCAAGGCATCCTGACCCCGCTCCCCCTCGATTCCGGCACGCCTGAACGACGGGTATTCCCATGAAAAAACGCAGCCGAAAGGCCTGATCTGCGGGCCCCGGGGCGGGTGGTCAGGCTACTGTCTGCAACCACGGGCCCCACAAGGCCAACAAACAAGGCAGCCCGAACCAACTGAAATATGCGGGGGTTGCGGCCCGTCGGGAGGGACAGCGGCCCAATGGAAGGCCGCGGCGGGCTTCTCAATCGACTGGTACGAAAGGAAATCAGATGAAAATGACATGGCGCAGAACGGTGGCGGCGGTAATCGTGGCCGGGTTGCCACTCGGCTTGGCGCAGGCCGACGTCCCGGATGTGCTCGACCGCGTGCCGGCCGACATCCCCGTCGTCATCACCATCGGGAACATCAACACCTTCTTCGATCAGGCCGAGGCCATCACACAGGCGCTCAGCATCGAAGATGCAGCCGCCCAACTCACCATGGCGCGGACCATGCTCTCGCTACCTGGTATCAACGCCGACGGGTCGGCGGCAATCGCAGTGATCTCAGTCGAGAACTTTGAGGAATCCGAAGAGCCCCCCACCGTCATCCTGATGCCGGTCAACGATTACAACGCACTCGTCACCGGCCTCGGCGGGACCGGCGAGGGCGTCGAGAGCCTCGACATCGAGGGCCAGCCCGTGTTTGTCCGGGATGCGGGCGACGGGTTCGCGGTCGTCGGCCCCACGGAGGAACTCGTCTCCGCGTTCGACACCACCGCCGGGCAGGCTGGGACGCACGAAACATCGATTGGCGCCCTCGGTCAGCAGATGTTCGAGGACAACGCGGTGGTCATCATCGCCAACATGGACCAGCTCCGCGAGCCGTTGCTCGAAGCGTGGGATGAGAAGTCGAAAGAGTTTGAAGACATGGCGGCGATGGCCGGCGGCGGCCAGATGGACGCCCAGGTTTCCGTGATGGACACCGTGGTTCGTACCGTCGCTCGCGATGCCTCGCGCGGCATGATCGGGCTCTCGGGCGGTGACTACGGCTTCTCGTTCGATCTCAGCGCCAATTTCAAACCCGAGACCGAGCTGGCCGGCTACTTCGCCGAGTCGGGCGATGCGCCGGGCCTGCTCGCCAAGCTTCCGGGCGGGGCGTATCTGTTTGCCTACGCGATGGACTACAGCGTACCGGGCCTGAAACAACTCACCGAGAACATGGCCGAGTCTTCGAAGGATGTTTCGGGCGTGCCGGGAATCAACCCGATGAGCATGATCAATGGATCCAGCGGGATCGCTGCGGTTGTCGGGCAGAACCCGGCAGGATTGATGGGCGGGCTGTTTGTCAACACGGTCGCGGTCCTCGCATGTGACGATCCGAACGCCTTTGTGGACACCATCGGGGCCGAGATGGCCAATGCCGACGGACAGGTCGCCGGGGGCATGACCCTGATGACCACCTATTCCGATGACGTCGAGCAGATCGGCGGCGTCAATGCCCACCGATGGTCCGTCCAGCTCCAGCCGGACATGAACCAACCCGGCGCGATGCAGATGCAGATGATGATGCCCATGTTCTTCGGCCCGACCGGCGGACCCAACGGCTACCTCGCCCCGGTCAATGACCAGTTCGCGGTCATCACCTACAGCACCAGCGCCTCGATGCTCGAAAAAGCTGTCCAGGCGGCGCAGAACGGCGGCGACCTCGCCACCGACCAACTGCTCATGGTTCAGGCCGACCGACTTCAGGACAACCCGTTCCTTGTCGGTTATGTCGATGTCGGCACGATCATCCGCATGGCGCTGCCGACCATCGCCATGTTCGCCGGCCCGGTCAACGTCGATGTCCCGGACCATGTCACACCGATCGCCGTCTCGATGACCGCCAACCAGGGTGGCGTCGGGATGCGCACCGTTGTTCCAGCGGACATGATCGAGCTTGTGAAAAACGTCGGCGAGGCCTTCCAGGGCATGGCCGATGGTGGAGGTGGCGCCGGCGCCCCGCCGCCCAAGTTCTGATCCGACCCACAATCCAAACCCATTCCCAGCGGGCCGACCTCACGGGTCGGCCCGCTGTGCGTTTTGGGGCGAACTACACTCGCCCATGAACGCCCAGCGGTGGCAACTCGGACATGGCAAAGTGATCCGGCTCGATCGCCCACGGGTGGTCGCGATTTTCAATCTCACGCCGGACAGCTTCGCCGATGGCGGCGCTCTGCCCACGCCCTCGGCGGTGCGCGGGCGCGCCGAGCGCGATGTTCGTGATGGAGCCGCCATGATCGAGGTCGGGGGCGAATCCACCCGCCCAGGGGCGGAACGGGTTGACGCCGGAACCCAGATTGAGCGCCTCATCCCGGCGATCGAAGCGATCCGAAGCGCCGGCGGCCCGCTCGCCGAGATCCCGATCGGCGTGGACACGACCCGCGCCGAGGTGGCACGAGCCGCGATCGAAGCCGGCGCCGATGCGATCAACGATGTGTCGGCGGGCACCGAAGACCCGGCCATGTTCGAGCTCGCGGCTCAAACCGGGGCCGGGCTCGTGCTCATGCACCGGCTCGACCCTCCTGAGCGCGATCAGTTCAGCGACCAATACACCCACCCCCCGGATTACGGCGATGTCGTCGGGGAGGTCCGCCGATTCCTGGAGGAACGCCTGTCGGCTGCGACGGATGCGGGAGTCGATCAGTCTTCGATCGTGCTGGACCCGGGGCTCGGCTTTGGAAAGACCGTCGAGCAGAATCTGGAACTGGTCCGCCGGACTGGTGAGTTGCTCGGGCTCGGCCGGCCGGTGATGAGCGCGGCCAGCCGAAAGAGCTTTGTCGGGCGCGTCGGCCTCGATCGGGACAGCGATCCCGGAGAGCGTCTCGCTGCGTCGGTTGCTCTCACGGTCCTACACGCCCGGGCCGGCGCTCGGCTGATGCGCGTGCATGACGTCGGCGCCCATATGCAGGCGCTTCGGATGCTCGCAGCGCTCTCAGAACAGGCTCCGGATGGGGACATTCCCGGACCTTGACGCGATCGGCGCCGAAGCCCCGGCCCGTATAGACTTCCTCCACGAATGGCAGCCCCATTCGGCCGGGCGCGTGTCCCGGTCGCGGGGTTTCGGGAAGTGCGAATGACCGACTCGACACCACAAGCCCTGGATTCGGCCACGTTCGATCAGGCCATTGCCGAGGGCGTGGTGCTGGTGGATTTCTGGGCGCCGTGGTGCATGCCATGCCAGATGCTCAAGCCCGTGCTAAAAGAGTTGGCCTCGGGGTTTGCGGATCGGGCTCGCATCGTGACGGTGGACACCGACCAGCACGCCGATCTGGCGCAGCGGTATGGCGTCCGGGCGCTGCCCACGCTGGTCCTGTTCAAGGACGGCCGGCTCGCGCGGCAGTTTGTCGGTCTGACCAAGTTCGACCGTCTCGCCCGCGCCATCGAGGAATTGCTCCAAGCCCAACCGAATCAACCGGACACCCCCGCCTGACCAGGATCACCTGACACATCACACACCTGAATCCGGCAGACTGATACGCCGGCAACACGAACGGATAGGAATACGAAACGATGACCGGATCACAGCCACGGAGTTCGCAGATGGTCGAAGCCAAGCCCGAGGGATCGAAGAAGAAGCTGCGATGCGCGGTGGTCGGTGTCGGCCGGATGGGCCAGCACCACGCACGGGTTTACGCCGAGATGCCCGATGTCGATCTCGTCGGTGTGTTTGATTCCAACATCGACCGCGCCGGGGAGATCGCCGAGCGTTTCCGGTGCCCGGTGCTGTCAACGCTCGACGCGGTGGTCGACGCCCGGCCGGACGCGGTGAGCGTGGCGGTGCCGACGGTGTACCACCGGGAGATGGCCGGTCCGCTGCTGGAAGCGGGGATCGCGTGCCTGATCGAGAAGCCCCTGGCGCAGGGCCCGGAGGAGGCCGAGGCAATCAAGCACATCGCCGAGCGTTCCGGTGCGATGCTGATGGTGGGTCATATCGAGCGGTTCAACCCGATCATGCGGGCGCTGCGTCGGACAACGGCCGAGGGCATGGCAATCACGCCCCGCTTCATCGAGGTCCACCGAGTCAGCCCGATGACCTTCCGCTCGATCGACATCGGCGTGGTGATGGACATGGGTATTCACGATCTGGATGTGGTGATCATGCTGATGGGTGGCCGGGAACCGGACCGGGTCGAGGCCTCGGGCGTGCCGGTGGTCACGGAGCACGAGGACCTGTGCAACGCGCGCCTCACGTGGGATCTGCCCGACGGTCAGGGTGTGTGCGTGGCCAACATGACCTTCAGCCGGCTGGCGCTCAAGACCGAGCGTGTGACGCGCATCACGTCCGAGGATGCCTACATCAAGATCGACTACGCCAAGAAGACGGGCACGATGATCCGCAGCGTCGCCAATGCCTCGCAGATGCAGGAGGTCCGCGACCTGCTGAGCCAGGGGATGGACCTGACGAGTCTGAAGTGGGACGATCTGGTCAACGTCGAGCCCCTGGATGTGGACGACGGCGAGCCGATCGTGATGGAAATCGAGTCATTCCTGGATTCGGTCCGTTCCGGCAGCCGGCCCGATATCGACGCCGAGGCCGGACTGGCCAATGTCCGAACAGCGCAGCGGATCGTGGAGGCGATCAAGGCCGGTCTGCCCAAAACGCCGCAGCGGGTCTTGTAGGAATTGATCGAGCGGTCGGCGGATTGAGGCGATAGACTGCACCAAGGCCGGGGTATGGTGGTGCGCCGTGGAGCGCGACCCGGCCGAGCGACCCTCCGAGACCGGACCACGATGGACACTTCCAACACCCCCAGTTCTCCCGATCCCAAGCAGCCCGAGACGCCGAGCACGCCGAGCACGCCGCAGCAGCGAACCGAGGCCTCTCCTGCTCCGGCAACACCGGCCTCGACCCACCCGGCCGACGGGCTCGGCGCCGAGATCCAGAGCGAACTCGATCAGGCGATGGCGGACCTTGAGAAAATCAATGCTTCCGGCTCGGGCATGCACCCGCACGATCCGAAGGAGATCGATCAGGCCAAGTCGGCCGCGGCCTCGGTCCCCAAGAAAGCCATCCACGGCCCGCGCGTCGTCCACGCCGGCCGAGAGCACCGCACGGGCATCGTCGTCAGCGTCGGGCCGAGCGATCTGTTCGTCGAGTTCGGGCCGAAAGAGCTGGGTGTCGTCGAACGCGGGCAATGGAAGGATGGCGAAGAACCACCCAAGGTCGGCGAGGAACTCGAGGTCGTCGTCGACAAGTTCGAGGCCAACGAGGGGCTGTACGTCTGTTCTCGCCCGGGCACCGTCAAGAAGGCGGACTGGGAGATGCTCGAACCGGGCCAGCTTGTCGAGGCCCGCGTGATGGATGTCAACAAGGGCGGTCTCGAGCTCGAGGTCGCCGGCCACAAGGCCTTCATGCCCGCAAGCCAGGTCTCGCTCGATCGGGTCCCGGATCTGAGCATCTTCAAGGGTGAGAAGTTCACCTGCCACGTCCAGCGCGTCGATCGGCGAGGCTCGGGCAACATCGTGCTCAGCAGACGCCAGATCCTTCAGGAACAAAAGGCCAAGCTCCAGGCAGAGCTGCGCACCTCGCTCACCGAGGGCCAGACCGTCACTGGCAAGGTCAAGAAGATCATGCCCTTCGGCGCGTTCGTGGACATCGGCGGCATCGATGGGCTCGTCCACATCTCCGACCTCTCACACGACCGCATCAACATGGGCGAGAAAAACGTCGCCAAATACATCTCCGAAGGGCAGGAGGTCAAGGTCCAGATCCTCAAACTTGATTGGGACGCCAACCGCATCGGGCTCGGGATCAAGCAGCTTCAGGAAGACCCGTTCAGCGCCGCTATGGGCGAGTTGGCCGAGGGTGAGATCGTCACCGGCAAAGTCAAGAATATCGCCGATTTCGGAGCATTCATCGAGCTCCCGGGCGGGCTGGAAGGGCTCGTCCATGTTTCCGAGCTCGACTACAAGCGCGTCAACAATGTCGCCGACGTGCTCAAGCCCGACGAGGTCGTTTCGGTCAAGATCCTCAAGATCGACCCGGAAAGCCGACGCATCAGCCTGAGCATCAAGCAGACCAGGGAAGCCCCCAAGGGAACCGGCGACAAGAAGGGCGGCAAAGGCGGCCGACGCAAGGGCGGCAAAGGCGAACGTGACGACCGCACACCCGAGGAGATCCTCAAGGAAACCCCGGCCCTGCGGCGCAAACGCGAAAAGGCAAAGATGCTGCAAGCCAACCAAAGCAAGGGCGGGCTCGACCTCGACCGCTTCGGCGGCGTCGGGCTCGGCAACCTCAAACTCTGACCCAGAGCCGATTCACAGACCGGTCGAACCAAACCCGCCCTCGCCGCGGATCGTGGCCTCGAGCTCGCCCGCCAGCTCGATGGTTGCCCGTGCAACCGGGGCGATGACGAGCTGCGCCACCCGGTCGCCGTGAGAAATCGTGACGGATTCCGGCCCGAGGTTGATCAGGGCGACGAACATCTCGCCGCGGTAGTCGCTGTCGATCGTGCCGGGAGCATTGGGAATGGTGACGCCGAACCTGGTCGCCAGCCCGGACCGAGGCCGGACCTGCCCTTCGAAACCCTCGGGGATGGCGCACGCCAGGCCGCAGGGCAGTTTGAGAATCCGGCCCCCCTTGTGCACCGGCACAATGGTCACCGAATCACGATCAAACTCTCCTCGCGGGAGGCAGACGGACAGATCCAGCCCGGCTGCGGATGTGCTGTGATACTTCGGGATCGAAGCACGCTCATCGAGCCTGAGAAATCGAACGGTTGGCGTAGTCATGCGACGAGGGTAGCCGATGCCGGCGAACCCATCAGCCCTCGTGCTCGATCTCGTCAAGCAGGGCGAGTTCTTCGGGCGAGAGTTTCTCGCGGAGTTCGCCGAGCACGCGATCGAGCGCCTCGATCATGCGCTCGGTCGAGCCGATGGCGTTGTCCAGCGCGCTGCTGCCGGTAAGTTTTTTCAGGATGTCGCTCCGGCTGAGATCGGCTAGACGTTTCTCGGATTTGTCGCGTGCGACGAGCAGGCCGGCGAGCAGCCGCTGCGCATCGGCGCGGGCATCGGCGGTCTCGGTCAGGATGCGGGCCCGTTCGGTCATCGGTCGATCTCCACTGTTCGGCGTGTCCACACCAAGTT
>DRKT01000030.1 GCA_011053195.1 Phycisphaerales bacterium | reverse complement strand
CCATCCGCCCGTCACCAGCAGCCTGTCCAGCGTCGTCTGACCCGCAAGATCGAGCATCGAACGTGCCGCCTCATCATCACCATTGAGAAGCGTCCCGGCAAAAGAAATCACCGATCGCGCCAACTCCTCATCCACCGGTGCCACGTCCTGAGGAAACGTCAGCCTTGCGTCGGCATCCATCTGCCGCATCAGATTCCGCACGTCGATCGGCTCCGGCGGCGGTGGGGCGGCCGGCGGCGGCGGGGGCGGCGGGGGCGGCGGCGGAGGCTCCTTCTTGCAGCCAACCACGCCAAGCATCAGCGAATACGCCAACCCAGAAATCAAAACATTCCGTATCCGCATTCCCTATACCTCCGGCCCATCATGGCTCTGTACCTTCACCGACCTGTCGATCCGCCTACCCATACCGCCCAGCGTCTTGCCCGGTGCCAACTCATGCACTGAGGCCCCTGGATATGCCCTGACCATCGCACCAAAGCACGACGCCCAACGCACCGGCGATGTCAACTGCTCGGCAAGACGACGACGGATCTCATCCGCGTCCGAATCGTGAACCTCCGCCGTCACGTTCGACCACACCGGCACACGAGGAGCAACAATATCCACCCCGGACAGTGCTTCCGCCAATGCCTCGGCTGCCGGCTGCATGATCGGAGAATGAAACGCCCCCGCAACCGAAAGTGCCTTGGCGCGAAGACCCATCTCGCCCGCAACCGCTTCCGCCCGGCTGCACGCCTCGGCATCGCCCGAAAGCACGACCTGACCCGGTGCATTGAAATTCGCGCACACAAGCACGCCACCCGCTCTCGCCCGATCACACACCGCCTCGGCCTGGGCCTCATCCGCACCGATCAACGCCACCATCCCGCTGGCCACCGCCTCCGCAGCCGACTGCATCGCCCGCCCACGCAGCGCCACCAGTCTCAAACCATCCGCAAAGCTGAACGAGCCGGCCACATGCAGCGCCGAGTATTCACCAAGGCTCAATCCGGCCGCCGCAACCAGTGGCGCTTCCGACTCCGACCAGCCCCACGATGCCAGAATCCCACGCCAACTCGCCACCGCACAGGTGTACAGGGCCGGCTGGCTCACATCCGTCCGGTTCAGCGTCTCCGTAGGTCCGTCGAAACACAACGAACTCAACGGCGACCCAAGCGAATCACCAAGCACCGAATCCGCCTCGTCGAACACCGCCCGCGACTCCGGCACCAGCCCGGCCCAAGCCTTGCCCATGCCGACAACCTGGGCTCCCTGACCCGGACACACAATCATCATCGTTTCTGCCATAGATCAGATCGTAGAGGCCCGCGCACCAATCGGCGACCGAAGCCCGCATTCCGGGCAGCGCGACCACCGCTGCTGGTCCACAAGGCACCCCGCCATGTCCCGGCTGCACCAGAGGCACTCCTGATCGCCCCAGCAGCGTCGGATCTCTCGCTCCACGATCGGGTCCACCACCCAGCGCTCCGCAGAGAGCAAACCCACACCCAGCGATGCCCCCCCAAGCACGATCCCACCGGCCAGAACCCGCCACGCCCATGCATCACCGACCGGCCGATCCGTCGACCAGTCCACATACCAATCCCAGATCGGCAGCCCGACAAGCAGGGCAAAGACCACACACCCGACGAGAACCGCAAACCAGAACCGACCGAGCGCCAGCCAAAGCTCGCCCCGGATCGCCCGCCTCCTGCCCGCCCAAGCCGAGACCGCGTATGCCTGCCGGCGAGTCAGCCCGAACTCGCCTTCAAGCAGTCGGCGACACCCTGGCCGACGCAGCGAAAAACTCAGCTGACCAAGCCCCAACGGATCGAACGGATCAACCGTCTCGACCACAGCCCCGTCGGGCATTACCGGCTTCGGCATGGCGCCAACGCGGCGCAGACTCTCCATAGCCCGACTATTCGGCCCACCGAGCCGTGCGGTTCATGCCATTTCGTCCGGATATCGAAAAATTCTGGTGATTCCACAGCCTTAATTACAACTGCCAGAGACTCGTGCCCCACGTCAGCCCGCCACCGAGACCGACCATCATGATCTTCTGGCCCCGCTTGATCTTGCCGGCCTTGTGCAGGTCGTTCAGCACCAGCGGCACGCTGGCCGCCACGGTGTTGCCGTACTTATCTATATTCACAAGCATCTTGTCTTCTGAGAAGCCGATCCGGTCCCTTGCCGCACTCAGGATCCGCTGGTTCGACTGATGGCAGACGTAGTGGTCCACCTCGTCCGGCGAGACGCCAGCCTTCTCGAGCGTCGATTCGATCACCTGCGGGAAGGTCTCGACCGCGAACCGGAACACGCTCGCGCCGTTCATCTGAAGCAGGCCGAACTGCTCCTCGTCGGGCTCATCGCCCGGAGCAAAATCGAACTTGGTATTGGGGATATAGAGCCCCGCCCAGCGAGACCCATCCGAATGCATCGCCTGTCCCAGCAGCCCCTTGCTCTGATCGTCTGTTTTCTTGAGAATCACGCCCGCCGCCGCATCGCCGAACAGAATCGCCGCCGCCCGCCCTCGCGTGTTGTACTCAACAATGTCCGTCAGCGTGTCGCCACCGATGACCGCGACCGTGTTGTACGGCCCGGTCTGCATCAACCCATACGCCACGTTCGTCGCAAACACAAACCCACAGCACGCGCCCGAGAAATCAAAGGCGCCCGCGTTGCCCGCGCCGACCATATCCACAAGCCGGCAAGCCGTCGGCGGGCACGACATCTCCTGAGACATCGTTGCCAGGATCACCAGATCCAGTTCCTTCGCCTCGATCCCTGCATCGGCGAGCGTGTTCTCAAGCGCCGGCTTGGCCAGGTGAAGCACCGTCTCGCCATTCTCCCAGTCCGCCTTATGACGCTGGTGGATCCCCGTCCGCTTGACGATCCACTCGTGCGAGGTGTCCATCATGGACTCGAGGTCGTGGTTGGTCAGCACACGCTCCGGTAGGAACGAACCAATCCCGACGATCTCGATCCCACAGCGTCCTTCTGGATGTCCTGACATGCCGGCCTCACCCTCACCCCGAATTCAACCCGACACCAGCGAAAGGATCGTCCGCAAGGTTGATCCCCGCCGGAGCGTGCGCAAGATCAGGTCAAGGCTCGTTCGGGGGATACCGCCGCCTCGGCCTGGGCGATCCGTTCGACAATCCCGCTGTTGACATCGGCAGCAACGTAGTCCCGACACGATCGGATCGCGTTGGCGATCGTACGCGGCTCGCTCGACCCGTGAGCAATAAACAGGCACCCATTGACGCCCATCAGCGGCGCCCCGCCATATTCGTGGTAGTCGTTCTTCGCCCAGATCGCCTTGGCCACCGGGGCAAAACGCCCCATCAGCTCCGGATCCAGCTCCATGATTTCCTTGCTGATCGCCTTGAACAGGCTCTTGGCCATCCCCTCGGCCGTCTTGAGCACCACATTGCCCATCAGCCCATCGGTCACCACAACATCGGCCACACCCTCGAAGAACTCGCGACCCTCGATGAACCCGATGTAGTTCATCTCCGGCGTCGCCTTGATCAGGTCGCGCGCGGTCCGGATCGTCTCCGTCCCCTTCGAGTCCTCGGCCCCGATGTTCATGATCGCCACCCGAGGATGTTCGATCCCGAGCACGAGACGACTGAACGCCTCGGCCATGATCGCATACTGCCAGAGATGCTGGGCCGTCGGCTCCGGATTCGCCCCCGCATCGCACAGCACGATCGGCCCGTGATATCCCGGCATCGCCACCGAAATACCCGGCCGATGCACGCCCTTGAGACGCTTCATCTGCATCACGCCGGCCGACACGCACGCACCCGTATTCCCCGCAGAGAGTGCCGCATCACAGCGGACCGCATCATCAACACGCTTCGAGGCAAGCCGGCACATCTGCACGATCGAGGAGTTGGGCTTGCTGCGCACAGCCTTGGCCGGCGGCTCGCACATCCCGATCACCTCATCCGTGTGGTGAACCTCGAGACGTGAATCGCCGGCGCCCATCTCACCGAGCACCTCATTGATGTCACGCTCCCGACCGACCAGCACAAGCCGATCGTCCGGGCCAAGATGGACCAGCCCCTCGACGCACCCCTTCAGGATCGCATCGGGCGCATGGTCACCACCCATCACATCAATCGCCAGCCGCATGCGATCAGTCTCGCTCGACACCAATGCCCAGTTTCTTCACACGGATCGTCAGACCGGGCCTCACATACCCGGACTCGGCGCACGCGCGGTGGTGCCGCTTCGGCATGCCGCTCACCGGGCAGATCCCGGCCTTGATCGCCTTCAGGGCATCATGCGAACGCCGGCGACGTGAACGCCCGTGGCTCTGACGCTGAACTGGAAGCATGACAATTCCCTCATCTCTGAAATGACAAAAACAACCCCGCCCCGGCCAGAC
Organism: Phycisphaerales bacterium; assembly: GCA_011053195.1. Lineage (GTDB taxonomy): Bacteria > Planctomycetota > Phycisphaerae > Phycisphaerales > UBA1924. The sequence continues at coordinate 13,799 of DRKT01000030.1, read as the reverse complement.
GCACTCCGCCTGCTCCCGATCCGCAGAGGCCTGAACCATAGACCGACCCGCTCAACCGGTCAACGATCTGACCCGTACACACAACCCGAACAAAACACGCTCTTTTCGGTTTGCAACCACAAACATCTATTGGGGTCCGGAGCATCGCCGTTTCAAGTTTCCGGGCTGGGTCAGCGCGTCGCCGCGGTCGATCGGCTGGATTTGATCGACCATACCGAGCTATACTCGCGCGAAGCGTCGCCCGGACGACAGACCGAGCCGCGTGGCCTCCCTAGCTCAATTGGTAGAGCAGCTGACTCTTAATCAGCGAGTTCGGGGTTCGAGTCCCCGGGGGGGTACTTTTCGACAATCCGCAACGCCTGTTCGCCTTAAACAATCACAGCCTCGGCCTCAGCACAACGCCCGCCTGCGTGCCCGAACAGAACTTCATCGGCTCGATCCCCGCAACTTCAAACGCCATCGACCAGCGGTGGTTGATCCCCCGGCTGTGCCAAAAGGCTTGGCATGCCGGGCCTTGGCCGTGCGCCACAAAGTCGTCCACCATCGGCTTGGAAAAATCCAGCCGCGGGCAGTGCCTCGCGATGTAGCTCTCCGGATGATCGTGGCAGAAACTCCATGTATGCTCGTCGTGAACCGTCACCATCGCGGCCCCGCCCGGACGCAAGATCCGACGCAACTCCATCAGCCACGTATCCACACCATGCGAGATGTGCGTGAAGATGCTGATCCCATACACCAGGTCGAACGACCCGTCCGGCACGGGCAGCGTCGGGCTGGTGGTGCAGGCAAAGAATCGGAACCGACCACCGAGGTGCCGCTGCGCCCAGTCGATCGCATCCGCGTCGATGTCGCACCCCCAGAGGCTTGTCCGCTCGGGCAGATCGTCGAAGTGCCGCAGCACACGCCCGGTCGAACAGCCCCAGTCCAGCACATCCTGACACTGGCGCACGTCGAACCCGTGAGAACCGAGCACACGCTCGATCATCATCCGTTCGTTCTTCCCTGATTCGAGGTAGGCGGCGTCGGTTTCCGGTGAATACCCGGCCCGATTGCCACTCGGCGGCACGGGCATCGACGCCCCCAGTAATCGCCCCCGCTCCACCGCATCACCATCCGGCCCGTTCGGCAGCCGTCGGTCATCAAGAATCGGATTCATCGACCCGGAATCCTGCGGATACGGCCCCGGCGGCAGACCTCGATAGGGCTCGATCACCATCGGCCTGACCTCGGCCGACTCCACCCACGCGCGCGCTCGAGAGGCAAGCGCCGACTCCTGACTGTCGCTCGACACCAGAACCGCGCCGACCGCGTTCGGATCGGCCTGATCCGGGTGGAGCACGCGAGAACTGCGGATCGAGCCGTGGTCGATCGCATCGTCAAGAATAAACGCAACCGTCGGCCCGCCCTCAACGTCGGCCACGGTTTCCAGAAGCCAGGCCGTATGACGACCATCTCCGAAAATGGCGATCGGTCGGTCGCCGAGGTCGCGTCCGAGCCGGCGCCAAAGCTCGCGGATGAACCGTCTGCGGAACAACGCACCAAAGTCGTGCATGAATGAGGCCTCCGGTATCAGAGGCATCAGTCTATCCCGAGGCCGGGAGCCGTAGGATCCGACATGACCAACGCCGATGCACAAACCAACGACCGGGCCATGACATGGGCAATGCTGCTGGCCAAGTGGACCGAGTTTGCGCAGTCAGCTCTGGCACTACCGGGTGATGATGAGGGAGGTAGGCTCAAAGAGGCGGTCCCTGCGATCATCACACTCCAGGCGGTCACCCACGCCTGCGCCGAACTGGACCAGCTCGACCACGACGAGCGAAGTCTGGGCATCGACCGCGCCGAGATCCTGCTGCGCCGGAATGCAGCCGAGCTCAACCGGATCTGGTCAGGCCAGCCCATGCCCGAAGCGATCATCGAGATCGTTGAAGATGCCCGGCTGGCGCTCCGGCTTGCGACCGAAGGCGGCTCCGAGTGGCGATCGACACATCCTGCGATTGTGCTGCCACATCCGGCGGATCTGGTCGCCTATCTGATGGAGATCGGTTTCGCCGGCGATCTGTTTCTCCCCACGCCGGGGGTGCCCATGTTCGAGGGCTCGCCGATCGGGTTCGTTCGGGGCGTCGAGCCGGAAATCGAATCGGCCGTCTTTGAAGCGGTGGGTGGCTTTCTTGGAGAGGAAGCTCCGCCGGAGAGGGTCCCGGTTGCCCGGCAGGTCTATCGGCAGTTTGACTTTGCCAAGGGAGGCCCCGTGCGGGACCTGGTCCAACGGCTCGATGCCGACCTGACCCCGGGCCAGCCGCTGCTGATCCCGGTGATCGTGGGGGGGGAGCCCCAGCCCGTGCCCTTGCCGATCCCCGGAGCCGAGCACCAGAAGCCGGTGCCCGTGGAGTTTGGTCCGATGGATGAGCCCTCCTAGCCGGTCCCGGTTCCTCGGGCGTCTATAGTGGTTCTCCCCGCGTGGGTCGCGGGGCCGGGAACGATCTTTCACACCACCTCCAGAGGAGAATCGACGATGCGTCGGGCCAAAATCAGCATCATCGGAGCGGGCAATGTCGGAGCAACATGCGCCCAATGGGCCGCCCAAAAGGAACTCGGCGACATCGTGATCGTCGATATCCCCGACAAGGTCGGCGTCGCGCAAGGCAAGATGCTCGACCTGGCGTGCTGCGGCCCGATCGAACGATTTGATTGCAATATCCTCGGCACCAGCGACTACAAAGACATCGCCGGCTCGGATGTCGTGGTCATCACCGCCGGCATCCCGCGCAAGCCCGGGATGAGCCGCGATGATCTCATCGAAACCAATGTCAAGATCGTCAAGAGTGTTTCCGAGAACATCCGCGAATATGCGCCGGACTCGATTGTCATTGTCGTCTCCAACCCGCTCGATGCGATGGTCTACACCGCGTGGAAGGCGACCGGGTTCCCGGCCAGCCGGATCATGGGGCAGGCCGGCGCCCTTGACTGCGCCCGCTTCCGCACGTTTCTCGCGTGGGAGATCGGCTGCTCGATCGAGGATGTCAGCGCCCTGCTGCTCGGTGGTCATGGTGATGACATGGTGCCGCTGCCACGCTGCACCAGCGTCCACGGCATCCCCGTCACCGACCTGCTCGATGAAGCCACCATCAATGCGTGCGTCGAACGCGCCAAAAAAGGCGGCGGCGAGGTCGTCAAACTCATGGGCACCAGCGCGTGGTACGCCCCGGCCAGCGGTGCGGTCCAGATGGTCGAGGCCATCGTCAAGGACAAGAAACGCATCATCCCGTCCGCGGCCTATCTCGATGGGCAGTTCGGGCACAAGGGCCTGTTCGTGGGGGTTCCCGCGATGCTCGGCTCGGGCGGTGTCGAAAAAGTCGTCGAATTCAAACTTACCGATTCCGAGCAGAAACTTTTCGATGAATCCGCGAGCCACGTCGAGGAGTTGGTCGGCGTCGTCACCAAGATGTTCCCAGAGCTTGCATGAAACCTGTTGAATCGAATCGCACACCTTCGGGCGCCACGCTCGAGTCTTTCCGGAGAAAAGTATCATGAATCATCGATGGTTGGCCGCGCCGCTGATCGGACTTGTCATCGGCGCCGGGTCCGTCGCCGCGCAGGATCAGGAATCACAGCAGGAAACGCCACCCGAGCCCACGCTGGTCGAGGCCCCGGAACTGAATGTGTCGTATACCGATGACGAGATCGCCGAGGTGGCGCGCATGCTGACCGGTGTGTGGCAGAGCACCGAGCCGGTGTCAGAATTTGGAAGTGATGGAAACGCCGATATCCTGCTGAGCATCGCTCCGGCCACCGTGAACGGCCTGAACGATATGCTGTACGCCGAGATGGCTCGAGCCGACGACCCGGCTGTTCCCTATCGCCAGGCTTTTTACCAGGTCTACCGCTTCGAGGGTGGGCTTCGGCTTCGGACGTACGACATCCGCCCGCCCCAGCTCGCGGTTGCGCTTCAGGGGATGGCCTTCGTGCCCGAGCACTTCCCTGAGACCGTCACCGCGGCGGACATGTACCCGACGATGGATATCGACCTCGAGCGCACGGACCACGGCTTCGCCGGGCACTCACCCTGCGCGTATCCCGACCACCGGGGCGGCGCGGTCCAGATGACCAGTTCGATCGAGATCACCAACGACACGTTGCAGATCTCGGATGTCGGGTATGGCGCCGACGGCAAGGTGGCCTGGGGTGTTGGTGATTCGGGCGGGGTCGCCTTTGAGCGCACCGATTCGGCGGTTGGCGTCGAGCGCTACAGCGACGGGCTGGTCGTGCTGCACTTCGCCGAGCCGGGGGGCCGGGCGATCGCCGACAATGACTGGCTTGTCGTCCACTACACCGGCAAACTGACGGACGGATCGAAGTTTGATTCGTCGTACGATCGGGGCGAGCCATTCCGCTACCAGTATCCGGGCAAGCTGATCCCGGGGTGGATGCGCGGCGTCGAGGGGATGACCAAGGGCTCCAAGCGTCGGTTCATCATCCCGCCGGCACTGGCGTACGGCGATCAAAAGGTCAACCGGATCCCACCCGGGTCGACGCTGATTTTCGATGTCGAGTGTGTCTACATCGAGGAAGCCCCGACGCCGACTCCCGAGGAGGATGAGCCGGCCGAGGATGCCGAGGAAGAGTCCGGTCACGAGGCCGGCGGGGAGTAAATCACCCGTTCGATATTCATGCTTTGACCAGAGCCCGCCCGACGGGCTCTTTTTCTGCGCATGCTCGGCACGGGTGTGCTATAGTGAGCTAGCACTAACTTATGGAGCCCCACCATGGATCAGCACGTACAGGATCGGATCGCTCGGCTTGAATCAGGCATGGCCAGCATGCGTCGTCAGAACAGGCGGTGGCGATTGGCGTGCGCTGCGACCGGGCTGGTGTCGGTGGGTGTGCTTGCCGTGGCGGTGGGGGAGCTGCCGGGCCGGGTTCTGGACGTGGTGCAGGCCGAGCGTGTCGACATTGTCAACGCGGCCGGCGACGTCATGCTCACGCTCGGATCGGATGCCGACGGGGGCGCGATCTTCCTCAACAACTCCAATGGCGAATCGGTCGTCGAGGCCTACGCGGATGCCAACAAGCGCGGCATCCTGATGATGTCCGACAGTGACGGCTCCACCCGCGTGGCGATGGGCAGTGATGACGACGGCGGGATGGCATACATCATCAACACGAACGATGAGCAGGGCGTGATGCTGGCGATCGATGGCAATGGACGTGGGTTCGGCCATTTCCGGAATGAGAACGGCGAGAACGCGGTTGTCCTGCGGGTCGATGACGATGGCGGGATGCAGACTTTGTACAGCAAAGATGGTGATGCGGTCGTGGGCATCTTCACCGACACCGATGGAACCGGGACGGTGGCCGTCTCGGCGACCGGTGCCGAGGTGCCGAGGGTTGTGTTGAGTTCTGATGCCGATGGCGGGACGCTGAACATACTGAGCGCCGAGGGGAAGACGGGTCTGACGGCGTACTGCACCGAGGAGGGGCGGGGCTACTTCTCGGTTTCGGGTGATGATGGCGAAACCCGCGTGACACTCGGTTCCGATGCCGATGGCGGCGCGGTGTATGTGTCGAACAATGACACGGCTTCGGTCGTGGGGTTGTACGCCGATGACAAGGGCAGCGGCGCGGTCGTCGTTCGAGATATCGAGGGCAAGAACCAGGTGTTGATCTCGTCCGATCAGGACGGCGGGACGTTTTCACTGCTCAATGCCGAGGGATCGACGATCATCGAGTCATACGCCTCGGCGACGGGCGATGGGCTGATCATCGTGTCGGAAAGCGGCGCAGACACTCGGCTCGAAATTGTCGGCGGCGCGAATACGGGGAATATCCGATTCTGGAGCAAGGGCAATTCCGAGAACGCCACCCGGATCGAGTCGGGAGATGACGAGTGATCGGGTTCTATACTCGGTGACGATGAGCAAGCCCGACTATTACGAAGTGCTGGGGGTGTCCAAGTCGGCCAGCGATGCGGAGATCAAGTCCGCATATCGCGATCTGGCGAGGAAGTTTCACCCGGACGTCAATTCGGAGCCGGAGGCTCAGGCGAAGTTTCTCGAGATCCAGGAAGCGTACGACACGCTCTCGGACCCGGAGAAGCGCAAGCTCTACGACCGGGTCGGGCATGCCGACTTTGGAGGTGCTCAGCCCGCGTCGGGTGTGCATGTCGACTTCGACATCGAGGATCTGGGCTCGATGTTCGATTCGTTCTTCGGTGGCGGCAGGGGAGGCGGGCCGTTCGGGGCCAGGGCCCGCACTCAGACGCATCGCGCCCCGAGGCCGGAGCCGAGACCGGCCGACACCCACCACACGATCGAGGTCGATTTCGCCACCGCGATCACGGGAGGGAAAAAAGAGCTGGAGATCCAGCGATCGGGCTCGACGAAGAAGGTAGAAGTGACGATCCCGGCCGGCGTGTCGGACGGTGCGAAGCTGCGCGTTCGGGGTGTTGGTCACGCGCATCCGAATCGGCCGGACCAGCGTGCGGATCTGATTTTGACGGTGAAGGTGAAACCCCACCCGCTGTTTCGCCGGGGCGAGCCGGCGCGGAACGAGCGCACGCGTGATGTGTATCTGGATCTGCCGATCACCTTCGCCGAGGCGGCGCTGGGCGGGCCGGTGGATGTCCCCACGCCGACAGGCCAGGCGACGCTGACCATTCCCGCGGGGTCGGCCAGTGGGAACAAGCTTCGGCTGAAGGGTCAGGGGTGCCGGACCTCGACGCCCGGTGATCTGTACGCGGTTCTTCAGATCGTGCCCCCCCCGAAACCAGCGATTGACAGCGAGGCCGAGCGTGTGCTGAAGGATCTGGGTGACGCGACACCGATCCGCCGGGACGGACTGTGGCCCAGCCGGGCCTCAGGATGAGTCAGGCCTAAACTTTGCCCGGAGTTGGCACCGGGTGCCGATGGTCTGAAACGGGTTGGTTGTATACATCGGCTCGGGCGACGTCCTGGGCGGCACACGGGGGACCACCGAACCTTGGTCAAGCAGCGCCACCAGCTCTTTGTGTCGATGTTGTGCACCGCCGATGCGTTGGTGGTGCTGGTGTCGTGCTATGTGGCGTGGCTGGTCCGGCTGTACATCGCTGGAGACATGCAGGCCTTCTCGGTGGACCGCGTGGTGCGTGAGCCCTTGGCGTTTCTTGTCATCCCCGCGGTGCTGTACGCGATGTGGGGCTTCGGGCTCTACCGCGCCCGGCGGGACCGTTCCATCATTTCTGAACTCGGCCAGATTGTCCGCGCGGTGCTCGGCGCTCTGGCTGCGGTCGTCGTGCTGGTCTGGATTCTCGGCAGTACGCTGATCGATCCGCACGTCGGCACCGTCATCGTTCGGCTCTGGTCGATCGATCTCGATGCGAGCCGGCTCCAGCTTGCGGTCCTCGCGCCGACATTGGTGGTCTTGCTTGCGGGTGAGCGTCTGGCGATCCGGTCGTTTCTTCGCTCGCTGCGTAAGCGGGGTCGAAACCTGCGTCATGCGTGCATTGTCGGCGTCGGTCGGCTCGGGCAGATCACCTGCCGGACGCTGGATCGCAACAGCTGGACGGGGATCAGCGTGGCGTACTTCATCGGTCATCGCGAGACGACCGGGCGGAAGGAGTGCCTCCGCCGCCCCGTGCTCGGCGGGATCAACGATCTGGAGCGAGCGCTTGAAGAGCGGGAAGTGGATGCGGTGTATCTTGCGCTGCCCGGCTCATGCGCCAGCGAGATCCCGGCGCTCATCAAACGCCTCGAGCGATTTGCGGTTGATGTGCGCATCGTCCCGGATGTCAATCCGAGGCACATGCCTCAGAACATGGTGGTGTCCGAGCTGGACGGGATGCCGATCTTGAGTGTGCGTGAGTCGCCGTTGTACGGTGTCGGCGGCGTCGGCAAGCGGGTCGTGGACATCGCCGGCGCGCTGGCGTGCATGGTGCTGTTCGCGCCGGTCTTTGCGGTGATTGCGGTTCTGGTGCGTCTCTCCGGGCCGGGGCCGGTGATCTTTCGTCAGCAACGGGTGAGCCTCGGCGGCGAGACGTTCAACATCTACAAGTTCCGCACGATGACCCATGTGGCGGATGTCGAGCCGGCGCGCTGGACCGTGCGCGATGACCCGCGCGTGACGCGCATCGGCCGATGGCTCAGGAAAACAAGTCTTGATGAATTGCCGCAACTCCTGAACGTTCTCCGCGGCGACATGTCACTCGTCGGCCCGCGACCCGAACGCCCCGAGCTCATCGAACAGTTCCGCGAAGACTGGCGAGGCTACATGCTCCGCCAGCACGTCAAGGCCGGCATGACCGGCTGGGCGCAGGTCAACGGCCTCCGCGGCGACACATCACTGAAGAAACGCATCCAGTACGACCTGTTCTACGTCCGGCACTGGTCCATCGGATTCGACATCAGGATCCTTTTCCTGACACTGAGACGCGGGTTTGTGCACCGCAATGCGCACTGAGCATCATGCGCTCGGATCGGATGGTTTGGAGCCGGTACGTTTGCTGATGCGCTCGAGCCCCGCGAGGAGCGAGCCATCCCCGTGCTCATGCCGATTTTCCGATCACTTCAAGAAGCGTTGGCTCGGGAAGATCCTCGGTATCCGGGGTCCATCCATGCCAGGTCGGGCGGGCGAAGCCGAGGCGTTTGGCCATGACCCGCATGGCTTCCTCGTTGGCATCAACAAGAACGGCGTTGCGGTTCTGTCGGACGGCAGCCTCGCCGATCGTTCCCGAACCCGCGAAGAAATCCAGAACCCGATCGCCCGGGTTCGAGTGAACCCGCATGAGCCGGTTGATGATTCCCAACGGCTTCTGGGTCGGATACCCGGTTTTCTCCTTCCCGTTCGGGCTGACGATCGTGTGCCACCATGAATCGGTCGGCGTCTTGCCACGCTCGGCTTTCTCTTTCGTGACAAGCCCAGGGGCCATGTACGGGATGCGGTCGATGTCGTCATACCGGAAGGTGTAGTTGTTCGGGTCTCTGGCATACCAGAGGATGTTGTCATGCTTGGCGGACCAGCGTTTCTTCGATCGGGCACCGTAGTCGTACGACCAGATGATCTCGTTGATGAACGAATCGCGCCCGAAGATGCTGTCGAGCACCACCTTCGCGTAGTGAACCTCTCGATAGTCCAGATGGAGAAAGAACGATCCATCCGGCTTCAAGAGCCGCTGCGCCTCTTCAAGCCGCGGCTCAAGAAAGGCCATGAAGTCGTCAAAGCTGTCGTCAAATGATTTGGTCCCGATCCGCTGGGTGCGATAGCGTCGGCCCTTGTAGCCTTCGCGGTCGCCGTCGTCATCACGGATGGTCTTGATCTGCGTCCGGGCCTGTTTCCTGCCGGTGTTGAATGGCGGGTCGATGTAGATGAGATCGAACGATTCATCGGGCCAGGTGGTGATGATCGACAGGTTATCGCCGAGGTGGATATCGAGTGTCGGTGGTGTCATGTCCGCATGGTACCACGGCCGAAATCGTCAAGTGTCACCTGCCAATAGCCGACGTCGATCGCCGTTCCGAACTTCTCACCGATCCCGGGAAAGAGGGCGACCTGTTTCATGCCCATGCGTTCGTGGAGCCGGACGCTGGCTTCGTTTGGGAGGCTGATGCCGCCGATGATGTGCTTGTATCCGATGGCTCGGAGGCGAGCGAAGAGGTCGGTGTAGAGTGCTGAACCGACGCCTTGGCCCTGGGCATCGGGGGCAATGTAGATGGTCACCTCGCAGGTGTGTTGGTAGGCGGTGCGCGGGTTCCATGGTTTGCTCCAGGCGCTGCCGAGGATGTGGTTGCTGTGTTCGGCGACAAGCCACGGGTAGGTGTCTTCGCTTGATGCTGCGATTTCGCCCGCGATCTCAGCATCCGGTCTCGGCTCGGTCCAGAAGCTGGCGATCGTGTGGATAATGGCGTGGTTGTAGATCGCCGCGATGGCCGGGGCGTCGGCCGGGATGGCTGGCCTGATGATCATGCGTCCAGACTATCATCTGCGGATGCGGAGCGAGTATCAGATCATCGTGATCGGGGGCGGGCATGCCGGGGCCGAGGCGGCGTGGGCGGCGGCGAATCTGCTGCGCGAACCACACTCGGTCGCACTGGTGACCGCAAACCCATCACGGATCGGCGCGATGAGCTGCAATCCCGCGATCGGTGGGCTGGCCAAGGGGCAGCTCGTGCGCGAGATCGATGCGCTGGGCGGGCTGATGGGTCTGGCGGCCGATGCGTCGGGGATCATGTTCAAGATGCTCAACACGAGCCGGGGGCCGGCGGTGCGAGGCCCGCGATGCCAGTGCGACAAGGATGCGTACGCGGCCGAGGTCCAGCGATTGATTTCGAGCCGGGTCGAGATTGATGTCATTGCCGGTCGCGTTGATGAGTTTCTTCTCGAGGGTGATCGTGTGGCGGGTGTGCGGATTTTTCCGCCGGAGAGTCGGGCGCCTTTGCCGGTGACGAGCATCTGCGCCGCCGCGACCGAGCTCGAAAGCCGAGCGGGGGATCTGCAATTCGAGCAGGCCGAGACGCCGAGCGAACTGCGCGCCGCGGCGACGGTGCTCACCACCGGGACGTTCATGCGCGGGCTCATGCACACGGGCGAGACGAAAACCCCCGGCGGTCGATTCGGTGAAGCACCGGCGATCGGCATCTCGAAGACGTTGATGGACCTCGGGTTTGAGTTGGGTCGTCTCAAGACTGGCACGCCGCCGAGGATCAGCAAGGACAGCATCGACTGGGCGAACCTGCCCGAGCAGGTTGGTGATGTTGAGCCGGTACCGTTCAGTGATCTGTCTGAACCTGAGCATTTCCCAGCACTGGCCCAGCACACCTGCCGGATGACGCACACGACCCATGAGATCCATACACTGATCCGGGCCAACCTGCATCGGGCGCCGATGTTCACGGGCCAGATTGATGGTTCCGGGCCGAGGTATTGTCCCTCGATCGAGGACAAGGTCGAGCGATTCGACCGCGATCAGCACACGGTCTTTCTCGAACCCGAGGGGCTGGATTCGGACTGGGTGTATTGCAATGGGATCTCGACCAGCCTGCCGGGTGATGTGCAGCGAGCGATGGTTCGGCTGATGCCGGGGTGCGCACAGGCGAAGATCCTTCGGCTCGGATATGCCGTGGAATACGATGTGGTTCGCCCGCACCAGATCAGGGCGACGGGCGAAACCAAGCGTCTGGCCGGCCTGTTTCTTGCGGGTCAGATCAACGGGACCAGCGGCTACGAGGAAGCGGCGGCGCAGGGGCTTGTCGCCGGTGTCAATGCGGTACGAAGCCTGCGCGGCCAGGACGCGTGGATGCTCGGGCGCGACGAGGCGTACATCGGCGTGCTGATGGATGACCTCGTGACCAAGACCCCGACCGAGCCGTACCGGATGTTCACAAGCCGGGCGGAGCATCGGCTGCTCTTGCGAGCGGACAACGCTGCGGATCGGCTGACCCCGAAGGCGCAGGAGATCGGCCTGCTTTCAGGAGAATTGGGCGAGCGGCGCATCAAGCGCTTTCGCCAGAGGCAGGATCAGATCGCGAGGTTGAACGTGGAGATCGATTCGCGGCGCATCGGCGGTGTTCCGTTGTCCAAAGTTCTGAAACGCCAGGAATACTCAGAACATGATCTCCTCGATGATCTCGCAGGGACATACGATCCCGGTGTCGTCCGCACGGTGCTCGCGGACCGGATCTACAGCGACTACATCGTGCGCCAGCGCAACGAGATCCGCCGACATCGCGATCTGGAGCAACGCGCACTGCCGGATTGGCTCAACTACGAGCAGATCGAGGGCCTGCGCGCCGAGGCGGCCGAGGCTCTGGCGCGATACTGCCCGAGCACGTTCGGACAGGCGAGCCGGCTTGAGGGTGTGACGCCGGCGGATCTGAGTCTGGTCGCGGTGTATGTCCGCCGTGGAAGGCGGGTCCACGGGGTGTCGCCGTGACCTCACCTGATACGGTGATGGTTGATCTGCTGTATGTGCTGGCCGCGGCAGCCGGGGTTTCACTTGTTTTCGGTCGGCTGAGGCTGGCCCCGATTCCGGGATACCTCATTGCCGGCGCCGTCTTCGGTCCAAACGCTTTCGGACTTGTGCAGGACTCGGCGAGCATCGACGGGATCTCCCATGTGGCGATCATTCTCCTCATGTTCGGCATCGGGCTGCACCTGGATCGAACGGAGTTTCGCACCGGCGTGAAGCAGATCATCGGCGTCGGTGTGCTGTCCACGCTGGTTTCAATCGGGCTCGGGATTCCGGTTGCGATGGCCTTCGGCCTGCACGCGCCGGGCGCGGTTGCGGTGTCCTCGGCGATGGCGATGTCATCGACCGCGGTGGTGCTGCGGATACTCCAGCAGCGGCGGGAACTTCGTTTGGCGCCGGGCCGGCTCGCATTCGGGATCCTGTTGATGCAGGACCTCGCGGTGGTGGCGATCATCGCTTTCATGCCGGTGCTGGCGGCCTGGGCCGGGCCGGGCGATGAGGATCTGGCGGGACCATCGGTGGGTCTCGGGTCGATGATCGGTGCGGCTTTGACGATGGTGGGCGCGATCGGGCTGCTGATCGCGCTGGGCATGACGCTCCTGCCCAGGGTGCTGCACGAAGCCGCGAGGGATGGATCCAGCGAGTTGCTGCTGGTGTGTTCGGCCGCTTTTGCGTTGGCAGCCGCGGTGGTGACGGGCTGGCTCGGGCTCAGCCCGGAGCTCGGCGCCTTCCTCGCGGGGTTTCTTCTCGCGGGGACTCCGTTTCGGCACCAGCTCTCCGGCCAGATCGGCCCCATGCGCGACCTGTTCATGGCGGTGTTCTTTACCGCGGTCGGTCTGAGCTTGGATATCTCCATCGCCCTCGAGGTCTGGTGGGTGATCCTCGTCGGTGCTGCTGCGGTCATGGCGATCAAGATCATCTCGATCGGCGGGTCGGCGTGGATGTTCAAGATTCGCCCGACAATCGCCGGGGCAGCAGCGATCTCGCTGGCGCAGGCCGGCGAATTCAGCCTTGTCGTCGCGGGGGTCGCCGAGGCCGAGGGGCTCTTTGTCGAAGAAGCGGCCAAGGTTCAGGCGGTTATCGTGGGCATCGTGTTTGTCTCGCTGCTCCTAACGCCGAACATGATCGCTGGTGCCAATCCGATGGGTGCGAAGCTGGCCGGTCTCTTGTTCCGGCTCAAAGGATCGAGCAACGCGGTCGATCCTGAGAATGCAGCCCAGGATGAGCAGGACGATCGGCGCCGGGTGATTGTCGTCGGGTATGGCCCGGTCGGCCGGGCGGTGACGCATCGGCTGGATCAGACCGACTGCGACATCACCATCATCGAGATGAACCCGGAGACCGTCCGCAGGCAGGCGGGTCTCGGCCGGAAGATCGTCTATGGCGATGTCACGAACACGGATGTGCTCGAATCCGCCGGCGCTCGAAGGGCGCATGCAATCATCCTGACCATGCCGGACGATGATGCCACGTTCCGCGCCTGCCGGGTGATCCGGACAATCAACGGCTCGGTCTTTATCGCCGCACGGACCAACTTCCTGTCCAAAGCCTTTCTCGCCCGAGAGCACGGCGCCGACCATGTGACGGTTGAGGAGTTGGCAACCGCCGAGCATATGGCTTCCCAGGTGCTCGAGGCGATCCAGAAACGCCCATACGAACGCCGCGCGTAGGGCGCCAACCCCGGGTGAATCGCTCAGGAATCGAGCTCGGCGATGAGCAGCCGCTCGAACACAGCCGAGGCCGGGCTCGGCACCCGGTCTCGCCGGCGGATGACCGCAAGCTCGCGCAGGAGCCGGGCGTCCCGGCACCGAAGCCCACGCACATCACCGATTGCGAATCGGCTGGCGAAGCCGATGCCGAT
>DRKT01000029.1 GCA_011053195.1 Phycisphaerales bacterium | reverse complement strand
GCTGAAATTCAGCCTGATGCCGGTCATGCAGGGCGACCGGGTGATCCGCGAATTGAAGCGGGTTGAACTGATGCTGGCCAGTCGGCGCGATTAACGTCCCGGTGCGATTGATCGACCCCACCCGCCGGTTGATCGAGAAAGGCCGGAGCGACCAGGGCGCGGAGATGCGGTCCGTTGTGTCCAAAAATTTGCGATTTCTGAAGCACACGCCGAGGTTCCAGCCGGTGACGAGCTTGTGCATGTGCGACGGGTCGGGCGTGCTGCCGAAGTGCCAGTCGCCGAGGTCGAAGCCGAGCGCCTTGTGCACGAAGTCGCTGTAGATGAACCCGCCGGCGAAGTCGCGCTGGTAGAGCGAACGGTCCTTGAGCGTCTGGCGTTTGATGTAGAGATCAACGAAAGGCAGCACGCCGAAGTGGGGCGAGCACGTCGGGGCGTAGTAGTCCAGCATCACCAGCTTCGGCCTGTGGTCCCGATCGGCAAACTCAGAGAAGATGTTGATCAGGTCCTCGGCCGGGTCGGACCAGTTGGGCATGACCAGCACCGCCTGAAACTGTCCCGGCGTTGCAATGGCTGACTCCAGCCCGTTGCGGATGTCATCGAGCGTGCTGATGTGCTTCATCTCGAAGGTGAAGCCGAGCGACCCCCGGAGATCCTGCTCATACATGAGAAAGCCCTGGACCTGGTGCCCGGTCGGGCTGGCGGTCCGTGTGCCTCGGGCGAGGATGAGCGCGTGCATCGGCATGGGGGCGATGGTATGCGATGCGTGGTGCGGATTTGGTGCCACCTGTTTCGGGCATTATTTGGTGCCGGGTGTCCGAACCGTGTCAAGAATTCCGCATCATCTCAGGAAAAGCCCTTGCAGCCAGACTTGGGTTCTGGTACGTTTCCGTTATGGAAGCCACGCAGGCCGATTTCGGAGCCTCGGAGCCGCGGCGTTCGTGTTCAGGGTGCACGTGCTGATCGGCGTGGTGCTATTCGCAGCATAGATGCCGGGCTGTGGCGCAATGCCTTCCTCCGAAGGCGCCATAAGCATCGCAGGGTGCAACATGACGAAATCGCAGGGTGCAACATGACGAATTAGAAACAATACATTCATGAAGTGAAGTTTATTTTGGATACAGAATGATTTCGTCTTACCGTGTGAAGCTTGCGGTCTCGATTGTGGTGGCAATCATTGGTTTGTTTGCTGCAGGAAAACTTCTGCTTCGGTCACATGAAACAGGGTCTCGTGCGGCTCTTGAGAAGGCCATTACACCCGTTGTCAGGGGGGTTCTAGATGGCGGCTATGACACAAGGCCAACAAAAGAAACGGTTGAGTCGGATATTCAACATGCGGTTCAGCGGACCGATGCTTTGATACGAACCGTTCGTTCGGATGCGATACCTTCACCGCGGCGTGCCGACCTATCCATGGCCTTTGGTGAAAGGCTGTCGGCTGTCATCGATCCGGACTACATGCGAGATCTTCGGGCCAGGGTGGCCAGAGGACAAAATGTAGAGGTTGTCGAACCCGACGAGGAGACTCTTGATTCTTTCAGAATAAGGAGAAGCTCGTTTGAACTGCTGCTCATGGATGTTTCGGCCCTCGAAGTGCGTCCAATATATGAACATGGAAAGTATGTTGCGACCAACGCAATAGGATTAGGATTTGGAACCGGCGAAACCAAGCTTGGGGGCAAGTTCGCTTTTCCGATGGCGAATCTCGATCCTGTCAAGGATCAACTCGATATCGTCGAGGTTCGGCTGCCCATGGAAATACCGGTGCCTATGGGGCGCGAGGGTGAAAAACGGTCGCGGGCGATCGTCGGCTTTCAGTTTGTTTGGAGCGAAGAAAGAGGACAATGGGTGCCATGGGTGATCAAGACGTACGGCAATCCAAACGACGGCGTGTTCGGATTCCCGTTCTAAAACCAGCATTCACGCTGATCGAGTTGCTTGTCGTCATCGGCGTCGTTGGCATTCTCATCGGCTTGCTCCTGCCGGCGCTGTGGGGCGCCAAGTTGGCCAGTGAGAAGGCGGTGACGCTGGCGAACCTGCGTCAGACGCACACGACCTTCGAGTTCTACACGCAGCGGTACAACGAGACGTACCCGTGGTTTGATGGGAATTCGCTTATCCCGCTCTCGCCGCCGGACGAGCCCGGTTCCGCCATCGGGCCGGGCTACTGGGATCTTGAGTTCTACTGGGTAGGGCTGATGCACGAGGTCGCGCCGTGGCGTGAGCACTTCGAGAGCTGGCTCGACGGCGGCGCCCGGCGGGGGAACCCGCCCTGGACGGCCGAAGACGGCAATTACAACTCGATTACCGGCTTGTCCTCCTTCCGATATTGCCGATCATTCATGGCCAGACCCGAGTTGTGGCGGACCGATGCGGTCGAGGATGATCGGCTCTATCGCCCGGTCCGGCTGAGCGATGTGGCTGCCCCGTCGTCCAAGGTCTTGCTCTATGACTGGGAACTCTCGTATCTTCGCAACAACCCCGATGCGGATCGGGACCTCGTCCCAATGGTGTTCGCCGACGGGCATGCGACCGTGCATCGGGTGAGCGAGGCGGCTGATCCCGTGGCGCCGACGTGGGTCCGACCCGAGCCCGAGCCGCTGCACGACACGCCCAACGGCGTCCGTGGCCGAGATTATTGATCGCCTGCGAATCCGCCCGATCGGCTACGATTGACCACTATGGCCGATCCAGATCCGAAGCACTCTCACGTTCCTGAACCCGCGGCCGACGAGGCGCCGAGGTTTCGCTACACCGCGGCCATGGCCGGGCAGATCGAGCCCAAGTGGCAGGCGGTCTGGGAGGAACGCTCTGCCTTCGTCGCGCTCAACCCGGATCAGGACGGCTTCGACGGCAGCCGACCGAAGTTTTACGGGCTGGACATGTTCCCCTATCCATCCGGGGCCGGGCTTCACGTCGGCCATCCCGAGGGCTACACCGCGACGGACATCGTGTGCCGATACAAGCGGATGCGGGGGTTCAATGTGCTGCACCCGATGGGTTTCGACGCCTTCGGCCTGCCCGCCGAGCAGCACGCCATCCAGACCGGCGAGCACCCGGCCAAGTTCACACGCCAGACGATCGACACATTCCGGCGTCAGCTCAAGCGGTTCGGGTTCAGCTACGACTGGACGCGCGAGATCGCCACGATCGATGAGCAGTACTACAAGTGGACACAGTGGATCTTTCTGAAAATATACAACAGCTGGTATGATGCGCAGGACAAGCAGGCCCGCCCCATCTCCGAACTGATCCACCTGCTCGAAACCGGAATCGGGCGCGTCGGACCGGATGGCGAGCTGGTGCGTGTCAATGAGATCAGCCGGGCGGTCGAGAGCATCGCGGGCGATTCGGACCTTTCGCGTCAGTGGCACGAACTGTCGGCCGAGGAGCAGCGGGCATTCATCGACGACCACCGCTTGGCGTATGTCGGTGAGCAGACGGTCAACTGGTGCCCGGCGCTCGGGACGGTGCTGGCCAATGAAGAAGTCATCGACGGCCGGAGCGAGCGGGGCGGCCACCCCGTCTTCCGCAAACCTCTGAAACAGTGGCTTTTCAGGATTACAGCCTACGCCGAACGTCTCCTCGAAGGGCTCGATGATCTGGACTGGCCCGAGAGCACCAAGACGCAGCAGCGGGAATGGATCGGGCGCTCCGAGGGCGCCGAGATCGATTTCGAGTTGGATCTTGATCTGGACGATCCCGAGACGGACACGGATTTGCCGCCGGCGCTGCGCGTCTTCACGACCCGGCCCGACACGATCTTCGGCGCCACCTACATGGTCATCGCTCCCGAGCACGAGGTCATCGACGCGGTGCTGGCCAATCCTCGCTCCGAAACGCCGACGGATGAACTGCGGGCCTATGTCGAGGCCGCGAAGAACAAGTCCGACAAGGAAAGGCTGGAAAACAAGGACAAAACGGGCTGCTTCACCGGGCTCTATGCGATCAACCCGGCCTCGCGCGAGCGCATCCCTGTCTGGACGTCGGACTATGTTCTCGCGGGCTACGGCTTCGGCGCCATCATGGCTGTCCCCGCGCACGACAAACGCGACTACGAGTTCGCCAAAGCCTTCAACCTGCCGATCCGCGATGTCATCTATCCGCGCACCATCCTGGCGATGGC
>DRKT01000028.1 GCA_011053195.1 Phycisphaerales bacterium | reverse complement strand
CACGAAGCCGTCACTTCGTGCAGCGGCCACGACATCTCCTGAACCCGATTCCGGGGCGTACCGGTAGGTGCCGCCCTGCTCGTCGACCAATCGATGCCACCACAAGCCGATCGCTCGATCGTCCGGGAATGAGACCGGCACTCGGTGATGTTCTCGGCGTTTCGAAATGCCGGCAACGCTTTCCAGCACCGGGAGCACCAGTGTGTGCGCTGTCACCAGAGCCGAGACCGGGTTGCCGGGCAGGCCGAAGATGGGCACTCCGGACGGCATCACGGCGGCGAGCACCGGACCACCCGGCTTCTGAAGCACACCATGCGCCAGAATGTCGGCGCCGGTCGATTTGATGGCCTCAGGCACATGATCCGCCGGTCCGACCGAGACACCTCCGGACAGAACAACGGCATCGGCGCGTTCCACAGTGTCGGCCAGTGCGTGTTCTATTTGTTCTCGATCATCCGGCACGGAACGGATGGAACAGCACGATGCCCAAGGCATGTGGCGGAAGAGTGCTTCGAGCGCCGGACCGTTGGCATCTCGGATCTGCCACGGCGGTGGGTCGGAATCCACCGGCATCAGCTCGTCCCCGGTCACCACGACCGCCACACGAACCCGGCGATGGACCAGGGGCCGATCAAGCCCGAACGACGCCATGGCTGCAATCATGGCCGGGTGGATTGGCCGACCGGGGCCGATGACATGCATCCCGGCCGAGATGGAAGCCGCAGCCGGGCGCACGAACTGACCCGGTGCGACGTTCCCGACTCGGTCCTCGTGCAACACCAACCGTTTCGGATCATCGGTGGCCCATTCGATGGGGATGACCGTGTCGGCTCCGGTCGGGATTGCAGCGCCGGTGACGATCCGGCAGGCCGAGTCGGCTTGATGGACAAGCGGCGGCTCGCCGATCTTTGCCATTCGGCACACGGGAAGCGGCACTCCAAGATCGGCATGCGCCACTGCGAAGCCATCCATTGCACTCAAGGCCACCGCGGGCAAATCGCGATCGGCGACCAAGGGCTCGGCCAGGATGCGGCCGACCGCCTCGCACAGTGCCACACGCTCCGTACCGACCGGGGTTGTGCGATCGCATACGGCTTTCAATACGGACGAGGGTGATGGACGCGGGTTGGCGGCTTGGCGCGGAGGCTGCGGCGGGTTGCTAGCGAATATTGGTTTTTTCCAGATCGGGACATCTTCCTTCAGCCGGTCGATGAACCAGGCCATGGCCGTGATTGCTTCACCCCGATGGCCGGCGTGTATAACCACCCGAAGCGATGCGCCCCCCACCGGTACAACGCCCATTGCATGCTCGACATCCAATCCGATCAGGCCGAAGCGTTCAATGGCCTGCATCGCGAGATCATGGAGCACGCGCTTGGCCATCGGTTGATAGATTTCATATTCAAGGCCCGAGATGGCCGAACCGTCTTCGCTCGCTCTGACAATGCCGACGAACTCAAGGCTGGCACCGGTTTCATCCGATGGGGCGGCTTGCTGATATTCCAACGGCCCGGATGTAATCTGCACCCGAACGCTCATCCGCCGGACACCATGGATATGAGTGCGATCTCATCTTCAGGCGATATCCTGGTTTCGCGGCGGACGATCTGCGTATTGACGGCGAATCGCCCGGCCTCGACCAACTCTTGCAGACTCGGACGGGTCTGAACCAGGGCCATCTCCAGATCGTGGACCGTGGGAGCGGAGGAATCGAGTTCGATGCTGACAGTCTCCGCACCAACCAGTTCCGCAGCGGGACCAAAGAGAAGAACCGTGAATGTTGATGTGCGACTCGTCACGCCTGTCAGCCTCCGATTGCGTTCATGGCTCGTGACGGGCGCTCAAAGTCGGTGGTTCCGATGCCATGCCCCGCCTGTTTGCGCTCAACCGCATTCCAGAGGAGCCCGGCGATTGTTGCATCGTCGGCTCCGGCGCGCATCGGATGGAGTAGGTCGGCCTCGGCCCGGCCAAAGAGACAGGGCACGACCTGACCATTGGCGGTGATCCGGAGTCGGCTGCACTGCCCACAGAAGGGCTCCGAGACCGGCGAAACACATCCGATGCCGCCCGGGGTTCCATCGGCGAATGCAAAGCGGTGTGCTGTGGCGCTGCGGTGGTCCCGACGTAATGGTATCAGAGCATAGCGCTGTTCGATCAGCTCCCGGATGTGATGATTGGGCACGAATCGCTCGGGCCCCCAGCCCCGGGCTCCGTCCAGCGGCATGAACTCGATGAACCGGAGCTCGACACCGATCGTACGAACCATCTCGACCAAGGGGATGATTGAGGATTCATTCACGTCTTTGAGTATGACCGCATTGATTCGCACCGGGTCTAGCCCGATTTCGGCTGCCCGTTGAATGTTCTGAACGACCTGCTCCGGTTGGATGCGCGAACGGGTCATGGTTGCATACAGATCCGGGTCCAGCGTGTCCAGACTGAACGTGATGCGCCTCAGCCCTGCACGCCGGAGCTGTGGAATGAGATCCGGATCGCAGGCCCCGTTGGTGGTCATGGCCAGATCATCCAGATCGAGGCGGCTGAGACGTTTGACGATCGAGATGAGGTCCGGCCGAACGGTTGGCTCGCCGCCGGTGAGACGGATTGTGCGCACGCCGAGAGAGATGGCCATCCGTGCGATGCGTTCGATTTCCGCCGGCTGCATGACCCGGTCGGTCGGCATGAACTTCTGATCCGGCTCCATGCAGTAGACGCAGCGGAAGTTGCACCGGTCCGTCAGGCTCAGGCGGAGGTCGCGGATGGTGCGCCCGTGGCTGTCGATGAGCCCGGTCGGGCGGGGTGTTCGTGCCGGGGAGGGTGTCGGCCCGACCGGCTCCGGCTCGCTTTCGATCACAGGCAATGACAGACGCATCCGGGCTCCCTTTTCCGCAGCACAGCGGACAGTGTATTCCAGGGTTTGTCGAGATGCCGAGGAATACTAGGAAACCTTAGATTCGAGCTCTTGCCAGCGATCGTAGAGCTTGGTGACGGCCTGCTGGGCTTCGGTCAACTCGTGACATGCCGTGGTCATGCGCTCGTGGTCGGCCATCACGGCGGGGTCTTCGAGTGCGGCCTGCGCTTTGGTAACGCGGAGCTCGGCTTGGGTAATCGCATCTTCGATTGTGGCGTACTCACGCTTTTCGTGGTACGTCAGACCGTTTCGTTTCTTCTTTGGTTTGTGGATCTGTCTGTCGGCCGGCTTGGGGGAAGTCGGGCTGGTTGTTGTGGCGCGGAGTGCTTGGGAGAGACTGGCGTGCATTCCGGCATGGCCCCGGCCATCGAGGGCGAGGTACTGGGTCGCAAGCCGTTCGAGCATGGCGCGGTCATGGGTCACCAGGATGAGCGCACCGGGAAAGCCTTCGAGAGCCTCTTCGAGCGTTTCGAGTGTTGGGATGTCCAGATCGTTCGTGGGTTCGTCGAGGATGAGGATGTCTGCGGGTTGGAGCATGATCCTTGCGATGTGGATGCGTGCGAGTTCGCCGCCGCTGAGCGAGCTGATGGGCTGGTCGAGTTGGGATTCTCGGAAGAGAAATCGTTTGGCCCATGCGATGATGTGGATGGGGCGGTTGCGGAAGAGGACGGTGTCGCCACCGGGGGCGAGGGCTTCGCGGAGCGGTGCTGTTGGGTCGAAGTCCATCCGGTGCTGGCTGAAGACGGTGATGACTGGTTCGGGCTCGGCACGTTTGATGGTTCCGGAATCGGGTTCGAGTTGGCTGGTGAGGATGCGGATCAGCGAAGTTTTTCCGCTTCCGTTGGGTCCGAGCAGTCCGAGGCATTCTCCGGGCGTGAGGGTGATGTCGACATCGGCGAACAGCCGTTTGCCGCCGAGTGTCTTTGATATGTTGTTGGCGACAAGCAGTTTGCGGGTCTTCCGATTGGATGCGTTGAAATCGACCGCGGCGCCGCTCATTTTCGCCGCCTGATTTCGGGCCTGGATCCGGGCGAGTTCGTCGATACGGGACATGCTCGAGTCGATTCGGCTCTTGGCCTTGGTGCGTCTTCCCTGCGGTCCCCGGCTGAGCCAGTCCAGATCCTTGCGCACCTGGTTGTTCAATGTCTGCTCGGCGCGCGCCTGACCGGCGAGACACTCCTCCTTCCGCCGGAGAAACTCGGTGTAGTTGCCCTGGACACTCAGGATCCGCTTGGGGTAGGCGATGCTGATTTCGATGATGCGTGTCGCGACCCGCTCAAGGAAGGCGCGGTCGTGTGTGACAAACACCGCGGCGTAGGTCGTGCTTCCGGTGAATGATCGGCGGACCATCTCTTCGAGCCACTGGATGCCTTCGAGGTCGAGGTGGTTTGTTGGTTCGTCGAGGAGGAGCAGGTCCGGCTCGCCGCCACAGGTTGCAATGGCACGGACGATGGACAGCCGCTTTCTCCAGCCGCCGGAGAGGCTGTTGGCTTCGGTATCGATCAGTTTGTCTTCAAACCCGGCCTTGGCGATCAGGACATCGGCGAGAATCTCGGCTTCGTGTTCTTCGAGGTGTGTGGCTCGCTGATCGGTGATTGCTTGGACCACGACCTCGCGGGTGGTTTTATCGGGCTCGAAGGTGTCGGTCTGTGGCACGTAGACTGCATGGAGGCCCTTGGGTCCTGCAATTTCGCCGGTATCTGGTTCGATTTGACCGGCGAGGATTTTGAGGAGTGTGCTCTTTCCGGTGCCGTTGGGACCGATGACACCGATACGGTCACCTTCCTGGATGGTCAATGAGACATCCGAGAAGAGAGCCCTCAATCCGAGGGTTTTTGAGATGTTCCGAGCGGATAGCAGCACAGCGAATCCCCGATGAATCGAGCCGACGCCAAGTGTAGATCCATTGGCGAGTCGATTCGATGCGAGAACTCGGGATGCGTGTGCCGGCTAGGCCGCGGCTTTGCCGACCTTGCCCGATGCGAACTCGATGATTTTGTCTGGAATCTGCGAAAGGGGAACGATATCGGTGTGGGCCTCTCTGAGTATGGCCTCGCGGGGCATC
Organism: Phycisphaerales bacterium; assembly: GCA_011053195.1. GTDB lineage: Bacteria > Planctomycetota > Phycisphaerae > Phycisphaerales > UBA1924. The sequence continues at coordinate 4,441 of DRKT01000028.1, read as the reverse complement.
CCAAAGACAACGCAGGATGCTTCGTCCTGGGCGACGGTGTAGGCTCCGGCGTTTTTCATGGTGAGGAGTCCACCGGCACCGTCGGAGCCCATGCCGGTCATGATGACACCCATCGCGTTTCGACCGGCAAACTCGGCGGTCGACTCGAAGAGAACTTCGACGGAGGGTCGATGCCGGCAAACTCTCGGGCCATTGGTGACGCGGACGATGTATCGGGCTCCGTCTCGTGCGAGCCGCATGTGCATGTTGCCGGGGGCGAGCAGCGCCAGCCCCGGGAGGACGGCATCGCCATCCTTTGCTTCGCGGACTTCGAGCTCGCTGAGTGTGTTGAGGCGTTCGGCGAATGACGATGTGAATCCCGCGGGCATGTGCTGGGTCATGATGATGCCGGGGACGGACCTTGGCAGTGCGGAGAGGACATCTTTGAGTGCATCGGTTCCGCCGGTGGACGTTCCGATGGCGATGACCTTGTTTGTGGTTTCGATCATGGCCTGCCCGACACCGACTTTGCGCGGCGTGGCGGGCTGGTCGGACGATCGTTTCTTTGGGAGCGGTGTTTTTGCCGCGACCCGGATCATCTCACCGAGTTGTTCGGCCATGTCGCCGACGGTGTAGGACTCCGCGGGCTTGCCGACGACGCCGAAGGCGCCGGCTTCGAGGCACGCGATGGCGGTGTCGCAGCCGGCACGTGTCAGCGAACTGACGACAATCGAACGGACCGGGTGGAACTTCATGAGTTTGCGCAGGAACGTGAGTCCATCCATGCGCGGCATCTCGATGTCGAGCGTGATGACATCGGGTTCGAGCTCGATGATCTTATCACGGGCAACATACGGGTCCGGTGCGACCCCAACGACCGTGATGCCCTCCTGGGCACCAAGACCTTTCTTCAGGGCCTGCCGGACGATTGATGAATCGTCGACAATGAGAACGCGGACATCTTTACTCATGACATTCCTCGGATGAAACAGGATTTGGTTGGGTCAGGCCGCTTTGGACTGGCTTGCTGCCACGGGAACCCAGATCACATCAAGACGTTCGCCATCTGAATCAAGAATACATCTGACGGCATTGTCGCCAAAGTTCGGCATCTCGGAGAGATCGAGCACGGAAGGCAGACCGAGCGAGAGTTCGCAGCGTTCGCCTCCCAGTTCCGAGACAACCGAACCACCGACGATATTGGACATTTCGCGCAGGGCATCCTGCCCCTCGGTTTCGGCGGATACTTCGTCGGTGTCGGTTCCGAGGATGCTCGCCGCGAGTTCGAGGAGAAAGCCGGTGCTTGCCGAGAGATAGACCTGCCCCGCGAGCGGGCCTGAATACTCGATCTTTGCGGCCCACTCGCAGTCGGCGAGCTCATGCATGAAATCTTCTTCGGCAGGCTCGGCCACGACAAACGCGGTACGCTCGAGGGCTTCGATAGTAAGGTTGGCCAGCGTCATCATATCAATTTCATTCACAGCTTGACTCCCAGGCTCTTGACGATAATGCGTCGCAGGTCTTCGGGCTCGAACGGTTTGTGGAGAGATTCGATCGCGCCGAGTTCTCGCATGCGATCGAGACGGTCTTGGTTGCTTTCGGTGCTGACAACAACGACCGCGACATCTTCGAGATCTGGCCGTTTTCTGAGTTCGGTGGCAAATTCCTCACCATTCATCACGGGCATGTTCAGATCGAGCAGCACGAGGTCGACCCAAACGGTTTCCATGAGTTCAAGGGCTTCTTTGCCGTTGCCAGCCTCGAAGATGTGGTCCTCGTCCAGCCCGGCGAGTTTGACGACTTTTTTGATGGCCGACCGAAGGATCGGTGAATCATCAACTATCAACAGGATACAGCTCATGCGACATGCCTTTCGTGCGTTGTTCCATTCATCGCATCCTCGATCTCTCGGACGCGGTTCCACATTGCGGTGATTTCAATCTCAGCGGTTCGCCGGTTCAGCGAGAGGGATTCCTTGACATGGGGCGCCAGGTGATACTGGAGCCCGTCATAGCCGACGGCCAACCCGGCCCAGAGACAGATGATGTCGGCGGCGTGCACCAGATCGATCAACATGTCATGGTCTGCCGGATCGGCGGGCGGGGTGTGGTGATACTGGATCACGGTTGCCATGCGATCCGGCAATTGCCAATGCTTGGCCAGGGCGGCACCGACTTCGGCGTGATCGGTGCCAAAGGCTTCTCGTTCGGCATCCTGAAAGGTCATCGAATCTTTCAGGCAGGCGTTGACTTTGGCCGCGTAGTCTTGGCCGTAGCGGATATCGAGAGCGAGCTTTCCGATGTCACGGAGCAAGCCACACACGAAGCAGAGATCGGGGTCATCAAAGCCATGCTCTTTGGCGAGGTTTTCCGCAGCGAAGGCGCCGCCGAGGGCGCCGCGCCACATCGCGCCGCGTTCGAGACCGAAGGCGACCCCCCCATCGCGGAGCATCTGACCGATCTGCTGCTGCATGACGATCTTGAGGACAGTTGCGTTGCCGAGGCGGATGATGCTCTCGCGGAGGTTGAACTCTCGTCCGGGCCTTCCGAACATGGACGAGTTGGCGTAGCGGAGCACGGTCATGCTGAGCGCTTCGTCGACTCGGACAATCTCGGCGACTTCTGTGATATCGGATTCTCCCGACATCAGCATGGATGCGAGTCGTGCAGCCGTGGCCGGGAGCGCCGGCAGCGAGTCGATGTCCGAGATGATGTCTTCTAGATTGGCCATAATACTTGCCCCTGTCCTTTGGTGCGAACAGATACCGTGCCGTCGGCGAGTGAGAGGTGAAGTGTTCTGCTGATCGTGCCCCCGGTGTCGTCGGCGGTGAGCAGGATGTTGTTTTTCCAGAAGATCTTTCGCAGAATGGTTCGATTTCGAGAGCCGATTTTGAAATGTCCGCCGTCGGCAAGAACCTCGGCGCCACCCGCGGCACAGACAATGAGGTTTTCCTTGGTTGCCCCGAGCTCATAGGCAGCCTGAAAGAGTTTTGGGATTCCGATGTCGGCAAACATGTACGGGTTGGATTCTGCTTTGTCGGCGTTAATCTTGGAGTTTGGGAGCATGAAGTGGAGCATGCCACCGACGTGCGTGGTTGGATCATAGATTGTGACGCCGATGCACGATCCAAGCGCGTGGGTGATGAGTTCGGCCTTGGGATCCTTGGATACAGCCATATCGGCCACACCAATGACGATCGGCTTGCCCGTGGCGTTGGTTCGTTGTGTTGTGGTACTCGACACAGATGCCCTCACTTCACATATACCGACGGCTGGGCCGTTCGCAGTTGTATCTCTTGGCGGCTCAGGGATTCGGCACTCCCGACAACCAGGACCCCCCCGGGGCGGAGCAGATCACTCATTCTGCTGACCAGTTTCTTTTTGGTTTCCACGTCAAAGTAGATCATGACATTCCGACAGAAAATGACATCGAACGGCCCCTTCATGGGCCAGTCCGCCATGAGGTTGAGCTGGCTGACCGTGACCAGTTTCTTGACCGCATCGCAGACGGTGACAGTGCCATCGGCGCTGCCGGTTCCCCGAACAAAGTATTTGTCCACAAGATCCTTCGGCAGATTCTCGACCATGTCGGCGGGATAGGTTCCGGCTTTGGCCTTGGCCACTGCGGAGTTGGCGAGGTCGGTGCCGAGGATTTTGAAGTCCCATGAATCAATATCCGGCAGATTCTCCATCGCGTGGATCGCCAGGGAGTAGGGCTCTGGACCGGTGGAGCATGCCGCCGACCAGATCCGAATCTTCCGCCCGGGCGTGGTGAGGTTGCCTTTGGCCAGAGGTGTATAAAACTCTCGTTCAAGATAATCGAAGTGCTGACGCTCACGGAAGAAACTGGTGACGTTTGTCGAGAGGATATCAAAGAACTCGAGCATGTCTCGGGTAGAGGCATTGTTCTCGATGTGGTCGAGAAACTGTTCGATAGACTGGTAAGGTGAGCCTCGGAGATGCTTGGTCATCCGGCTGGCGACGAGCTGGTGCTTTTGCTCGGTGAGCGCCAGTCCCCAGTTTGCATACGCGATATCCGCGATGCGTTTGAATTGTGATGTCGTCAGGGTACCCATTGGTCGTGGTCTCTCTCACCGGATTGCGGATACAGAATTCATTGAGAAGGGGTCATGCCGCCATGCTCTGTTGGCCCGAACTGGATGTGCCGTCCTCGGTGGTGCCGGTCTTTGCCGCGCTTGCCATCTCGGTCATGGCGTTGGCCGACATGACCTTGTCGATGTCGAGCAGGATCATGACGCCTTCGCTATCGGCGGATTTGACCTTGCCCATGCCCATGATGTAATCGGTGTTCAGAGCACATCCGAACTTGGGTGCCGGCTCGATCTGATTTTTCTCGATGTCTTGGACTTCGCGAACGGAATCGACAATGACACCCATCTGGAACTGGTCTGAGCTCGAGGTATCGTTGACCTCGACCACGACGATGCAGGTTTCTTCGGTGT
>DRKT01000027.1 GCA_011053195.1 Phycisphaerales bacterium | reverse complement strand
GGCCGCGGTCAGTTCGTTGTCGTGGCCCATGCGGTGGTAGACAAGCGTTGCCGCGAACCCGGCGCCGAAGGGCAACGCATACGCAAGCATCGGCACCGAAGCAAAGAGCATGAACCGCAGCGCATCGATCGGCGAGAGCTGACCGTCGGCGAGCGGGCCGATCGTCACCGCGAACGAGATGACCGCCACCAGCATTCCGGTCGACAGCAGCAGCAGACGCCAGAGCTCGACGGTCGTGCGCATCCAGAGTGTCAGCGGGAGCCTGAGCATGTGGGGATAGGGTACGCGGCCCGGCGGCAGCGCACACACGCCGGCGTCAGGGACGCGAGACCTCGACCCTCCCGCCCGCGATGTCCTTGATCGCGTAGCCACGCTCGGCGAGCTTGTCCCGGATGGCATCGCTGGCGGCGTAGTCCTTGGCCTTGCGGGCCTCGGCGCGATCGGCGAGCAGGGTTTCGATCTCAGGACTGGGCTCGAGGCCGTCAAGATACACACCGATCGCGGTTTCCGTCGGACCGGGCTGTTCGAGTTCGAGCAGGCCGAGGACAGCGTCGAATTCGCGGAGCATTTCCACATCGCCGGTGGTGGGGCGTTCGAGCCGATTCCGCCAGGCATTGATGACACCGATGGCCTCGGCGACGTTGAGATCGTCGTGCATCGCCCGGGCAAACTCGTCGCGCACGGATGGGTCGGTCGGCTCGCCGGGGTTGGTCTTGCCTTTGTCGAGAAGCGTGCGCCAGCGGGTGATGATGCGGGCCGAGTCTTTGAGCCCCTGCATGGTGAAATTGGCGTTGGTGCGGTAGTGGGTCTTGATGAGTTCGAGGCGCAGGGCCGCGGGTTCGATCCCCTGATCGAAGAGCTGGCGTGGCGTGTAGAAGTTGCCCTTGCTCTTGGACATTTTCTGTCCTTCGACGAGGAGGAATCGGCCGTGGAACCAGTGCCTTGCGAAGGTGTCGTGCCCGGTGGCACAGCAGGTCTGGGCGCGTTCGCATTCGTGGTGCGGGAAGATGTTGTCTTCGCCGCCGGAGTGCAGGTCGATCTCGTCGCCGAGGGCGGCCCGCGCCATGACGGAGCACTCGATATGCCAGCCGGGATACCCCTCGCCGACGGGCTCGCCGTTGATGGTCGGTCCGGGCCAGCGGACGATGTGTGACCGATCGGCCTTCCAGAGGAGGAAGTCGGCGGGGGATCGTTTCTCGGCGGTGTGCGCTTCGTCGATCCGGCCGCCGGCGCCCTCGCGGAGCTTGTCCAGCGTGTTGCCCGAGAGCTGGCCATACCGCGGGAACTTGTGCACATCAAAGTAGACCGCATCCCCGGCGCGGTAGGCAAAGCCCTTCTCGGCGAGCGTCTCGATCATCTCGCGCATCCCGGCGATGGATTCGGTCGCCCTCGGCATGAGCTCCCGGCGTTTGTCGATTGAGGCGGTTGCTTCGATGGCGACCTTGAGCCCGAGCCGGCGCGCATCATCGAGGAAACGCTCGGTGTAGAAATCTGCGATGGCGCGTGGGTCGTTCGGATCGACAGATGCCAGGGCGTGTGCGGTGCCGGCCTTCTTGGATTCACGCTGCTGGGCGGCGATTCGCTTGGCCGCGGCCTGCATCTTGTCCTCGCCCCCGCCGTCGGCGAGATTGTCCTCGGTCATGTGCCCGACATCGGTGATGTTCATGACATGCCGGACGATGCGCGGCCCGCGGTGGGTCGAGCCGTCGGGTGAGACGACCTCGCAGAGCGGGCTTTCAAGCCAGCGCCGCAGAACATCGGCAGCGAGGAAGGAGCGGAAGTTGCCGATGTGCGCATCGTCGTAGACCGTCGGGCCGCAGGAATAGAAGGTGATGCGTTCGGGATCGGCCGGTCGCAGCGGCTGCAGCGAGTGTGTGAGTGTGTTGTAGAGCATCATCGGCATCGGGCATCGTAGCGCCGGGTCAGGCGGAATCGGCGGCGCGCTTGGCGGCGGGCTCGGCCTCGGGCGCCTCGTTCACGGCTTCGAGCCGAACCCGGAGCACCCGCGTCGGGCTCGATTCGACCACGGTCAGCAGCGCCGATTCGAGCGAGATGGTTTCGCCGGGTTCGGGGATGTGTCCGAGACGGGTGACGACGAAGCCCCCGAGCGTGTCGTACTCGTCCGATTCCGGGATACAGATCCCGATGGGTTCGAGCTCGTCGTTGAGGTCATCGACGCGCAGCGCCGCGTCCGCCATGGCCGAGTGTTCGGGGATGTTGACATCGGCCGACGGTTCGTCGTCTTCTTCGTTGTCGTATTCGTCTTTGATCTCGCCGAAGACTTCTTCGATGATGTCCTCGATGGTGACGAGTCCGCTCGTGCCGCCGTACTCGTCGGCGACCATCGCGAGGTGGACCTTTTTGGCAACGAGTTCGGTGAGCAATTCGCGGACGGTTTTCTGTTCGGGGACGAACATGGCTTCCCTGACGACATCGGCAAGCACGAAGGGCTCGCCCGGCTTGGACGAGCCGAACCACGCGAGCAGATCCTTGGCGTAGAGCACACCCACGATGTCGTCGAGGTTCTCGCGATACACCGGGATTCTGCTGTGACCGATTTCCTGAACAAAACTGAGAACGGCATCGAGGTCGTCGGTCAGTTCGATGGCCTCGATCTCGGTGCGAGGCGTCATGATGCGCTCGACCGTGGTGGTGCGGAAACCGACGACCCCCTCGATCATGTCGCGCTCGGTCTCGTCGAGCTGCCCCTCGGCCTCGCTTGCCTCGACAACGCTGAGCAGTTCGGCGCCGATCGCCTCGGTGCCGTTCTGATCCTCGGCCCCGGCAAGCCTGCGGACGGCCTCGTCGAGAATCTCCATCACCCGCCGCAGCGGGCTGGTCGCCAGATACGCAAGCCGGATGATCGACGAAAAAACCAGCACCATCCGCTCGCCCGCGTGCGCGGCAACGCTCATCGGAAGCACGATCCCGAAGAGCCAGAGCATCGGCGTGGCGATCAGGGCGGCGATCAGCGCATCGCCCATCGTGAAGCCAACCGAATCCGGCTGATTCCTGATTTCCTTGACCCAGCTCAGCACGGCTATGGCGATGATGATGTTGAGCGCGACGCGGGGCAGAGCGATCGAGGCCGCGTGACCCGAGCGGTTGTCGAGGATCTGGTTCGCCCGCGCCTGCGCCTTGGGCGACGACGCCTCGGCCAGATGTTCCAGCCGAGAGCGCGAGAGTGTGCGCAGCGCATGGTGCAGCACCGAGAGCACGGCGCTCAGAACCATACCCAAAGCAGCGACCCAGAATGCGACGGTTGTGGTCATCGTCGGTTGCCCTGTTCCGGAACCGAGTAGACCGGACCGATGCCGATGGCGTGCAGGATTTCGTCCTCGCGCCGGTGCATGGCGTCGGCTCCGAAGTCGCCCTCGCATGTGTGGTCGTCGTAGCCGACGCAGTGCAGCACGCCGTGGATGATGTACAGCACCAGCTCGTGCACGACCGGAATGCCCCTCGAGCGGGCCTCTCGCCCGGCCTGATCGACACAGACGGTCAGATCAACATCGAGCGACGTCTCTCCCGTGCCGGCCAGATCGAAGGTGAGCACATCCGTGGTGCCGGGAACGCCGGTGTGGCGCTCATGGAGTTCGGCCATGGCGGCATCGTTGACCAGGGCGATGCGGACCTCGCCGGCGACTTCTTCTTGCATCAGGTGCGAAGCGAGCGCATCGAGCGATCGGTGCAGGTCGTTGAATTGTTCCGGTGCGAGCAGACGCCCTGGGTCGGCCGGGGCGAACACCAGCGAACCGGTCGTAGGTCGATCGGGATCGTCGGGCGGCTCGTGCTGGGATGTATCCATCGGGCGTTGGATCCGGTCGGCCTTTGTGCCGGGCCGAGGGTGCGGCGCCACAGCCCTGCTGCGGCCTTGGGAAGAACACTGTACGCGATGTCGGCCCGTTCGGCCAAGAACTTTGCTTCCGATCGCACCGTCCGAGAATGCCCGCCCTATTGCTCGATCGGCTTGACGAAGATGGAGTAGGTCGCGTGGAAGGGGGGGACCTCGCCCGAGGTGTCCTTGGCCTCCTTGAGGCCCGTTTCCGCCGAGAGCTCAAGGAAGGCGGGGGTGTCGTCGGCATCGAGGACGAGGGCCTCGAGCCCCGCGTTTTCGATCATCTCCGGCGAGAACGGGACCCGGGTGTCGGCGTAGGGCAGGTAGACACCCCGGTTGCGGGGCTGGATCGGGCCGTAGGCGTAGATCACGAGCCGGCCGCCGGGCTTGAGGGCCTCGGCAAAGGCGGACAGGGCCTTGTCGAGATCGACCCCGAGCGGGCGAAGGGGGCGGACCGCGGTCTGCCAGCGCGCCATTGGGGGCGTGATGATGTTCAGACCATTGGAAACCCAGTCGCTGATGAGGATGAGGTCGTACGGCCCGCCGGGCTGCGTGGATGCCTCGGCTGGCCAGTCGGTGTAGATCAACCGGAGGTGCCCCGACGGATGGCCTTCGGCTCCTGGGATCTCACCGACGTCGTTGGGCTCGTTGTAGACGGCCCGCATCCGCTGCTGGTTGTGGGCGATCGTCACATCTGCGCCGAGGCTGGCCAAAAGTCGGCCCTGTGTGATGACGCGCGGGTTGAAGAGCATGATGCGCTTGCCAACGAGCCCGTCCGGGGTTTCCATATCGGTGCCGGCGACGGCATCATCAAGCGCCAGCGCATCGACGAGTGGGCGCTCCTTGACGCCGGTGTAATACGCCAACTCGGTCAGCGGGCGGAATCGATACCTCGGCTTCTGGGTGTCGGGCAACTGCTCGTACTCGGCCTCGGTGTAGGCGGTCGAGAACACGCGGTCGGTCCAGACATACCGGCGGAACTGGTTGGGTAGCGCTTTGACGGCTTCGATGAAGGCCCGGCCCGTCTCGGTGCGGGCGATGGGCGCGACCTTCTCAGCCTGCTTGACGAGCACCTCGAGTCCCGGGATCTTCTTCGTGTCATTGGCCGGGCCGGTGACGAGCGGCTGGGCGCCGGCGCTCCCGGTGAGACACATCGCAGCAAGGATCGCACAGGTTCGAATGCAGGATTTCATGGCGTTCACGGTTCGATTCCTTGGTTTCAGTCTTTGATTTCAATCATTGGCCGAGGCCCCGATCGAGACGGTGACGGGGACGTGCGAGGGTCGGACGCGGGCCTCGAACTCGCTTCGGAACTTGTTCATGATCGTGCGCAGGGCCCAGTTGTTGCCATCGGCGAGCCCGCAGATCGTGGTGCCCGGCATCGAGCCCATGCTGGTGCCGATCTCGAGCGCAAGATCGAGGTCCTTGGTTCGGGCGTCGCCGGCCTCGATGCGGGTCATGAGTTGGTAAAGCCAGCCGGAACCTTCCCGGCAGGGGGTGCACTGGCCACAGGATTCGTGCTTGAAGAACCGGGCGATGTTGCGGGCGACGGCGACCATGTCGGTGTCCTCGTCGAAGACGGTCGGGCACGCGGTCCCGAGGCCGAGGACGTTGTATTTCCGGCCGATGTCGAAGTCGAGCTCGGCGTCGTACTGGTCGGTGCCGAGGATCCCCATGGAGATCCCGCCGGGGATGGCCGCCTTGAATTTCTTGCCGTGCCGCATCCCGCCGCAGTAGTCCTCGACGAATGTGCGCAGCGGGATGCCAAGCTCGAACTCGTAGCACCCGGGCCGTTCGACGTGTCCGGACATGCCCATGAGTTTGGTGCCGAAACTCGGCGGCCCGCCGATGGTGCTCTCGACGCCCTGGCCTTTGAACCAGTCCGAGCCGTGCTCGAGAATGCTCGGCAGGTGGGAGAGCGTCTCGACGTTGTTGATGATCGTGGGTTTGCCGAAGAGCCCTTCGATGGCGGGGAAGGGCGGCTTGATCCTCGGCCAGCCCCGTTTGCCTTCGATGGCTTCGAGCAGCGCGGTTTCCTCGCCGCAGATGTACGCACCGGCGCCGCGGTGGACGTAGCAATCGACGCGGAAGGGTTCGCTGTTGGTGTTGTCGGCTTTGGAGTTGATCAGCCCCTTGTCGCCGAAAATGTTGTGCTCGTACGCCTCCCTGAGCGCCTGTTCGAGGACCTTGGCCTGGTGGTGGTATTCGCCCCGGATGAAGATGTAGGCCTTGTTGAGCCGGCAGGCATAGCAGCAGATGGCGATGCCTTCGAGCATGAGGTGCGGGTCGAAGTCCATGAGCAGCCGATCCTTGAACGTGCCGGGCTCGGATTCGTCGGCATTGATGGCGAGGTAGCGTTCGGCGCCCTCGTCGCCGGGGCGTTTGCCCTCGGGGACGGGCGGGAGGAAGGTCCACTTGAGCCCGGTCGGGAAGCCCGCGCCGCCCCGGCCCCGGAGCATGGAGTCCTTGACCATCGCGGTGACATCCTCGGGTTTCATGGTCAGGGCTTTGTGGAGCCCCTGGTAGCCGCCGGTCTGGACGTATTCGTCGTACGAGACGATGTGGCGGTCCTTGAAGTCGCCGTAAGGGGGCGTGGGGATGCGTTTGCAGAGGACGTGTTCGTTGAGTTTGGGCTCCCAGGCCATGGGCATCGCTCCACTCGGGGTGATTGGTACGGGTCCGGCAAGGATAGTAGCGTGGGCAAGCGGCGTGTGGCCCCGGCCGTCGGTGTTCGGGGGGCGGCTTTGTAGGGTTGGGGGCGGGTCGTATACTCGCGTGGAGAGCCGGAAGGAGGCAGTCGACATGGGTGCGGACATCATTGATTACACGATCATCGGGGACGACATGCAGGCGGTGATCATCACGCTGGACCCGGACGAGGCCGTCGTCGCCGAGGCGGGGGCGATGATGTACCTCGATCCGGACATCGAGATGGCGACCTCGCTGACGATGAAGCAGGGCGGCAGCGGGGTGTTCGGCAAGCTCTTCGAGGCGGGCAAGCGTGTCGTGACGGGCGAATCGTTCTTCATCACCTACTTCGCCAACGAGGGACGCGTCCGGCGGGACTGCGCCTTCGCGGCCCCGTATCCGGGGCATGTGGTCCCGATCGAGTTGGCCGAGCACAACGGCGAGATCATCTGCCAGAAGGATGCCTTCCTGTGTGCCGCCCGCGGGGTCGAGATCGGCATCGCCTTCCAGCGCCGTCTGGGCGTCGGGTTCTTCGGGGGCGAGGGGTTCATTCTGCAGAGGCTGACGAGCGACGATGGCCACGGGCAGGTCTTTCTGCACGCCGGCGGGACGACGGTCCGACGCACGCTCGGCCCGGGCGAGACGCTTCGGGTGGACACCGGGTGCCTGGTCGGGTTCGAGAAGAGCATCAACTACGACATCCAGTTCGTGAAGGGGATCAAGAACAAGCTCTTCGGCGGGGAGGGGTTGTTTTACGCGACCGTGACCGGGCCGGGGACGGTCTGGCTCCAGACGCTGCCATTCAGCCGGCTCGCCAACCGGGTGATCTCGGCGGCCTCGGGGCTCGGATCGGGCGGCAAGGGCGAGGGCTCCGTCCTCGGCGGCGTCTTCAACCTGATCGACGGTCGATAACCCCGGGCAGACCACCCGGTCGGGTTGCGGCTCGGGGTGCGTTCTGCCGATAGAGGGTGGACACCCGACGGAGCCCGATATGCGCGCCCTGATCCTGGCGGACAGTTGCAATCCCGAATGGCCGAGTCTGCCCGTGGTCGGGTACAAGGCCGCGATCGCGCTGGCCGAGGTGTGCGATGTCACGCTCGCAACGCACGTGCGCAACCGGGAGAACATCGAAAAGCACGGCTCGGGCAGGGCCGAGGTGGTCTATCTCGACAACGAATACATCGCCGGCCCGATGTACAAGGCCTCGACGATCATCCGCGGCGGGAAGAACGTGGCGTGGACAGCGGGAATCGCGATGAGCTACCTGCCCTACCTCGCCTTCGAGAAGCAGGCGTGGAAACACCTCGGCAAGCGGATCCGCAGCGGCGGGTTCGACGTGGTGCACCGGATCACGCCGATGTCGCCGACGCTGCCGAGTTGGATTGCCGGGCGGGGTGGCGTGCCGTTTGTCCTCGGGCCGCTCAACGGCGGGCTGAAGTGGCCCGACGAGTTCAAGGCGGAGCTGGCGCGCGAGCGGGAATGGCTGACGTATGTGCGCGGCGTGTACCGGCACCTGCCGTACCTGAAGCGGACGTACCGGCAGAGCGCGTGCATTCTGGCGGGGTTTCGTCACACGATGGCGGATGTGCCGGCGTGGTGTCATGACCGCGTGGTGCTGCTGCCGGAGGTCGGCGTTGATCCGACGATCTTCAAGGAGCGCGAGCCCTCGGGGTCGGATCGGCTGACGTTTGTGTTTGTGGGTCGGCTTGTGCCGTACAAGTGCGCCGATGTCGCGGTGCGTGCATTCGCGCAGAGCGAGTTGCTGCGCAAGCACCGGCTGCTGATGATCGGCGACGGCCCGGACCGGGCGATGCTCGAAGGACTGATCGAGGAGCACGGGCTGGAGGATTGCGTCGAGCTCTCGGGCTGGGTGGATCAGGGCGAGGTGGGCAACCTGCTCCGCCGGTCTGATGTCTTTGTCTTTCCTTCGATTCGTGAACTCGGTGCGGGCGTGGTGGTCGAGGCGATGGCCGCGGGGTTGCCGAGCGTTGTTGTTGACTACGGCGGGCCGGGCGGGCTGATCAACGACGAATGCGGACGGAAGGTGCCGCTCGGGACCAAGGACGAGATCGCGTCGAAGATGCGGGTGCATCTCGAGGAACTGGCGCGGGACAAGCCGCTGCGTGAGCGGCTCGGGGCCGCAGCAAGGCAGCGCGTCGAGGATCACCTCACCTGGGCTGCCAAGGCGAGGCAGACGCTCGATGTGTACGAGTGGGTGACGGGCAAGCGTCCGGACAAGCCCGAGTTTGCGATTCAGTAGGCCTCGGTCTTGCGCGAGCCGTCGGCACTATGATGCCGAATGCGACTTGGACGAATCGTGCCGATGGCGGTGGTGTGTGCGCTCGGTGGGTGTTCGGCGACGTATTCGGTTGACCTGACGAATTCGACGCGGAATACGGTCGAGGCGACGCTCTCGGAGGCGGGCTTGCTCTCGGGCTCGCCGGTGCTCGGACGCGCGGTGGTCGGGCCGGGCGAGCATCGGGTGCTCGGACCGGTCAAGGCGTCATTCACCGAGCGGGTCCGGCTGAGCGTGAAGCCGATGTCGGGGTCGGGCGGGTTCGCCGAGCGGGTCCGGCTCGAATCGGGAACGACATGGGTCGAGGTTTCGAGTGACGAGTACGGCGGGTCCGGCCTTTCGCTGCGCGTTCGGCGGGAGCCGAAATAAATCCCCTTGCGTGCGCCGACCCGTTCGCGGAGACTGTCCCGGTGGGTTCTCGTTCTTGAAGGAAGGCTGGTGGTCTGATGGTGCTTGGTGTCGTCCTTTCGGTCGTGTTGTTTGGTCAGCCGGTGGATGAGAGCAGGCCGATCGTGCCGGCGCCGAACCCGCTGATCACGGAGGTGCTTGTCGCGGTTCCGAAGGACAGCGCCGGCGACGCCAATGGCGACGGGCAGCGCGACGCGACGGGTGATGAGTTTGTCGAGCTGATGAACCCGCACGACCGGGCGATCGAGCTCGGCGGGTTCACGATCAGCGATCGCAACGCGGGCGGGCAGGGCGAGGTGAAGTTCACATTCCCGAAGTTCACGCTCGAGCCGGGCGAGATCGTGGTGGTGTTCAACGGCTTCAACCAGCGGTTTTCGCCGGAGGTCGGGACAAAGGAGCGTGCCCCCAAGGCCAAGGACGAGCGGCTCGGGTGCTGGGTGTTCTCGATGGGCAACACGAACCAGTACGCGGCGTTCTCAAACAAGGGCGATTGGGTGCTGCTGACCGATCCGGACGGCCGGCTTGTGGACATCGTCTACTGGGGCTCGTTCAAGGCGGAGCGGCCGACGGGGGCGGATCTGGTTTCGGAGCAGGTCGAGGGCCGATCCCGGGGCAGTGCGTGCCGATACCTGTTCGGCGGGCCGATGGTCTGGCACCACCATCTCGACGGAAAGGACATGAGCCCCGGCCGGCATCCGATCCGGGCTTCAATGTCGGCGGACGACGGCGGCCGATGACCGTCGGCGGAGCTACGATGCGCCGAACACAAACGGAGGGCGCCCATGGCGTGGATCACCAAAGACAGCGCGGGAGCACGGGTCGAGCACCGCGACGAGCCCTACCTGACGCCCGAGATGGC
>DRKT01000026.1 GCA_011053195.1 Phycisphaerales bacterium | reverse complement strand
TCGCCGATGCGTGCAACCATCGGCTCGGTCGATTTTCACTCGATGGTGCGCTGCTCGGGTGGATTGGCGGCAACGATCGGTTCCGGTATCCATATGGTCTGTCGATGCTGGATGATGGCACGGTTCTGGTGGCCGAGTTCGGGGGCAACCGCGTGGCGCATGTGGATCTGCGCACGGGTCAGGACTTTGGTGTGTTGGGGCGCCCGGGTCGCGGGCCGGGTGAGCTCGCTTCGCCCTGGGGTGTGACGACGATCGGGCGCGAGGTCTTTGTGCTGGATTCGGGCAACAACCGCATCGAGGTGGTGGCCAAGCCGAACCGGGTGGGAGGGGCCGGATGATCTCGCTTGCCACGGTGGTCATCGGGCCGGTGGAATTTGCCCAGCCGATGTGGCTGTGGCTGGTGCCTGTGACCGTGGCGGTTGTGGTTCTGCTGGCAAGAAAGAGCCTGTCCGCGGGTGCGACGGGCGTGCGCTATGCGGCGGTGACCGTGAGAGTGCTCGTGGTGCTGTTGATTCTTGGTGCCATGGCCGAGCCGAGCTGGCGCCGCGTGTCGGACAAGCTCGCGGTGACCGCGGTTCTGGACATGAGCCGGTCGGTGCCGGTGACGAAGCAATCCCTCGCGGAAGACTTCATCGCGTCGGCATCGGCGATCAACCGAAGCGAGAACGACCTGCTCGGCGGGGTGACGGCTGCCCGTGATGCGTACGTTCAGGCCATTCCGAGCGACAAGAACACGGAGATCGAGCCCCAGACGATCGGATCGACGGAAGGAACAAACCTCGAGGATGCGGTGCGGATGGCGCTGGCGATCAGGCCCGAGGATGCCGCGTACCGGCTCGTGCTGATTACGGATGGCAACGAAACGGTGGGGAGTCTGAACGCTGCAGCCGAGAGCGCCCGCGCGATGGGTGTCCCGATTGATGTCCTGCCCCTGACGTATCGGTATGAGGGGGAGGTGATTGTCGAGAAGGTGGAGACGCCGACGAATGCGCGGATGGGCGACATCATCAGTGCGCGCGTCACCATGCGATCAACACGTCAGACGAAAGGCACACTGAATATTCTGATCAATGGCACACCGATTGACCTCGATCCATCGGGGCCGGGCGTCGGCACACCGGTGCAGGTCGAGCCGGGCAGCCAGACTTTTTCGATTCCTCTGGCGATGACCAGACGTGGGCCGCAGGAGATCACGGCGGTCTTCGAGCCGGACGAGGATGAGCGGGGCATCGGCGATGTGGTCGATGAAAACAATCGCGCCAGCTCGATCACGTTTTTCTCCGGCGAGGGGCGGGTGTTGGTGCTGAGCGAGTCGCCGAAGGAATCGGTGGATCTCGTTTCGGCGCTCGAGTCGGCGCGGATCGGTGTGGATTCGCTCAGCGCTGAGTCGGCGCCGGATTCGCTGATCGGGTTCAACGCCTACGACGCCGTGGTGCTCTGCAATGTTCCTGCGTACGCCCTGAGCGAAGCGCAGCAACGCGCGATCAAGCAGTACGTCGAGGATGGTGGCGGCGGGCTGGTGATGACGGGCGGGCCGGACTCGTTCGGCGCCGGTGGCTGGATCGGTTCGCCCGTGGAGGATGTGCTGCCTGTGCAGTTGGACCCGCCGCAGTCCCGACAGATGCCGCGCGGGGCGCTTGTGCTGATTATGCACTCGATCGAGATGCCCGAGGGCGTGTTCTATGGCAAGAAGACGGCCGAGGCCGCCGCCAATGCGCTCTCAAGGCTGGATCTTATTGGGATTGTTGAATACACAGGTTTCGGCGGCGACGTGAAATGGGTCTACCCGCTGTCGGAACGCGGCGACGGATCGGCGGTGCGTTCGGCGATCAATCGACTTGCTTTCGGCGATATGCCGAGCATGCACTCGTCGGTTGTGCTGGCCTACAAGGCTTTGGCTCCTGCACCGGCGGGGCAGAAGCACGCCATCATCGTCAGCGACGGCGACCCCTCGCCTCCCTCGAAAGCCATACTCCAAAAATATGTCGATTCCGGGATCACCATCAGCACCATCGGGGTCTTCCCGCACAACTCGGGCATCAGCAGCCCCGATCTGCGCCGGCTTCAGGACATCGCGGAGTTCACCGGCGGGCGGTACTACAGCATCACATCAACCAGGCAACTCGCCACCATCCCGAAGATTTTCATCAAAGAAGCCCAAACCGTCAAACGCTCGCTCATCTGGGAGGGTGATCCGTTCACGCCGAATCTGACGGGCATGCCGAGCGAGGCGATGTCCGGCGTCACCTCGGTGCCTCCGATCAAGGGCTACGTCGTCACGGCGGATCGGCAGGACGGCCTGGCGATTGTGACGATGCGCGGGCCCCAGGACGACCCGATCCTCGCCCAGTGGCAGCGAGGGCTCGGGCGCGTCGTTGCATTCACGAGTGATGTCACGACCCGATGGTCGCCGGCGTGGTCGGGATGGTCAGGCTATCAGGCTTTTTGGAGCCAGCATGTCCGCTGGGTGATGCGCCCGACCGGGTCGGCCGAGGCCAGGGCGCGCATCGAGCAGGTCGGCGATGAATCCGTGCTCACGGTTGATCTGGCCGAGGCAGATTCGGGCGAACGCATCAACTTTGCGCGCATCACCGGTCGCGTCGCCGGGCCGGACGGCTCATCCCGTGAGGTCGTGCTCCAGCAGGAAGGACCCGGGCGCTATGTCGGGCGATTTCCATCGGACTTGCCCGGCTCGTACATTGTCGGGCTTCGGTATGCCGCACCGGCGACCGATGCTCGGGCTCGGATTGAGGGCACCATCCAGGCCGCCCTGACCAAGCCATTCACCGATGAATTCCGGGCGCTCGAGGACAACGCGGGATTGCTGCGCCAGATCGCCGAACGCACCGGCGGGCGCGTGCTGAGCGAAGATGCCGCGCAGGCAAACCTTTGGCTCAGAGATGGTCTTGAAAAACCAGTCTCGCGCCAGCCGATCTACCTGGCGGTCATGCTTGCTGCGGTCGCGATGTTTCTGGTTGATGTCGCAATCCGTCGGGTTCGGATTGACCTGGGCGTGCTCGCAGCCGTCTGGAACAAGCTCTTTCTCAAGGCGCCCGAGCAGGAGACGGAATCGGTTCGCTCGTTGCGGGCGGCTCGCGCCAAGGCGCAGGCGAAGATGCGCCCGCGTTCGGTCGCCGATGCCG
>DRKT01000025.1 GCA_011053195.1 Phycisphaerales bacterium | reverse complement strand
TCGGCTCCGTCGGCGGGCCCGGTGCGGAGATTTTTTTCGTCGTATTCGTGTTCCATCACGTTCTCACTCATCGGCGGCCGGTGCCTTCCAAGTGCAGCGGGTGGCAGGGGCTCCCGATTCCCGTCCGGAGAGTCTAACCGACCCATCCGGGCATTGGGGAATCGGGTTCGCCAAAGTGCCCCCGATTCTGGTGGTTCTGGTCGCGTTCATTCCGGTTCAGTCGGCCCGGGGCTTGGCGCGAGATGGGGCCGGGGGGCGTGGGAGTGGGATCCTGACTTTGCCCTATGTTGACCTGCGACCTGATGGCGCGGTCCAGCCCGAGGGCGATCAACCTTTACCCTCTCCGGAAGAGGCGGCCAAGGCCGAGAAGGAGGCCGAGGTCGGGCCCGAGATCATCCCCGAACCGAGCTTGTTGGAACAACTGTTCTCCGGTTGGACCGGTGAGGTTCGGTTTGGTTCCGACCTGTCCTCTGGCAACAGTGATCGGATACGGTTTCTCGGCGGTTTCAATGTCAATAAGCCCTACGGCGGTCACAAGACATCGCTCCGAACCGATTACGCCTTCGCACGAGACAACAACGGCGAGAGCGAGAACCGAGTCACGAGCAGCGCAACCCAAGATTGGGCCACCGGAAAGACCAAGTTTTCCGGCGTGTTTTTGCGGGCCATCCTGGAATTTGACCAGTTCCGCGACTTCGACTATCGCATCTCGCTCAGTGGCGGTGGGCGATACCAGATCACCAAGGATGACAAGACCGATGCCTTGCTTCGCTTCGGGATCAGTGCCACGCGGGAGTTCGGCGTCGGGGATGACCGCTGGGTGCCCGAGGGCGCCTTCTTCCTCTCGGCGACCCACATTCTCAACGCGAAAAGCAAGGTGTCGGCGAACGTGGACTACTTCCCGGAGATCGAGCAACCGAGCAGATACCGAGTCAACGCCCGGGCTTCGTGGGATTACATGCTTGACGAGGAATCCGGGCTCAGCCTGCGCTTTGGCGCGGAGAATCGCTACGACCCCAGGCCGAACCGAAAAAACGAGCGGAACGACTTCGACCTCCGCGCCGAGCTGATTTGGCAGTTCTAGACTTGCGACCCATCGTGAGGGGAAGTAAAGAAGGGACACAACAATGGGAAAAAAAGTTTGGATGGTTTTGGCGGCCGGCGCTGCGCTTGCCGGTCCGGTCATGGCTCAGGGCGCTGCGGATGCGGCCCAGCAGCTCGCGGATGATGTGAAGGCGCTGCCTCAGGGCTTCTTCAGTGGTTGGGCCGGCAATGTCTCGCTCGGGGTCACCGGGTCCGACGGCAACACCGAGCGGTTCAACTTCCGCGCCTCGGCCGATGGTGTGCGCGAGACCGACAGGAACAAGACCACGTTCCTCGCTTGGTATTCCTACGCCAAGGACGACAGCGCCACCAGCGAGAACAAGGCTCAGGCCTTGCTCAACAACGATTACCTGTTTGACGATTCGCCTTGGTTTGCCTTCTCGCGGGCGCAGCTCGAGTATGACGAGTTTCAGGCATGGGACACCCGGCTCTCGCTCTATGGCGGTGCCGGCCGGGTCCTGATTGACGACGACAAGACCAATCTGCTCGGGAAGGTCGGTGTCGGTGCGCTCAAGGAAATCGGCAGCGATGACACCGCGTGGCGGGGCGAGGGCATCATCACCTTCGAGCTCACCCACCAGATCAGTGAACGCCAGAAGCTGACCGCGGTTCTGGACATCTTCCCCGATCTCGGCGATGCCAGCCACGTCCGCACACGGGCCCGTGCCGTCTGGGAGCTCGCGGTTGATCCCGAGACCAACATGGCGCTGCGCATCGGTGCTGAGGATCGGTACGACAACGACCCGAGCGGCAACGCCCGCAAGAACGATGTCGACTTCTTCGCCATGCTGACCTGGGCCTACTAAACCCCCGGCTTCACACAACGAACCAATGCCAGAGGGACGGGTACGGAACCCGTCCCTCTGTTTGTTTTTCGATGATTGCGTGTGTCAGAACAAGGGCTTGGCCGGAGGGTACCGCACAAGCATCATCTCACGCTCGTGTTCGGCCCAAGGCTCCCAGCCGATGGTTTCGAGCAGTTCGATGCGCAGCTCGTACAGCGCCTTGTCCGGGTTGCTTTCAAGCCTCTCGCTGAGCAGTGTCAGCGCCTTTCCGAGCCGGCCGTGAAGGCGTTCCCGCATGAGCCGGAGTTCGAAGAAGTCATCGCCTTCCAGATCCGTCCACGCTTCGAGCCGGTCGAGTGCCTCGTCGAAGGCTTGCACCGATTCGGGGTCGTCCGCGTCGGCGACCTTGCCGAGCGCCAGGGCGATCTGCGTGAGCGCGTCGATCAGCGCTTCCTTTTCCTCGGTCATGCGTTCATCGAGTTCCTTATCGAAGTCATCGGCGTCGGGGTCATGGTTGATGCCGACGTACGCGGCCAGTTCATCGGTGTCGATGGCATCGATCACTGCCTGGCTCGCTGTGATGATGGCTTGCGTGTTCGGGTTCTCGTCATCGGCGATGTGAACCGCGCGCTCCATCACCTTGACCAGAACCTGGAGCGAATCGGGCCACTCGGCGAGGATCTCGTTGGCCAGGCTGTCGAACGCCTCCGCATGGTCGGCATCCATGAGCTGGTCCAGACCCGCGATCTTCAGATCGCGGATGTCCTCGCGGATCTGGTCCACTGGATCGGCCTGATCTTGGGTGTCATCGCTGGCCTCGGGTTCGGGCTTGTCGATAGGCTCCGGCGGGATGGTCATTTCTACGGGCCAGCCGCCGGGTCGACTGTTGGACCCGAGCAGTTCCGAATGTCCGCCGATCGTGAATGATCCGACCAGCAGATCGCCGGGCTCTGCAAAGTCTGGCAGGGCGTCATAGCCGGGGGTTGCGATGTAGACGGGCATCGAGGCGCCGGTTTCGAGCTCGGGGTTTCCGAAGCGACCGCCTCCCTCGAAGGCCTCATCGGGGGTCCGGGTGAAACTCAGCGAGATCGGGCTGTCGAGCTGAAAGGTCAGGCGGATCGGCGCATCGTTGACGAGTTCGAGCATGTCCGGATCATCATGGCGGATCTGGATTTTGAGTGTGTAGTCGCCCTTGTTCAGCGAGATGTCGACATCCTCGCCCGCCTGCGATTCGACCAGCTCGCCGTTCTCGCCGAAGATGTACCACAGGAAGCCCTCGTACTCCTCCCATGCATGCGGGACCAGGTTGATGGCCGGGTCGATCTTGAGGTTGGCCTCGTCGGCGAGTGAGAGGTCATACGTCAGCACATTTTCGTACATCTGCCGATCGTCGGGGAGGCGGTCGCGGACCGGGTCGAGCGCCCGGATGGTTGATTCGCTCGGTCTGATGCTTCGGCGGAGACCAGTCAGGCTTCCCGAAGGGCTGATGATGGCGTCGCGCATCGGGCTGAGGACGTCGAAGCGGGTGACGAGCGAGCCGCCGTCGATGAGCACATTGCTCGGCTCGGGTCTGAGGCCGCGGAAACGGACCTCGAACTCGAACTCGCCGGGACCGATGCTGGACCAGTAGTGGGCCGCATCGATCTCGAGTGTGCGGTTGCCGTCGACCGCCATCGAATACATTTGCTCATCTTCGTCATCGAAACGGACCCATTCCGTCAGCTTTCGCGTTGGGCTGGCCTTGTCTTTGACGAGCTGGAGCATCTGGATCAGCAGGAGCCGGCTCGTGTCGGTGTCCTTTCGGCGGATGATGAGGTCCATCCACGTCGCATCCTCCGGCGTCGTGAAGAACCACTTGTTCAGATCGCCCGGCCCGGAATCGATCGTCTCGTGCCAGGTGTATCCGCTCTCGGGGCCGACCTCGATCCCCCGAACCACCGTGATCGGATACCGCAGGATCGGGC
The DNA here is from genome assembly GCA_011053195.1 of Phycisphaerales bacterium. Lineage (GTDB taxonomy): Bacteria > Planctomycetota > Phycisphaerae > Phycisphaerales > UBA1924. The sequence continues at coordinate 1,441 of DRKT01000025.1, read as the reverse complement.
CCGCATCCGGGCGGTCGGCGTCGTAGGCGAGCACCTCCGCAAAGTGCGCCCCGGGCTCGAGCCCTGTCGGGTCGATGCGCACATCGGTCGTTTTGCCGCCATAGACAAGATTGATGAACGACGCCACCTCGACCCACGGCTCGGTCGCCTCCAGATTCAGTCTCATCTCGAATGCGACCTTGTCGCGGTTATCTGCGTCTTCATGGAAATTCGGTTCCAGCTTGATCCGGGTTTCGACCGGCTGGTTGTTCTCGTAGGGTTCGCGCAGGTACGCGCCGCGGACACCGTTCGGTCCGGTGACACTGAAGCGCACATCCCGGTCCAAGTCGTTCACTTCGTTGACCAGATACTCATACGCCGCGTCGATCTGGATCATGCCATGGCCCTGCGCCCAGGGCGACTGGTCCGGGATCTGCCGGGCTGTGTTGATGAGCGCCCGCTTGACGGCGTGCGGTGAGTAGGCGATGCCTTCCTGCTTGAGCTTGGAGAGGATCAGGGCGATCCCGCCGCAGGTGTTGGGCGAGGACATCGACGTGCCGTTCATGAGTCTGGTTTTCTGGAGCGTCCAGTTCGGGACGGGCGAGATCGCGCCGCCCGGGGCGCAGATATCGACGCCGAGATCACCATCGAGCGTCGGGCCTCGGCTCGACCACGGATAGATCATCTCACGCTGTCCCTCGCGCACGGCATACTGGGCCTTCATCATCTCGGGCGAGATCGCCGCTCCGACGCCGATCAGTGAACTGGTCGTTCCGCCCGGGCCGCCGACGGTCGAGAGCGTGGGGCCTTCGTTGCCGGCGGAGGCGACGAAGATCACGCCGAATTTGTCGACGATTTCCGAGGCGAGCCGGTCGTTGCGGTAGCGTCTGTCGTGGAAGGCGCTCGCCCCGCCGTAGGATTTGTTGATCAGGTCGCATTGATTCTCGATGACGGTGGTGTAGCCGCGGGATGACCCGGTGCCGACTGAACTGGATCCGAGCCGGGTGTCGCCGATTTTGACCGCGACGATCTGCGCGCCCGGCGCCATGCCGTTGAGTTCGGGTTGATCCGGGAAGTTGGCGGCGACCATGCCCGCGACGTGTGTGCCGTGGGCGCCGGCGTCGGCGACGATCGAGAGCACATCACCATCCTGATAGATGTTCAGCACATAGTTGAGCAGGTTGTCCTCGCCGAACGTCGAGAACTCGTGCTCATCGCGATAGTTGGTGAGTGTTTTCTCATTGGAGAAGTCGCCGTCGCCGTCGGTGTCGATCGCCGCCCGCCAGGTATTGCCATCGTTGAAGACCACGCAATCGAAGATCGGGCCGACATCCTCGTATGCGTTCTGGAAGGCCTGAAGCTGGTCGATCCGAGCGATGATGTCGTCTCGCTGTTCGAGTTCTTCAGCGGTGGGGGATGGGTGTGCGTCGTCGAACGCGACGATCTCGCGGTTCAGTTTCTC
>DRKT01000024.1 GCA_011053195.1 Phycisphaerales bacterium | reverse complement strand
GATCGATCCGCACTGCTCGAAGCCGTCAATGTTGTTGCGGGCGTGGTCAACAGCCGGGGCCCCAAGCCCCAACTCGCCTGCATCAAGCTCTCGGCGAGCAAAGAGGGCGATGAGGGCACGCTGACGCTCGAAGCGACCGATGGCGAGGTCTCCGTCCGCGTCTCGACGCTCTCGGTGGAGGTGAAGGAACCGGGCGAGGCGTTGGTGCCGGCGGACAAGCTCCGCCAGATCATCAGCGCCGAGGACAACGAGCCGACGCTGACGATCGAGACGGATGCGGACTCGTGCGAGATCATCGGCGCCGATGCGCACTTCACGGTCTATGGCTACCCGCCGGGCGATTTCCCCGAGTTGCCGTCCTTCGCCGATATTGCCTCGGGCAAGACGGGACCCAAGCCCAAGGATGTCTATCACGCGCCGGCGGGCATCATCACCGGGCTGATCGGAAAGACGATCTTCTCCGCGGCGCGCGAGAACACGCGCTACGCGATCAACGGCGTGCTCATCAAACGCGACGGGAAGAAACTCGAAATGGTCGCGACGGACGGGCGTCGGCTGGCGCTGTGCCGGGGCTCGGTCCCGCCATCAAAGCACGACGGCCCGCCGGCGAGCTGCATCATCCCGTCCAAGGCGCTGAACCTGCTGGTCAAACTGGCGGATGATGCCGAGGAAGTGGTGACGGTTGCGATCACGGACTCGCAGGCGGTGTTTGCGATCGGTGGCGCCGAGGCGGACGGCTCCGGCGCTCGGGCCACGCTGGCGACCACGCTCGTCGAGGGCACGTTCCCCCCCTACGAGGATGTCATCCCCAAGGACCAGGACAAGAAGGCCTCGTTCGACAAGGCGGTGCTGATGCACGCGGTCAAGCGCGCCTCGCTGCTGACCAACGAGGAATCCCGCGGCGTGCGGCTGAGTTTCCACGGCGAGGCGAAACAGCTCGAGCTCGCCAGCCGGGCGCCCGAGGTCGGGTCGGCGACGATCAATGTCGATCTGCCGAGTTATGAGGGTGAGGATGTGGAGATCGGGTTCAACCCGCAGTTCATCGCCGAGGCGCTGCGCGTGGTGCCGGAGGATCAGGTCATCCTCGAGCTCAAGAGCACGAACAAGCCGGGGCTGATCAAGGCCGGGAATGACTTTGTGTACGTCGTGATGCCGGTGAATCTTCAGTAAACATCGCAGCCGACCCCAACGATCCGCATCCATTTCCTTTCAGGACCGGCCCGGTTGTGGTTCGGGCCCGCGCTTTGGCCGGCGATGCTTTCGCAGGAACACCCTGTATTCCGGGCGAGCCCTCCGGTAGACTGACATCGACGCGGGGGCGAGGAATAAAGGAGTTCGAGATGACGATTTCGCGCGTGTGTGCGGCGGCCCTCGTGGCGTGCGCCGGGTCGGCGGTGTGTTCGGGTCAACTGCTCGGGCCTCAGCCAGAAGGGAAGTTCAAGACGTTTGTCGGTCCGGACGGTAAACCTCCGGTGCTGGAAACCCCAGCCGGGCCCTACCTGATCCAGACCAATCCGCAGACCTCACCGACCAATCCGCTGCTGATGGGCGGCTTCGGCATCACGCAGGTCAATGTCGATGCCAACGGCAACAACATCCTCGGCGATGCGGCCAACGAGCCCTCGATGGCGATCGACCCGACCGCGCCCAACCGCATCGTCATCGGCTGGCGCCAGTTCGACAACGTGAACTCGAGCTTCCGTCAGGCGGGCAATGCCTGGTCCAACGATGGCGGGCGGACGTGGCACAACCAGCAGGTCTTCACGCCCGGCACGTTCCGGTCCGACCCGGTGCTCGATGCCGACGCCGACGGCAATATTTATTATTCTTCGCTCAAAGGAGATTTCTCGCTCGACACGTTCATCTCGACCGATGGCGGGCAGACGTGGTCCCCGCCTCACCCCGCGCTCGGGGGCGACAAGCAGTGGATCGCCATCGACCGCACGGGCGGCATCGGCGACGGCAACTTCTACGAGGTCTGGTCCACCGCTGCCGGGTGCTGCGGCAACCAGATTTTCTCACGCTCCACCGACGGCGGACTCACCTACATGAGCCCGATCGCCATCCCGAACTCGCCCGTCTGGGGATCGATGGCCATCGCCAGCGACGGCACACTCTACATCGTCGGCGTCAGCTTCAACAACGGCAACGTCTACCTGCTCAAATCAACCAACGCCAAAGACCCGAACCAGACGCCCACCTTCACAAGCCGACAGGTCGACCTGGGCGCGGTCTACAACCTCGGCGGAAACTGCGACCCCAACCCGCAGGGCCTTTGGGGCCAGCTCTGGGTCGGCGTGGACAACTCCGGCGGACCCAACGACGGCAACGTCTACATCGTCGGCTCCGTCGATCCGGCCGGAGCCGACCCGCTCGATGTCCGGTGCGCGATCTCCACCGACGGCGGGCAGACCTTCACCTCCACCCGCGTCAATGACGACCCGCCGAGCAGCGGGAGTTATCAGTGGTTCGGCACCATGTCCGTCGCGCCCAACGGCCGGATCGATGTCGTCTGGAATGATTCACGAGAAACCGGTATCTGCAACCAATCAAGACTCTACTACTCATCCTCATCCGACGGCGGGCAGACATGGTCCGCCAACGTCGCCATGAGCCCGCAGTTCAACAGCCACATCGGCTGGCCCCAGCAGAACAAGATCGGCGATTATTACCACATGCGCTCCGACCTGCTCGGCGCCGACCTCGCCTGGGCCGCCACGTTCAACGGCGAGCAGGATGTCTACCACCTGCGCATCGGCGCCTCGGACTGCAACGGCAACGGCATCGCCGACAGCGCCGATATCTCGACAGGCTTCAGCGGCGACTGCAACGCCAACGGCATCCCCGACGAGTGTGACATCGCCGCCGGCGTCCTCACCGATGCCGACGGCGACGGCTTCCCCGATGAGTGCATGATGACATGCCTGCCCGATGTCAACCACGACGGCACGCTCGACTCGGCCGACTTCACCGCATGGATCGCCGCATTCAACTCGGCTGCCCCGGAATGCGATCAGAACGGCGACGGCATGTGTACCTCCGCCGACTTCACCGCGTGGGTCGCCAACTTCAACGCCGGCTGCAACTGATCCCGCCGAATAGCCCGATCAATTGAACACAGGTCCTCCGCCTCGGCGGGGGACTTTTTTCAGTGCTTGCCGCTGTCAAGAACCCTCGGCACGCGGATCATGCCGGACTCGGAATCCGGCGCCAGCCTTGCGACCTGCTCGGCGCTCAGCGTGGCGCCCGGCTCGTCCTCAGCAAGCCGATTTGAGCCGGTGCCGGCGAACAGCATGGGCTCGACGCCATCGAGGTCGGCATCCGCGAGGGCGCCGACCAGCTCGAGCATGTCGGCGAGCTCGACGCCGAGCCGGCGCACCGTGTCATCATCGAACCGCAGCCTCGCGAGGTGCGCGATGGTGCGCACTTCGTCGGCATCAACCGGTGTCGTCGCCATGTGCCGCTCCTTTATTCCTTGTCCAGAGCGCCGCTGAGGCCGGGGATCTCGTCGGCGCCGGACGGGACGGTGATGGATGAGCCCTCGAAGTCATCGTCGATCGGCTCGTACCGGCCGCCGAGGTGCTCGGCGAGGAAGGCCTCGGTGACGGCATTGAACGCGAGGTTGTTCTCCGGACGCGCAAAGCCGTGGCCCTCGTCGGGGAAGAGCACGTATGTCACCGGAATCCCCTTGGCCTCCATGGCCTTGACGATCTGGTCGGCCTCGCTCTGCTTGACGCGCGGGTCGTTGGCGCCCTGGCCGATCATCAACGGCTTCTCGATCTTGTCGACAAAGTTCAGCGGGCTGCGCGATTCGAGCAGCGCCCTGCCCTCATCCGTGCTCATGTTGCCGACGCGCATGTTGAACAGTTCCATCGCCGGCTTCCAGTAGGGCGGGATGGTGCTGAGCAGGGTCATGAGGTTGCTCGGCCCGACGATGTCCACGCCGCAGGCGAATTCATCCGGCGTGAAGGTGAGTCCGACGAGCGTGGCGTATCCGCCGTAGCTGCCGCCCATGATCCCGACCCGGTCCTTGTCGGCGATCCCGCTGTCGACGGCCCACTGGACCGCGTCGAGCAGGTCGTCGTGCATCTTCCCGGCCCATTCATAGTTTCCGGCGTTGATGAAATCTTTGCCGAACCCCGTCGAGCCGCGGTAGTTGACGCTGAGCACCGCATAGCCGCGGTTGGCGAGCCATTGGTGGTATGGGTTGTAGCCCCACGAGTCGCGAGCCCATGGCCCGCCGTGGACGAACAGGACCATCGGCAGCGCCTCGCCGGGCTTGCCGTCGCCGTCGCCGTCGGTGTCGGTCCACGCCGGGAGTGTGAGGTAGCTGACGAGGTTCAGCCCGTCGCGTGCCTTGATGACGACGGGGTGCATCTTGGCCAGTTCGAGCTTGTCGAGTTCGGGCCGGTTGCTGAAGACATAATCGGCCTTGCCCGCCTTGCGGTCGTACGTCCAGTATTCGACCGGCCCGTCGTCGCGCACAAAGGCGACCGTCCAGAGCGAGTCGTCCGCGACCCGGCTGGTGACGTGGATCTCGCCGTCCTGCACGGTTCGCAGGTATTCGAGGTCCTTGGCGATGGTCGGGTCGAGCACGTCCCATGTTGTGCGCAGGTAGTTGGAGGCGACCGCCTGCACCTCGCGCGTTTTCGGATCGACCATCGTGTCCGAGACGTCCGCCAGCTCGTTTTCGTAGAGCATGTCGGTCTGGCCCGTGTTCATGTCGCGCTCGAACAGCGCCGCCGTGTTGCCGGTCCGGCTGTCGATGAGGTAGAGCTTGTCGCCGGCGTGGTTGAACCCGACGATGGATGTGGTCAGCGAATCGCTGCTGGGCACGGTCAGGTAGGGTTCCGGGTTGACTTCGGTGCCGGCGACTTCGTAGTAGATGACCGAGCCGTTCTCGTCATACTTCGCCGCGAACCGGACGTTGTAGTCGTCGTCCGTGGTGTAGCCGAGGTAGCCCGTGTTCTCGATCACCGGCGTCATCTCGCCCGTGACGACATTGACCCTGTGCAGATCGAAGAGCTGCGGGTTCCGGTTGTTGATGGAGAGGAGGATCTCGTCCGGGTTGTCCGGGTTGGTCTGCTGGAGCGAGGCGCGGGCGCCGTCGAACGGCGTGAGTTCGATCTCATCGCCGGTGTTGATGTTGATGGAGTAGGCGTGGAAGTTCTCGTCGCCGCCCTTGTCCTGGAAGTAGACGATGTGCGAGCCGTTGAAGGCCCAGAAGTATTGCCGGATGCCGCGGTAGGTGTCGTTGGTGACGGCGCGTGCCTTGTCGATGTTGTCCGCGGGTGCGATCCAGACGTTGAGCACGCCGTCCTTGGGCGCCAGCCAACTGAAGTATTCGCCGGTGGGGCTGGCGCGGAAGGATGCGCGTTCGGGGTTGCCGAACAGCACCTCGCGGGGGATGAGTTCGTGCTCATCCGGCTGGGCGCTCATCGAACCCGCCGATGCGGGCATCGCAAAGCCCACAGCCAGCCCGCCGATCACCGACAACATCACACGATTGGTCATGGTTTGATTCCTCGATTGGGGCGCCGCGATGTATTCGGACCTGGCGCCGGCTGCCGGACTGTACCCGGCTCGGCGCTCCGGGCTGCACGGGGACCTATTCGGCCTCGGATGCGTCCAGCGTTTCAAGGGCCTCGCGTTCGCGCCCGGCCGCCCGCCGGATCGCCAGATCCCCGATCCGCGCCAGGATGAACAGCACCAGGATCGAAACCCCGATGCCCACCGGCAGGAGCCACTTGGGTTTGGCCGCGCCGATGGCGTCCTTCGAGAGCTCGCCATGGATCAGCGTCCCGAGCCAGACCACCAGCGCCGTCCTCGGCAGCATCCCGACCGCGGTCCCGATTCCGAACGGCACAAGCCTCACCTTCACCGACGCCAGCGCCAGGTTGGTCAGGGCAAAGGGCGAGTTCGGCGGGAACCGGATCAGGGTGATGATCCCGAGCGTGCGCCAGAAGCCGTGGGGCGGGCCGTTGATGGCCGCATCCGGGAAGAAATCATTGAGCACGATCTTCCATTTCGGGTGCTTGTTGATCGCGGCGACGACATCATCGCCCGTCAGCCTTCGCGCCATGAAGTAGCCGATGAACGAGCCGAGGAGCAGCCCCGCGATCGCCCCGGGGACCCCGAGCGCCAGCCCGAAGGTGTACCCGCCGAGCAGGGCCTGGGCATACGTCGGCAGCAGCGCCAAACCGCTGGCGATGGCAAAGCCCATGATGTAGACCAGCAGGCCCATGGTGCCGAGCCCGTTGAGCGCGTGCGCCACCTTGGGCATGAAGATCAGCAGCAGAAACCCGCCGGCCGCCGGCATCAGCGCCGCCACAATCGCCACGGGGCCGGCGCGGCCGAACTCCGCAAAGCCCACCCCGGGCGATTCCTGCTCGGTTTCTCTCGGCGACTCGTCCATCAGGGCGAGCGTAGCGTCATCGCCGACGCCGGACCGCCAACACGCCGCCCATCGCCGCGATCGCCAGCGCCCCCGGAGCGGGCACCACCGAGTACAGCTCGCCCGTCACCGGCACGCCGATGAGCATCTCCCCGGTCGGCAGGAACGCGATATTGGCATCCATAGCGTGGGGCTGGCTGAGGTCCACACCGTCGAACAGACCGGAAACAACCGTTTCGATCGAGCCGTCGTCGAACAGCCGGACGACGCTGCCCGAGCCGGTGTCCAGTGCGTATCGGTCATCGCCCCAGAGGTCGCTCCCGTCGCCGAAGACGAGTTCGGAGAAATTGGGCGTGCCGGCGATGGCGCCGGGCTGGATCACGCCGCCCATGACATCGACCGAAGCCAGCGACCCGAATTCATCGACATCGACCCGGACGACGGGGTCGGCGGTGGTGAGGACGGTCGAGACCGAACCGTGGATACTCAGGCGTTGGACCCTGCTCAGGCCGTAGTCTGCCCAGTAGAGCCCGCCGTCGGCCGCGAGGTTCAGGTCTTCAGGGTTGACCAGATCGCTGCCGGCCTCCATGACGGTCATGATGCTGTTGTCCGGGCGGATTGCGAAAATCCCGCGGTTGGACCCGACCAGCAGCGAGCCCGCCGGCGAGAAGAGCCCGTCCACGTCCCACGCCACCGCATCGGGATCGCGGATGGCCTGGTCGCCGACCGTGTGCAGCGAGCCGTCGGTTCCGAGTACGCGCAAAAACTGAGCACTCCCGGCTCCGGGCCCGGTCCGGCCGAAGGCGATCTCGCCCGTCGCCGGGTTCACAGCCATGCGTCCCATATCCGGGATCGTGGCGATCTGCTCGATCGAAAGCGAGCCCGCGGTCGGCTCGGCGCCAGCAACCCCGGCGACCCCAACAGCCAAACCACACCCCAAAACTCCCAGCGTTGTTGAACGAAACATGATCGGTCCTTTCTCTCATTGCCGCCCGGGGCTGTCCGGACCCATGAAAGATGAACCGGCCCTCGACAGGGCCCACCCAATCCCGGCGCGGGGCCGGCGCGGACCCCGGCACAACCGCGCCAGACCGCACATTCTGGCCCCGAGAACACGCCAACCCGCACAGCCGGACCACCACCAACACCGGGTGATGAAAGTCGCGTGCCATCGGCGGGCTCATATCTGAAGCTTGGCCTGCGAACCAGTTGCGGGGGGAAACCAGCATGATGACCGAGCCATACAACCAGCCAAATGCCGAGGAGCGTCGCGACAAAGGACGGGTCCAGTGCTCCGAGTTGAGATCCAACGTCGGCGAGATCGTCGACGCCTCATCCACGGGCCTGCGCATCAAGGGCAAACTGCCCGGCGGCACCCGGCCCGGCACCAACCTGATGATCAACATCACCAGCGATGAGGATGTCCTCTCGCTCGTCAGCGAGGTCCGGTGGATCAAGAAACAGGCCTTCCGAGGCATGGTCTTCGGCGTCTCATTCATCGAGATCACCGAGAACCAGCGCCGGCAACTCTGGTCCATGATCCGCTCCGGCAACATCATCACCAACTGCTCACGCATCGGCATCGCCGCCTGATTCCCGGCGGGGACTGCACCCTTCCGAGCTGCCAGGCGGTATGCTGCGCTGTGGACATGGACCCGAACCGTCGGAGAACACCGGCCAGCGCCTTCACGCTCATCGAGCTGCTGGTGGTCATCTCGATCATCGGCGTGCTGATCGGGATCCTTCTCCCCGCGCTCGGGCGAGCCCGCGAGCAGGCCCAGAATGTCAAATGCCTGGCGAATCTCAAGGGCCTCGGTCTCGGGCTGGGGCTGTATTACAACGCGACGGAACTGGTGCCTGATGTCCTGCCCCTGACCGGACCCGACGGCAACGCCAACGACCCGGCCCTGCTCTCGGTGCTGGCAGACTACCTCGACGTGCCCGTTCCCCGGCGGGAAGACCCGAACGACCCCGGCTCGTTCTACATCGCCGATGATCCATGGAAATGCCCCGCCGACCGCACCAGCGACGACGCCCAGACCGGCTACGAACCCGTCTACCGCAGCTTCGGCACCAGCTACGAATACGTCGCGGGCAAGCTCATCTTCGCCTCTGAAATCTTCGAGCTCTTTCCAAATGCGCCCCGGGGCGTCATCCAGAAATCCATCACCCGAGGCCTTGAACGCCGCGACTGGCCGATCCTTGTCGATGCCGACACCTGGCATCCCAAGGGCGCCGGCGACGGGCGCAACGCGCTCTACTTCCCGACCCTCCGCGCCGATTTCAATGTCGATCCGACACAGCGCGAGTTCGAGCTGTTCCTCCGCGAGATCACACCGAGGCCGATCATCCCGCCGAGGCCCGCGCCATGACCGGGCCGGGTCTGCAGCCACTGCTTGATGATGGCAACGAGCCGGTCGTTCCGGTGAAGCGCCGGGCTCGCAAGGTCAAGCGCCGGGGGCCGAAGCAGCTCTGGTCGGCCTTTGTCGCCCGGCACACCGACACGCCCGAGCGGGCCAGACGATTCAAGATTGTCTCGGTCTCGGCTGCAACGCTGCTGCTGATCGCCGGCGGGCTCGGCGCCTACCTCGCCCTGCGCCCCATGCCGAGGCCCGACTACGAGGACGACCCGCTCGACGATCTGTTCACCTACACGCTCTTTCAGAACGAATTCAACAACCTCCCGCTCGAGGAGCGCGTCCGACTCGTCGGCTCGCTCACGAAACGGCTCGAATCCATGGGTGGCGGTGACAGCACGCTGCTCGCGGCGTTCGCGGCCGGGATCTCGGGCTCGGCGCGCGACCAGCTCGAAGAAAACGTCGCCCAGCTCATGCTCGATTTCGTCGACCACTTCGCCAAGGACTACCAGCCGGCGGCCGATCCGCAGAGCAAAGAGGAATATCTCAGGCAAGCCCTCGTCGGGATGGTCCGGCTCAGCGAGGAACTCGACGGCGACCCGACCGACAAATCCGACAGCGAGATCCTCGAAGAGGCCTTCGCCCAGGCCGAACGCGACCAGAAGGCGTTTCGCAACCCGAGGCGAGGCCCATCGCTCGGCGGCGTGGCGCGACTGGCCAACATGATGGAGCACCGCGTCGGCAGCCGGGGCACGCCCCAGCAGCGCGCCCGCAACATCAGGCTCATGCGCGACCTGACGCGATACCTCCGCAAGGAAGACCTCGACACCGGCAAGCCGCTCGGCGGCGGATGAGGCGCCTTACGGACAGCCCGCATTGAACGCCACGATCCACGCCGAGAAGTCCGACGCCTCCAGCGAGCCGTTGCCGTTGATATCCGCAGCCTGATCGCCCGCGTTGAACGCGACAATCCACGCGGTGAAATCATTGGCGAGCAGGTACGTATCGAGGTTCACATCGCCGACGCATGGCTGCTGCGAAGCGCCGAAGGATCGGCTGTAGGGCACGCCGTCGATGTCGGTCAGGCCGAGCAGTTGGTCGATCGGCGACCGCGCTTTCATCGTCGCCAGTTCCGAGCCGGGCACGGGGCGCAGGTTCAGCCCGGCCGGGTCGATGAAGTCGCCGGTGGGCCCGGTGACACCCGTCGGGTCGAGTTCGGCCGAGGCCCACGCCAGGCCCGTTGTTTCGTCAACACCCGATCCGAGGTCGATCGGCCCCGCGTAATAACACGATTCAAAGTCCTGCCTCCCCGCATACCGCGTCGGGTCGGCCTGCGGGTCGTACGCCAGCAGGCCGGTCGGCTGAACCGTGCTGAACACACATTGCCGGGCGGTCACCCATCCGTGATCCAGGCGAAAGAAGCTCTTGGGCGGCACGATGCTGTCGGCGTGCAACGTGCACATCTCAAGGTACAACCGGGCGGAATCGAGCATCTCGAAGAACGTCGTCTTGTTGCCCGTTCTGGCCCGGCCGAGTTCGATGGTGCACGAACGCATGAAGATCGAGCCGGAGAACTGGGTGCGGTATGAATCCGGCGGCGAACTCGATCCCGGGGCAAAGATGCACCGCTCATACGCAATGCCCGGCGTCGGGTGCGCGCTGGAGCCCTCGAAGACCGAGTCCTTGACCTGCACTGGGTAGTTCTCAAAGTTGCTTGATATGAAATGCGGTTCATTGTTGGCGACGATGCTGTTGCCGAAGTACGCGATCGCACCGTGCTTGGCTTCGATCCGGCTTTGGTAATCGACAAATCGGCACCGTTGCCAGAGGATGCCGCCGAGGTCGTGCTGAGGAAGCGCTGTGGTGTGCGATATCCCAAGCGTCGGGCGAAAGAGGTTGAAGATCGGGGCGCCATCGACGCCCAGCAGCGGGTACGCGTGGAAGGTGAGGTCTTCGCCGAGGTGGCCCGCGTTGTCGTTGTCGGCATTGGAGTAGAAGACAAAGGCGATGTTGCCGTTGGACCCGTCAACGCCGGAGGACCACGCGCGGATGTTTCGCAGCGTGCAGTTGGTCGGGCGGCCGATCTCGAAACCCGCGGCATGCCAGCCGGAGTCGATGATGTCGCAGTTCTCGAACGTGCTGCCGTCGAACGAGCCGAGTCCCTTGAGCCCGTAGCCCTTGTTGCTGGCAAAGCCGGGTGTGCAGAGCGTGTTGACGCCCGAGATGCGCACGCCGCCCTTCCACAGGCTCACGCCGTTCTGCCCGTTGATGCACACGCCGAGCAGCGACGGGTCAAACGCAACACCCTCGGGCACATGCACAAAGACCCGATCGCCAGCCTGATCCCAGAGCCAGCTCCCGGGCGTGGTGGCCAGTTCGAGCGCATCGTCGGCGTGCAGCAGGTGGCCGAAGTAGACCCCTGCACCGTTGGCGGGCAGCTCGGCCATCTGATCGGAAAGATCGATCCCCGTCACGGTCCCCGTCAGGTCATCGCGCCGGTAGTCGTACACCACCGAGCCCGGCTTCAGATCCGTGTTGATCAGCGATTGGATGTTGCCAAGTTCATACACGCCCGGCGTGCCCGTCGGCTTCCAGTCGTTCGGGTCCGCCGGATACCGGTCGCCCCGGATCCACGTCGGCTTGTTCGGGTCGGTGTCGCCGAGCCAGGTGATGTTTTCGGTCCGGATATCCGCCACCTCGAAAAACGTGCCCCGGCTGAGCAGCACGTCGCCCGGCTGCATCGCGTCGATCGCGGCCTGAATCGACGGGAACGCATTGGCCCACGAGTTGCCCGAGCCCGTGCCCGTCGCGTCCGGGTCGGCATAGCGCGCCACCGACTGCCCCGAGGCGCCCCACGACAGAAACACCATCACCACAGCCGCGGACCAGAGGCCTCTGAACACACCGAGCACAGCCATCACCCTTTCTGCTGGTAGCGCGCACCCGGCGCGCCGACCGCCCTCCCGGACAACCGGAAGATACCGCACATTCGGAACAACACCAGCAAAAAGGGCGAGGGGGCGGCCGGAGATGCCCGGGGGCACCCTCGGCCGCCCCCGGGCGGGGGCAAAGATTGTCGCGGTCAAACCAAGCCAAAGACCGGCCCGACCACGCCACAACTATGCCAATCACCGCGCCGATCACAACCACGATCCACACGTTTCGGGGACATCTCGGCATCACAGGCGGCACAGAGCGCCCCTCTTCCCGCGCTGCCGACCAGAAGGCGCCTAGATCACCACGTGCGCCGGCTCGGGCGTGTCATCGTTGATCTTCTGCTGGGTGATCGGACCATCCTCCGTCACCACGGCCTCGCCTTCCGGGCTCGTGCAACTGAACAACTGCATCTGCTCCTGCACCACCGCCTGCAAATGCACCGGCCGACCCCACAACCGACACAGGTTCTGCAAGACCGGCAGCGACCGGGCCGCATCCACCTCCAGCCCGTTCCACTTGTTCGCAAGATACAACTCGCCCCGGTTCAGATAGTTCGCATCGACCACATACATCATCGGCTGGCCCATGTTGGTCATCCGGTAGAGCAGGGTTTGTTTCACGCGATCGAAGTCCCGGCTGATGATCTTGCGCTCGCCCGTACGCGGGTCCACACCCGTCTGGTACATCCGGTGCTCTTCGACAAACTCCGGCGTGAGAAACTCATCAATGAAACTCACATCGTTGTAGATCCGCCGGACCTCGAACATCTTCTCCCGGCCCTTGCCGCTCTTGTCGTCGTACGCCTTTTTGGCGCCGATGTCGTCGAGCCGGTCCCACTCCTGACCGTGCTGGCCCGTGTTCCATCGGCGTTCGATGTCCTTCCAGAGTTCGAGCCCGATTTTGTACGGGTTGAAGCCGCCCGGCTCCATGTGGATCACGCCCGCGTGCTGGTCGCAGTAGTGGATGATCTCCGAGGCCTCGACGAAGTGGCTCGTCATCATCTTGCTGTGCCAGTAGGTCGCCCAGCCCTCGTTCATGACCTTGGTCTGGGCCTGTGGCGCGAAGTAGTAGCTCTCCTCGCGGATGATGCCAAGGATGTCTGACTGCCAGTCCTCCAGCGGCGCATGCTGGAGCAGGAACATCAGCACATCGCGCACGGGCCGGCGGGGGATCATGTCCTTCTCGCGCTTGATCCGCTCGTCGTGGGCGCGTTTCTGCGCCTCCATCGCCGAGGCCGGGTTGATGAACGATTGCATGTAGTCCTTCGCCGGCAGCCGCGCCGGCTCGAAAGGCTCACCCGCGTCGGCATTCCTTTCGCGCTCGATGAACACCGAGTGCGGGTCGATCAGGTGCTCGATGCTCAGGCACGTGTCGATGAACCGCTCGACCACCTCGTGTCCCTGGCGTTCGATGTGCCGGCGCACGCGGGCCGCGTGGTTGGCCATCTCGTCCATCATCTTGCGGTTGGTCTTGCTGAACCAGAAGTTGTGCTTGAAGAAATCCGCGTGACCATAGACGTGCGCCATGACGAGCTTCTGGTCGATCACCGCGTTGGATTCCTGGAGATAGGCGTAGCACGGATCGTTGTTGATGACCATCTCGTAGATCCGCCCGAGGCCATAGGCGTCGCGCTTGGACATCTTGTCGTACTCCGCGCCCCAGCGCCAGTGCGGATACCGGATCGGGAACCCGCCGTAGCTGGCGATCTGGTTCATCGTGTCGAAGTCGAGCACCTCGAAGACGACCTCGTAGAAGTCCAGCCCGTACTCGATCGCCTTGGCCTTGATTTTGACCATGTGCTCGAGGAGTTCGGGCGAGAGATCGGTCGAGATTCGCGACGACGATGCTGGGAGCATGGCTCTTCCTCGTGCAGGGAGGCTGACACGGGAATATCGGCGATCCGCACAGGACTCTCTACGTCAGAATCAGCCCTTTGGATCAGCGGGGGGCCATCAACGGGCCAATCTCCCGGGTCGGGCCGGTCGCGCGCAGGCGCGAAAAACGCCCGTCAGGCGGTCTGCTGGCCGGTGTGTGCTCCATTGATGGTGTTCGTGGTGGTCGTCACGATCGGCATCGGGTCACTCGAACGCACGGCGTCGAGGTCTTGGTGCACCTGGTCGATGGTGATGGTACGGAACTGGTGGATCACGCTCTCTGCTGCCCCGTCGATCGCGCGGTGCAGGTTGGCCAGCCCATCACCCAGACTGACGATCTGCTCATCTTTGCGGGGCATGCGGATCTGT
>DRKT01000023.1 GCA_011053195.1 Phycisphaerales bacterium | reverse complement strand
GGTAGGCTTTCCCCGTGATGCCGCTCGTGATGCCGCTCGTTGGCCGGAAGTTTCTTTCGGTGGTGGTGGGTCTGCTTGTTCTGGCGCCGGCCCTTGGCCAGGAAGCATCGGGTTCGCCATCGGAGCAGCCGGTAATCCAATCAAACTCGGAGTCGAACGCCGACCTGTCGGCGGTGGTCGAGTACTTGGGCGAGTTGCTGACGAAAGGCGACCCGGATTGGCATTTCCCGGATGAGCCATTTCGTTTGACGATTGCGCTTTGGGCAAACGATGCGAAAACCGGCAAGATCAGCTTGATGTCAGCGGTCACGCAGGCATCGATATGGCGCAATCAGGGTCGGGTGTCGCTTACGTTTCGGCGATCCCCCTCTGGAGTGGCTGGTCCAGACGATAGACTCATGCATGACAGGGCGATCAATGCCGACTGTTCGTGGGCAGCCAGGGATCAATCGATCGTCATTCAGCCGACACATGGTCAATTGGGTGAGAGTGTGCTGAAAGACATCAGCGATGTGAAACATACATGTCGACGCATGGCCATGCAGGGCTTGGATGGGCTTGATGGATTCCGCTGGACCTTCGGGTCGATTCGAGGCGGCCCCGAGGGTTGGTCGGCGGTGTGGTCTGCAGCTGATCCGGTTGCGGATATGAAAATCGAAGGGCGTGGCGATGACCCCACCGATATAAAGATAGACAGGGTGAGCTTCCGCGAGGGTCGAGAATCCTCGGGGGCGGCATGGGTCTTGGCCTCGTCTTGTGATGATCACCGCCTGTTGCCTTGGGTAGATCGGTATATCGCCGGACGACTTTCATTATTCGATTCCGACGGTAGCGAATCGAACAGGTATGAGGTTTGGGAGATAACCACATTATCTGCAGAACAGTTTGCTGCTGCTGTCAAGGCGCCGGATCCGAGTGATCCGCCGGAAACGACCACGGTGGTGACGGATATGCGAGGGTTACGTAAGAAGTCTTGGGTGAGGCAGAATGGGGTCATGGTCGAGCTGGCGTCGGAGTGGCAGTATCGCAAACTTGTGGTGCCGGGACTCATATTTGTGGCCTGCGCCCTGTCCGCAGGTATTGCGTGGGTTCTGATCCGCAGAAGATCGGCCAGCTGAGTCAATTTTCGTATTTTGGGTTGACAGGATTGGTAGCCGTTTGGTAGGCTTTCCCCGTGATGCCGCTCGTGATGCCGCTCGTTGGCCGGAAGTTTCTTTCGGTGGTGGTGGGTGTGCTCGTTCTGGCGCCGGATTTTGGCCAGGAAGCATCGGGTTCACCGTCGGATCAATCCGCAATCCAATCAAACTCGGAGTCGAATGCCGACCTGTCGGCGGTGGTCGAGTACCTGACCGAGTTGATGACCAACGATGACCCGGATTGGCACATGCCGAAAGAGCCGGTGCGGGTCACGATTGACACTTGGCCGGTGGATGCGAGAACAGATAAGATCCGCACGACGCCGATTACGAACTCCGTGACCTTCTGGCGAGATCAGGGCCGGTCCGAGATGAGCTTTCGTGGAACCGGCCCGGGTGGCACCTTATCAGAGAAACCTCTGGTTCGCACTGTGGGTAAGGGGCGTGGTGCAGCGTGGTCTGACGGGAACCTTCAGATTCACATCGAGCCACCAAACGGAGATATCGGCGGCAAAGTTGATTACCTGGTCAAGAGCAGCAAGGACACACTGAGCCGGCTGCATCGGCAGGGGCTGCGATGGTTGGGTCGGCATGATGGCCTAACGCTGGAATCAATAGCCGGCGATGCAAGCGGCTGGTCAGTGGTGTGGTCGATCGATGCCCGCCCGTATTATGTCGGGGTCAAGGTCGAGGGCCGGGGCGGCTCGCCGGGCGATGTCCGGGTCGATCGAATATATACAAAAAGAGCGAAGAAAACAGAAACATCTGATGAGTGGGTGTGGTTCTTGAGTCGCACATGCCGAAATCATCAGCATGTTCCTTGGGCGGATGGATATGTGGCTGGAGAGCTTACCGCGTATGATGGTGATGGCGTTTCACGGAATAGGTTTGCGCTTCGAGAGAGTGTCTTGCTGTCGAAGGATCAGTTTCTCGCTGCAGTCGCACCGCCGGACCCGGCCGCCCCCACGCACAGGGTCGAACTGTCAACAGATACGCGGGGAATCTATGAGCGGTCGTGGGTGAGAATGGATGACGAAATGGTGGAAATGGCACCGAAGTGGCAGTATCGCAAGCTTGCGGTGCCTATGGCAGTTGTTGTGGCGTGTCTTGCCGGTTTGGGTATGGCTCTGGTGTATATCAGAAAAGCAAAATAACATATTTTAACTGATGAAAGGAGTAGTGTTATGAATTCCTATTTTAAGATGAGCCTTGCATGTGCGGCACTTGGTGCGGCTGGTGTTGCAAGCGGTTTGTCATGCTACAAAACAGCATATTTGGGGAGTGCATGTATCGATTCGGATCTTCACATCAAGGGCGCCTGTGATACACCTGTTACGGTCAGAGATGAACCAATTCGCCAGGCATATTCGGACAGCACCCTGCAAGGAAGAAAGTTCTTGGCCCACGAGCAGCCCTCGTGCCTGATCACATGGCATATTCCCAATGCCGACGGAGAATGTACCGAGTCCAGATGCTATGAAGCATGGTTTGAGGCTTCGTATGCGAGTGGGCGTTCATGCAAACTCCAGCCGGGAGGTTCTGGTGGCTAAGGGGAGGTGGTGATGGATCGAGCAGCTATCCGACCACATTTGGGGATGCCAATCCGAATCTTGGGGTGAAAAGAATGGACAAGAAAGTGATGGTGGCTGTGCTTCGAGTTA
Organism: Phycisphaerales bacterium; assembly: GCA_011053195.1. Classification (GTDB taxonomy): domain Bacteria; phylum Planctomycetota; class Phycisphaerae; order Phycisphaerales; family UBA1924. The sequence continues at coordinate 2,161 of DRKT01000023.1, read as the reverse complement.
TTGTCGCCCTTGTCTTTGCGTATGCCGTCGGGATGAAGATTGCTGAGCCTTGGGTGACGGCCAGGGACATGGCGTCGTGGGCGATCATTCCGGACTGGGCTGCGGGGGTCTTGCTGCCGATGGTGGTGGCTGCGGAGTCCTTTGTTGCCACGGGCCTGCTGGTCGGGTGGGGGCATCGGATCTTTCCCGCTGTGGGGATCACCTTGCTGCTGACGTTCGCGGTGGCGTTGGCGGTCGAGGTCGGGGTCTCGAAGAAGGCATCCTGCGGCTGCTTCGGTGGGACGAAACTGGTCGTGTCCGACACGGTATGGATCTCTGAAGGACGAAACGTTGCGATGGTGGCCATGCTTGTTCCCAGCGTTCTGGCGCCTCGGCGACGCGCCGGATGGTCGGAGGATCATGTCGAACCCGAATAGAAGCATCTCGGTGGACCGATTCCGACGCGGCATGTCGCTGGTCGAAATGCTGGTCGTGATCACGATCGTGGCGGTGCTGATCGCGCTGCTGATCCCGGCTCTCGGTGTGGTTCGGGTCCGGGCGGATGCCGCAAAGATCCGGACGGATCTGCGCACGCTGGTGCAGGCCGGGACGATGTTCACCAATGACCACGACGGGCAGTTGCCCGCACCGGCGGACCCCGAATACGTTGGAGGCCAGGATTTTGCCGACCCACCGTTGCCGTACTTTCATTTCGAAGAGGTCTGGCGACAAGAGTGGGGCGTCGAGTATCTCGGGTTGAACACGATCGACGATGATCCGATGCTGCACGACTATCAGGATGGCCAGCGGATTCCGTATCTGTATTCGGGGGCGTGCTTCTCGGCGCCGGTGTTCTGGGATGGCAAGACCGAGCGGACGGAGGCGATGCTTGTGCCTCAGCGGTCGGCATCGGTGACCTACCCGGCTCAGAAGGCGATGTTTGTCTCGGCGATGCAGAGCGGCAGAATGCAGATGATCGCATACAACTATCCGGATGGAGATGGGACACCCGTGTTCGAGGGGCGAGTCCCGTTCGGGCTGGTTGATGGTCATGCGGATTTCTTTGCCCCCGGCCGGCTTGCCCCGCCGGACTGGCGTGGCGATTTCGGCGAGCCCTGGGCGTGGCTTGGCCTGCCTGTGCATGGCCTGTGCACCGCCGACGGTGTTCGTGGGATGGACATCAAATAATCTCCGATGCGATGGTCCGGAGTTGGTTACCAGGCCGATACAATGGTGTCGCAGGCCCATCTGCACTGGAGGCTCATCATGTCACACACCACGCAACAGATTCGACTCTACGACGGCGATGCCGATGAACTGATGGCGTTCGAGCATGCCGAGATGATCTCGCTCCTGCCCGGCGATTCCTCGGGGTTCGCCTCGGGCGAGCGGATCAGGATCCCCTGGGGGCAGGATATGCTCCGCGACATGCTCGACGGGCGATATCGTGCGGTCGTCTGCGGCGTCAACGATGAGGACAACTCCCACGGCATCGTTGCCCAGCTCGTTCACCTCGTTTCCTCCAGCCAATGGACCGAGCCAACTGTCACCAACTACGCCAAAATGTTCCAGGAATCCGTCAGCATTCACGCAGCGCACGACCAGAAACCATATATTCTGAAATATGATCTGGACAGCATTCTTGTGCTGGCGCTGCTCAGGCCCAAAGGGCAGGATCATTTCACGCTCGAGGACCTCGGTAGGGGGTTCTCGACCGTGGCCAAGATGCTCAAGGGACGGTCCGACAGGCTGCCGGTGGCTTCGGTCTCGTTCCTCGGCGCCCGCTCGAACAGGCTCGTCGATCGCGACGGCCAGGAGCCGAGTTTCGAGACGGTGCTCCGCACGATGTACCAGGCGGGCTACCGGGGTGATGTGTACCCCGCGCCGTCGATGTGGTCCAAGCGCGATGTCGGTGTCTATGCGACCTATCCATTCCCGGAGGGAGTCCAGCGGATGCGCGAGGGCAGCAGCTGAGCACGGCTTGACGCAAATAAACGCATGTTCTGAATCGCATGTTCTGAATACTGATATACGGTTAACCGAGGCGTCGGCTTCTCGGATCAGAACAACACCGCGAACCTATCCTTGGCCATGACCACGGATATCAAACAGCCGACCGATGTTCCGGAATGGACCGCTTCCGATTCCGCTGAGTTGTACGGTCTCGAGGCCTGGGGGCGTG
>DRKT01000022.1 GCA_011053195.1 Phycisphaerales bacterium | reverse complement strand
GAGTGCCCTTCATGGGTCGTGTGGTGACCCGTCCGCCCGGCGCCAGTTCAAGAAAGAGTTCCGGACTGAATGAAGCGATGGCGGTCGGGCCCGGCTGCGATGATCGGGCGGGGCATTCGAGATAGACCGCGTGCCACGGGCGCAGTCTGCGGGCGAGTTCGGCAAACAGAGACCGCGGCGAGCCCTTGAATGAAGCCCAAAGCCGGTGTGTGAGGTTGACCTGAAAGGCGTCCCCGGCATGGATCAGCTCAACCGCCCGGCGCACAGCCCGGATATACGCTCGTTCCCGCTCCAGACCAAAGACCTCGCCGATCTGAAAGCCTGCTGGGCCCGGGTCCTTCGGATTCGCAAGTGGAGCCGGCGATCCGAAAGAAGACCAGCGTCCGGTGCGGTTGTCAAAGACCCACCCATCATTGATCCGGGCAAGGATGGCGGCCGGCCATTGGTCTTGTATACAGCGTTCAGTCACACGGGCCGCGGGCTCGATCTCGGAACCACACCGGTATGCGATCGAGGCTAACCACCCCGGGCCGAAGGGACTGGTGCGTGATGGTGACGCAGCATTGCGGGTTTTTGTGGTGTTGATCAGCCTCATGGCTGACTCGAACGTGGCGGTTTGGCGTGTTTCAACAGGTTCGGCGATGAGTGAGCGGGTGGTCCGGCCCGCCGGGTCCCCCGCGAGGACCACAGCAAGCGGGCGATCCTCGGGCCAGGCACCAATGACGTCGATGGCGGGATGGTGGGCAAGGTCGGGGTGGCGGGGGGCGGCATCGGGGGTCACGTGCGATGATAGAACCCGCTGGGACGTCTGACCCGAGGGCCCGGCGTTCCTAGACTGCCCTCGCCCCACACCCGGTCCATGCGAGATCGGCCGGGCAGGAGAACACCGCAATGCCACGGATGCTGAGCGCTTCATCACATACCAAGAAGAGGGAATCCTTCGCCATGGCCAAGAAATCTGTTCGGAAAAAGACCAAAAAGAAAACATCAAAGAAATCATCCGCCAAGAAGTCAACGCTCAAGAAATCCAAGGCGTCTGGATCGAAGAAGGTTGTTTCCAAGAAGGCAAAGACCACCAAAAAGGCCGGCCGAGTCCGCCGCGCCAGCGGGCGAAAGGTTGTCGCCAAGCCGGCCAAGCCGGGCAAAATGGTTTACTACTTCGGCCAGACCAGGACCGATGGCGACGGCTCGATGAAGGCGCTGCTCGGCGGCAAGGGCGCCAACCTCGCCGAGATGACCGCGATCGGACTGCCCGTCCCGCCCGGGCTGACCATTACAACCGCCACGTGCGCCAAGTACTACGAATCCGGGCAGAGGCTCCCGCACGGGCTGATGAACGAAATCAGCAAAAACATGGCGATCCTCGAGAAGGAAATGGGCAAACGCTTCGGCGACCCGAAAAATCCCATGCTCGTCTCGGTGCGATCCGGCGCTGCTGTCTCGATGCCCGGCATGATGGACACGATCCTGAATCTCGGCCTGACGGATGAATCGGTCGAGGCGCTCGCCGATTCGGTCGGCAACCGGCGCTTCGCCTACGACGCCTACCGCCGATTGATCAACATGTTCGGCGATGTTGTGATGGGTGTGCCCCACGAGAAATTCGAGACGGCGTTCAGCAAGCTCAAACGGCACTACAAAGTTTCCAGCGACACCGATGTGCCCGAAGAGGGCTTGGTTGAATTGTGTCAGATGTACAAGGAGGTGTATCGCCAGCACGTCGGCGATGAGTTCCCGCAAAACCCGTTCAAGCAGCTCGAGCTGGCGATCGAAGCCGTCTTCAAGAGCTGGCATGCCGATCGGGCGATCAGCTACCGACGCATCAGCGGCATCTTCGGGCTTAACGGAACAGCGGTGAACATCCAGGCGATGGTCTTCGGCAACATGGGTGAAACCTCCGGCACTGGGGTCGCATTCACACGCAACCCGTCCACCGGCGAAAACACGTTCTACGGCGAGTTCCTGATCAATGCACAGGGCGAAGATGTCGTCGCAGGCATTCGCACACCCCAGCCCGTGGTCGAGATGAAGAAGTGGAACAAGAAAATCTATGACCAACTCCTCAAGATCAAGGCGAAGCTCGAGAAGCACTACAAGGACATGCAGGACATCGAGTTCACGATCGAGAACGGAAAGCTCTACATGCTCCAGACGCGCACGGGCAAGCGCACGGGACAGGCTGCTGTAAAAATCGCGTGCGACATGGTGCGTGAAAAACTGATCACCGAAGAGCAGGGAATCATGCGCATCCCCGCCAATGACCTGACCCAGCTTTTGCTGCCGAGCTTTGACCCGATCAAGAAGGCGATGGCCAAGGTGCTCACGCGCGGGCTGCCTGCTTCGCCCGGGGCCGCTGTCGGCAAGCCGGCTTTCACGGCACACGAGGCGGTCGATCGTTCACGAGAGGGCGAGAACGTGATTCTTGTGCGCAAGGAAACATCCCCCGAGGATGTCGATGGGATGCACTCGGCCGTTGGAATCCTGACCTCGACGGGTGGGATGACCAGCCATGCCGCGGTGGTCGCGCGGGGCTGGGGCAAGTGCTGCGTCGCCGGCGCGGGTGAGATCGTGATCGATGAGGATGCCGGCACCATCTGCGTCAACGGGACCGAGATCGGTCGGCAGGATCTCATCTCGATCGACGGCAGCACCGGGGAAGTGATGGCCGGGAGTGTCCCGACCGTTCAGCCCGAGCTCTCGGGCGATTTCTCTAAGGTGATGCGCTGGGCGGACAAGCACGCCAGGCTTGCCGTCCGGACCAATGCCGACACCCCGACGGACGCGGCCAGGGCGCGCCAGTTCGGCGCCAAGGGCATCGGGCTGACGCGGACCGAGCACATGTTCTTCGAGGGGCCCCGGATCATGGCGATGCGTGAGATGATCCTCGCCGACGAGGTCGAGGCCCGTCAGCACGCGCTTGACAAGCTGCTGCCCTTCCAGCGCGACGATTTCATCGGGATTTTCCGGGCGATGAACGGTCTGCCGGTGACGATCCGCCTGCTGGACCCGCCGCTGCACGAGTTCCTGCCGCATGAGGAGAGCGCCCAGCGCGAGCTGGCCAAGACGATGGGCGTCTCGCTGAACAAGATCAAGCAGCGCGTCGCCATGCTGCACGAGTCCAACCCGATGCTCGGGCATCGTGGGTGTCGTCTCGCGGTGACGTATCCCGAGATCCTGCGGATGCAGGTGCGTGCGATCGTGGAGGCCGCCATCGAGTGTGTCGCCGAAAAGGTGCGCGCGATTCCAGAGATCATGGTCCCGCTGGTGGGCACGGTCGCGGAGCTCAGCCTGCTGCGCAAGGAGGCCGAGCAGGTGATCGATCAGGTGCGCAAGGAGATGGACTTCAAGCGTCGTCTGGACATCAAGATCGGGACGATGATCGAGATCCCGCGGGCCGCCCTGACCGCGGATACCGTTGCGACCGAGGCGGATTTCTTCAGTTTCGGCACAAATGACCTGACACAGCTCACGTTCGGGTACTCGCGCGATGATGTCAACACCTTCCTGCCCGACTACATCAAGCAGGGTCTGCTCGAGGTGGACCCCTTCCAGAGTCTCGACCAGGCGGGCGTGGGCCAACTCGTGCGCATGGGCTTCGAGCGCGGGCGCGAGACCAACGCCGATCTCAAGGTCGGGATCTGCGGCGAGCACGGCGGCGATCCCGACAGCATCGACTTCTGCCACCGCGTCGGGCTCAACTACGTCAGTTGCTCGCCCTTCCGCGTTCCGATCGCCAGGCTCGCGGCAGCGCAGGCGGCGATTCGGAACGGGTAAAGTTCGGTCCGGAATCCAGAAAAACAACGGGCCCCCTGCTTACGCAGGGGGCTCGTTTGGTATGTGGGTCAGTCGCCGAACATCTCGGTGAGTTTGGATTTGATTTCCTCGATGGTCTTGCCGTTCTTGTAACGTTCCTCGCGGAAGACGATCCGGCCATCCTTGTCGAGGATGAGCACAACGGGAACGCGGGCGACCTTGTAGGTGTTGGCGACCTGGTTGCCGCTGGTCAGCACGACAACATCATCGCGGCCCATATCGAGCAGCATGTTGACGACGGCCTCGGGCTGACGCTCGCGGACGGCTAGGGTCAGCAACCCGCCCTTGTCGCCGATGAAGTCCTGAATCTCGGCGATCTCCTTGGCGGTGTCCTGCGCGTTGGGGGCCCAGCTTGCCCAGAAGATGACGACCGCGGGCTTGCCCCGCAGGTCGGAGAGCGTGTACGGCTCGCCGAAGATCGTCTCGGCGGAGAAATCGACCGCAAGATCGCCGACGCCGGTCCCAAAGAACACCCCATCGGCATTGGCCGGCTCCGGTTTGACAGTCGAAGCGGGTTGATTCGGCGTGGCTGCAATCGAAGGCGGCAGGTTCTTCTCGACATAGCCGGGCGGCACCTCGATCTTGAAGCGTGATTCGTCGATCGGTTCGTCGATCACGACATCGGAATAATCGAAGACGCGATCGGCGCCTGGCATGAGTTCCTCGACGATCCGCCTCGGGAAACCATCACCTGAGGCGATGTACCAGCGTGTGGGCAGGTCTCGGCCGGGGTATTCCACACGGACCACATCGCAGAGCACGCCGTCGATCGGTTCGGCGGGGAGCACCTCGAGCTTCTGGGCCGAGAGCTCGCGGGCGTATGGGTTGCCGGCGAAGAGCTTGTCCAACCCGAAGAGCTCGGCGCTGCCATAGACCTTGCCCTTGGCGTGGCGGCCGATGGCGTGGACGACCTCCTGCTTCTCGTTGTCGACCCACGAAGCCTTCCCGTCGGACTTGATGACGGTGAATGAGATGCGGTCGGTGGTGCCGATGTCGTCCGCCTCGCCGACCATCGCCCGGATCCACCGGTTGTTCTCGCCCCGGGTCATCCAGGCGGCACCATCGGCGCCGAGGCTGAACGACGCCAGCGGACCGCTCTCCGCCTCGATCGCCGAGTGCACCGTCATCGCAATGGTCTTGCGCTCGGCCAGTGCATCACGGGCGGCTTCGAGGATTGCCACCGCTGCGGCATCGCGCTCGACCGTCTCACGCTGGGGTGTGTCATTCGGTGGCGGCATACCGGCTTCCTGAGCCGAGGTGGTGCCGGCCAAAAGGGCCAAGGTCAGGGCGAGCGGGGCAAACGTGCGAGTCATTGGTTCGGTCTCCTGCGGAAAACGGGTCAAAACGCTCCGGCCCGTGGGGGTTCATGCTAGCTGGTCATTCGCCCGACCGGAAGCCTTTCGTGGCAGATCATCGTGGCAGATCAACCCGCCTGCTGGGCGAGCAGCTCTGCCAGGGCGGTTCCGGGGTCTGGCTGCGCCATCAGATGCTCGCCGACGAGCACAATCCGAACACCGCCCAGCCGAAGCCGATGCAGATCCGCCGGTGTGCGGATCCCCGATTCCGAGACCAGCACGCCGGGGTCGGGAACATCGCGGACCAGCTCGAGCGTGTGCCCGAGATCGATGGTCATGCTCGTCAGGTCGCGGTTGTTGATACCGAAGAGGCAGCGCCCGCGGTGCGGTCCGGGAACCAGTTTTTGCAGCCGATGCAGGTTCGATCGGTCGTGGGATTCGAGCAAAGCCGTCATGCCGAGTCCGACTGCGAGATCGAGCATCTCGGCGAGCCGGGCATCGTCCAGACACTCGGCGATCAGCAGCACCGCATCGGCGCCCGCGGCCCGACTCTCAAAAATCTGCCACGGATCGATCAGAAAGTCCTTGCGAAGCACCGGCAGCGGGACGGCCGACCGGACCCGCTCGATGTACGAAAGACGCCCCCCAAAGAAATATTCATCCGTCAGGCAACTGATCGCCCGCGCGCCGGCCCGGTGATACCGTCTGGCAATGTCCTCCGGTCTGAATCCATCTCCGCTGTCCCCATCAGGCCGATATTCATCACGGATCCACCCGGCGGATGGACTCTTGCGCTTGATCTCGCTGATCACCGCCGTCGTGTCCGGCTGCGTCTGCCGGGTGACAGCACCGAAGAAATCGCGCGCGGGCGGCATCTGCTCGGCGAGCCGGAGCAGATCGGCCTCGGGCTGTTGTGCTTTGAGAGAGGCCACTTCTCGTTCTTTGTGCGCGACGATCTCATCGAGAATGTTGCCCATGGTGTGCATTGTTGGCGTCCCGATGTCCGCGGTCGCCGAGGATGGCGGGGCATCGACTTCCACCTTCGGCGTGCTCGACGGACTGGTTCTTCTGGTCGCGGCCGGCTCGCTGTGGTGGTTCTGGAGATCAGACCTGATCCGCCCCGGCTCATTCTCCCGGCGTCAGCCCGCCGACAAGCCGCCGATGTCGGCCGGCGCCATGCTGTTCGGGTTGATGATCGCGGTCTTTGTGGTCTCGGCGGTGGGGGTCATACTCGCGGTTGGTGGTGAGGCGGAGCCCGAGAACATTGCCGAGGCCGGCCGACGCGATCTGTTCGGCGCGATCGCGGGCACCTCGGCAGCCATCGGTGCGATCATTCTGGCGCACCGCCTCTGGCCCATCGACCGGTTTCGCTTCTCCACCAAAGGCATCGGCACCGGCGTGCTGGTCTTTGCACTGGTCTTTCCGATCACACTGGGAGCCACAGCTCTTGTGCGCGTGCTCATGGTCGGGCTCGGCAGAGATCCGGGAGCCTCGGTCGCGCACGAGAAGCTGCGTCTGATGCTTGACGCCGACCCCGGCGCGTGGCTTGCGGTCATCATCGCCGTCGCCGCCCTTGGCACGCCGATCTTTGAAGAAATCATCTTTCGGGGACTATTTCAGAGCGCCATGGTTGCGGTGTTCCCCGGTCGCTGGCCGGGGGTCTTGGTTTCGACTGCATTTTTCACCTGGCTGCACGTCGGGGCCGCGGACCCGATCTCGCTGACGTCGATCGCCCTGCTCGGCCTCGCGCTCGGGCTTGCGTACGAATGGACGGGGAAACTTCTCGTGCCGATCACAATGCACGCCGCATTCAATCTGCTGAACATCGTGCTCGCGTTTGCCTTGCTGCGGGGATCATGACAAGCAGCAGAACAGAAGCAGCAGCATTTCTGGAAAATACCTTGGTCCAATCGGCCGGATGCACATCAGACGACCCCCAGCACCCACACCCGACAGGTGTTGGAGGCGGATGGAGAACCAGAGCGCCGGAATACACCGTGAAACTCAGAAATATTCCGGAGAGTAACATCGCAGCATGATCCGCTCGCCTCTTCCTGGTGATCGTCCAAACCGCGGAGCAAGCGATAAATATTTCACAGAGAATAACACCCCATGAGAATTGGGACGCAATGGGTTCCGGGATCAAAGATTGGGAAGCAAGTGATTCGACGAATGCTGCTTTGTGCATAAATTTTGCAAACCCAGCATACAACAAGACCGTTGCGAGGAGTACGAGAAAAGCTGCGATCCATGTGTTTCGGGCTGCAATACAGTGTCGTATGAAAAGCTTCATCGCTGTCGCCACCATGTGTAGCCGCCAATTCCAATCAGAACCAGTCCGGTCAGAATAAGAGCTGCCCGGTCAAGATGAATGCCAAAGATCTGGCTTGAACGTCGCTGGGACTTTTCTAACTCTCGCTGACCTTTTGGGGTATTTTTGTATTCGTCAACATACGAACGCTCTGCCTCAGCCAGTTGCTGGGTGAGTTCAGAAAGAATTGGAAGCATTTCTGATGGTTCGAATAGATCTGGACGACCGGGTATGTATGTATCAACCCGGATAATTTTTGTTCCACTTGGTCTGTCGTACCCCCATGGTTGAGCAGGGGCAAGTTCCGTATGCTCTGCTTCAGCGTATACAACTTGTTGGGGTGAGTCATCGCCGCGTTTCGTCGATACGAGGTTCCCTTCCGGATCAAAGTTGTACTCGACCAAGATGGGCTCGGGAAG
>DRKT01000021.1 GCA_011053195.1 Phycisphaerales bacterium | reverse complement strand
TCGTCGGGGCGCATTCTCGGCCCGATGCCAATGCACGAATCGTTCCTATCGGGGAATACGGCTGTCTGTCTGCCAGATGTCAATGGTGACGGCATGCTCAATTCGGCAGACTTCACCGCATGGATTGCGGCATACAACGCAGGCGACCCGGCTGCCGACCAGAACGGCGACGGCTTGATCACACCATCCGATTTCTCCGCTTGGATCGTCAATTTCAACGCCGGCTGCTGACACCAATCCGCGACCCCCGTCAGTCGAGAGTCTCGGTTTCCAAGGTCCGAGAATACATGTTATGTTAAATTGAACAGTCCACGGCCAAAATGCACATGTGCCGAGACGGATTCAGCCGCCGTTGTTGAGCACGCTCAAGCAGCGTTCCGGGGCATCGGCAATCGGCACCAGATCGCCCTTGCCGGCGTCGCGCCTCCGCTTGAACTCGACGCTCTCCTCGGCCAAGGCCTTGTTCCCGATGGTCAGTCTGATCGGTATCCCGATCAGATCCGCATCCTTGAACTTCACGCCCGGTCGTTCTTTGCGGTCATCGATGAGAACGTCAATCCCGGCTTCGCTGAGTGAGAGAGCCAATGCGTCGGCGACCGTTGTATGTTCAGTGTTCTTCGGGTCCATCACCGTGACCACAACATGATAGGGCGATATCGGAACCGGCCAGATGATGCCGGCATCATCGTGGCTCATTTCAACACTTGCCGCGACGGTCCGGCTGACACCAATCCCATAGCACCCCATCGTCAGGATTTGTTTCTTTTGATTCGGATCCAGAATACTCAGATCAAAGGCCTCGGCATACTTCGTGCCCAACTTGAAAATATGCCCTACCTCAATCCCGCGCCTTGCCACGAGCCGTGATGACGCATCCCGCGGCGATGGATCACCTTCCATTGCATTCCGGATATCCGCGACCATGATCCGTTCAGCCACAGGAGCTTCTTCGCTCGGCAGCGGCATGTCCAGGTCTCGATTCCAGACAAACCCGGTGACATGGTGATCCCGTTCATCCGCACCCGTGGCCCACACGCCTGTTGTTGCATCGGGATCGATCACGAGATGCGTATCCGCAATGGTGCATACCACACGCGGGCTGACGTAGCCGATCACAAAGCCCGCGGCCTTGGCCTCGGCTTCATCGGCGATCGCCACGGGACTGCCGATGGCATCACGGACTTTCCCTTCATTGACATCGTGGTCCCCGCGAACGACCGCAACGATCCATCGGCGAGGCCCACCATCTGCGGTCTGAAATACGATTGATTTGAGCATCCGACTCGGCTCGAGGTTGAGATGCTCCGCAACCGCTTCGATCCCCGGCATGTTGGGCGTGTGGTGCTTGATATACTCCACGGAAGAATCTGCTTCAAAAGACCAGGATCGGGGACCGATCTCGCATTTCTCGACATTGGCAGAGTACCCGGACTTCGGACAAACCATGATCGTGTCTTCGCCCGTCTCGGCATTGACCATGAACTCGTGCGAAGCCGACCCGCCGATCGGGCCCGCCTCGGCTTCAACAACTGTGAAATCAAGTCCGCAGCGAGTAAAGACGTTGACGTAGGCCGAATACATCGCGTCGTAGGTCTCATTCAGCCCCCCCGCTCCTTCGACCGAAAGGTGGAACGAGTAGGCGTCCTTCATCACAAACTCTCGCCCGCGCAGCAGCCCGGCCCGGGGCCGAAACTCATCCCGAAACTTGGTCTGAATCTGATACACATTCAGTGGCAACTGCTTATAGCTTGTGATGCTACCTTTGACGAGTTCCGTCACAGTCTCCTCGTGGGTCGGACCGAGGGCCACCTCCCGTCCATGCCGATCCGTCAACTTGAACAGCAGTTCGCCGTACTCTTTGTCACGTTTCGTACCGGCGTACAATTCGATCGGGACCAGCGCCGGCAGCAACAACTCGGTCGCACCGGCCGCATCCATTTCTTCTCGCACAATCTGAGCGACCTTGTTGAGTACCCGATAGCCCAGTGGGAGATAGTCATAGATGCCGGCGCCGACCTGCCGAATACATCCAGCCCGGATCATCAGACGATGGCTCGGATTGACAGCCTCGGCCGGTGCGTCACGAAGTGTCGGGATCAGGGTATTCGACCAGCGATGGACGGTTCCCAGCCGGCGAGTTGAGATGGTTTTCTGTGTCATGGCGACAACTTTAGTCAGCCCGAATCATTGAGCCGAGACGGCAGCCGCAGAATCACCGGCGTTTGACCACTTCCGGCTCGGACCCTTGGATCAGACCAACCGTGCGGAACAGCATCTCCCACCGCTCAAACTCTCGCTGGGCCTCATCTCCGGCCCGCTCCCACCACCACAGCGTCTTGAGCGGAATCGAAACATCAGCCGCCAGTTCAGCCAACTGCCTATCTGAGAGATCGGCGTATGGAGTCTCGATCGAGATCCGAGTCGCGTTCGATGAAGCATCGAGATTGACCAACTGCTCGACGAGCAGAGCCCGATCCACGATCAAAGCTGCCTTCTCGACCTCGATCGATTCGCTGTCGATGCCGGAACCCGG
>DRKT01000020.1 GCA_011053195.1 Phycisphaerales bacterium | reverse complement strand
TTGATCGACCGTGGAATCTCTGCCATCTCCTTGAGCTTCAGCAAGATGTGCGGCAATCTTGTTTCTTGAGGTAATTAGAGGTTGACCGAGTACATCTTTGCGATATTTACGCTGAAATGTTCTCAGGCTCAGATCTGGTTTCTGGATGTTATAGATAATTCTGGCGATACAGTGTACAAAATTAATCGATGAGATAGAAAACCACTGGGCGATACAAGCTGCTTCAGGGTGGGCTTGTACACTGGAAATTCGAAACTTGTCCTGGGACATGTAATTGTCTTCCAATGCCATAATTGATTCAGCAAGGGTATGAAGGCCAACCGCGATAGCTAATGATGAGCAAAGAAGGTTCCAATATGTGTGGATTTTATCTGCAGAGAGTGTTATGCCATCGACACTATCGATGAGGACTGCTTTATCACTGTGTTGATAGGATACATGTTGTAGCCTGATCCATGGGTCATGATCAAATGGAATCCGACAGCTTCGGTTAGCGCTCACAGATTCCCCCGCCTCTCCTGCTCCAGTTCCAGCGCCTCAAACAGCGCTTTGAAATTCCCCTTCCCGAAGCTCTGGCTGCCGTGGCGGGAGATGATCTCGAAGAAGAGCGTCGGCCGATCCTGCAGGGGTTTGGTGAACAGTTGCAGCAAGTAGCCCTCGTCATCCGCATCGACAAGGATGCCGAGTTCGCGGATGCGGTCGTGATCCTCTTTGACGGCCTCGTGACCGTGGTCCTGGAGGGTCTTGTTCACGCGGTCCCAGACGATGTCGTAGTAGGTGTCGGGGAGTTTGAGGAAGTCCACACCCCGTCGGCGGAGCTCGGCGACGCTGTGCAGCTCATCATCCGTCCGCAGCGCCAGATGCTGGCAGCCGGGGGTCATGTCGTGCCACTCCAGATACTCCTGGATCTGGCTCTTCTTCTTGCCGGGAGCGGGCTCGTTGATCGGCATCTTGACGAGATGGTTGCCCGAAGCCATCACCTTGGACATCAAAGCAGAATATTCCGTCGAGATGTCGGCGTCATCGAAGTGCTTGAACATCTTGAAGCCGAGGACGTTCTCGTACCATTCGACCCAATAGTTCATCTTGCCGAGCTCGACATTGCCGACGCAGTGGTCGAAGAACTTCAGGCCGCAGGGGTTGGCCTTGTTGTAGGCATTGACCGGCGAATCGACGTGGGCAAACGTCGGCATGAACTTGCCGCCCTTTTTCAGGCTCGGCAGGTCGTAATCTCCGGTTCGGCTGACAAATGTGTGCACGACTCGGCCATAGGTCTTGATCGAGGCGACCGTGACGGTGCCCGATTCATCCGAAAGTGTGCGAGGCTCCTGTGCCGATTCGGCGCCATTGGCAATGGCAGCCTTGTACGCCTTCTCGGCATCGAACACGGTGAGCGCGATGTCTTTGACACCATCGCCATACCGCTTGATCTCCTCTGCAGCGGGGTGGTCCTTGGTCAAAGGTGTGGTCAGCAGCAGGCGGATGTTGCCTTGGGTGAGCAGGTAGTCCGCCTCGTCCCGGCTGCCGGTGGTGAGGTCGGCGACCTGGGCGATCTGAAAGCCGAAGGTGTGCGCATAGAAGTACGCGGCCTGCTTGGCATTGCCGACGTAAAATCGAACGTGATCGACGTCGATCAGCGCAAGAGGATCGGTCGCCAGCGAGGTGCTGGTTTGGGTCGACGTGCTCGTCATTGAAATGTCTCCAGTTCTTGGGCGGTGTGCGGGAGCCCAGGTCCCTTCAGCCCAGTGTATGCGGGCAGGCCGGGAAGATTCGGACCGACCTGCTTCATTGTGGCCCCAAGACGTGGTGGGCCGGCGGGTAAGAACATCCCTGAATCGCCACGAAAGGCACGGTGTACGGATAACGTTCGGAAATTTCCAATCCCGAAGTCAGGAACGGCCGAGATCCGATGGATAGGCTTGGGCCCTGCGGCTTCGATCGTGCGGCCCGACACCAAGGATGAGTTCGCCACTGAGGCGGGCGTCGGGTTCGCAGCAATTGCCATGTGCGGAATGGAGTTCCGGCTGGCGATCGTCGGAGAGACTTGAAATGAGCAGTTCGGCTCGCATGAGTGATCAGAACAAGAAAAGCGACGACCTCGGCTTCGGGCCATACGAGTTGGTGCGTCCGCTGCGCCCGAATCATGTGGCCAGACGCTACCTCGCGCTTCACCCTGAGAATCTGAGCCACCATGTGGCGTACCGGTTTCAGCTGGGTTCGTCCCGAGCCGAACGACGTCGGTTTTTGGAAGCGGTCGAATCGGCCGCCTCGCTTTCCGTCCCCCATATCCTGCCTGTCGAACAGTACTCGCTGGCCTCGCCGATGGAGGCATGGGCCATTTCGCCGTACCTCGGCGACCAGGATGGGCTTCTGACGCTCAGCGATCTGCTGTCCGTCAAGGGTGGACAGATGGACACGCTGGAGGTCGGCAGAGTGCTTGTTCAGCTTCTGACCGCCAGCGAGCGTGCCCATGCGCAAGATATCGTACATGGCCCAATGGGCATGGACGAGATCCTCGTTGATCGCAGTGGTGCGGTCAACATCGAGCTCTATGGCATCTGCCAGGCAATGCGCCATGATGAGTGTGACGAAAATGAAGTCAGACGAGATGAGATCAGATCGGTCGTGAACATCGCATACGAATTGATGACCGGTGTTCTGCCGACCGACGTCTGGATCAACCCGACCCGTCTTGTCGAAAAACT
>DRKT01000019.1 GCA_011053195.1 Phycisphaerales bacterium | reverse complement strand
GCGGGGATGGTGTCGAGGTGCCGGCGCAGGGCCTGATCCAGAGCCTTGTTCCAGACCGACATCTGGGCCGTCATCTCGGCGAATTCGGGCTGGGTCATCGTGCCCGAGACCATGCGCTGAGGCACCGCCGAGTGCTCCGCCTGCTCATGCAGCTCAGCGCAACCTTCTTTCATCAACCGGCTCATTGTTTGGGAATCGTTCGACATGCTGGCTCCTTCGGTTCGGGCATCCGTGCCGCGGAACACCTCATCATGGCGGACTTGGCGGGCACGTCAAGCATTGAAGTATCTTATTGAGACTTATTCTCAATAATATTTTTTGCGGGGTCGGAAATCTTGGTCTTGGAGATGTCAGAGCCGTTGAACTCCCTGAACCGGGTGGAATCAGGTCCCGAACTGTGCGCGAAACCGACAGAACAAGAGGATTTCCCCATTGCAAAGCGGTTTTGAGTGGTTATGCTCCGCGGAACCGTCGAAGTGAGACCTGTCCTGAGGGAGTCGGGATGGGTCCAGAACGGTGGACCGGGCCGCAGGGAAATGTGGCCGACGTCGAAGCGGGATCCGGACGGCGGATCCAAAGGGCCGGCACGGCAGTCGCCGCCCTTTGTGCTCGGCAGCTTTCAAACCCCAAGACCATGCCGGCGCGGGTCGGCGCGCACTCGGACAGGAGTCCGGTGCGGATTTGAGAACCCAGGGAGGCTTTCAGCGTGTTATACACATATTCTCGGACCATCACGATCCTATTGACGATCGTTCTGTCATTCATGTCAGCCAGGGCCGGGGCGCAACCGACAGCAGCGCAGTTCAAGCTCTGGCTTGCCTATTACTCGCAGGGCGACCTGCGGGCGGACTACAACTACGACGGCGTGCTCACGCCGCTCGATTTCTCCGCATTTCTCCAGAACTACGACAACCCGCCGGGGCAGACCTCAGGCTGGACCCAGCTCTCGCCCTCATCTGATTCTCGCGTGTACTACGTGTCTAGCTCGCAGGGCAACGACTCGTGGAGCGGGCTGAGTGCATCCCGGCCGCTGCGCACGATCGCGGCTGCCTACGACAAACTCCGCGACGGCAAGCCCGACTGGATCAAACTCCGCAGCGGCGACTATTTCTTCGAGGCCCTGCCCAGTTGGAAGAAATCCGGACGCTCCAAGGCCGAGCCGATGGTCCTGACCAACTACGGCTCATCCTTCCGCAGACCCCGAATCTACACCGGCTCGACCAGAGCCATGCGCGCCACGGGCGCCAAACCCGTTGAACACCTCTGCTTCGTCGGTCTGGAATTCACGCCACACGAACGCACACGGAACGACTCGCCCGGCGGGATCCAGTTCATCGGCCCGCACAAGGACATCCTCATCGAGGACTGCCAGATCCGAGGCTACTCGGACAACCTGCTCTTTCAGGGCGATGAGAACGGCCGGGGCTCGGACTTCCGTGTTCGCCGGAGCCAGATCCTCGATTCATGGGCTGTCACCCAGCACTCGCAGGGGATCTACGCCAGCCAGATCGACGGGCTGCTGCTCGAAGAAAACATCTTCGACCACAACGGCTGGAAGGAAGGCATCGCCGGAGCCGAGCCCACGATCTTCAATCACAACATCTATGTACAGGTCGGCGTCACCGGGCTGAATGTCCGGGGCAACATCATCTCGAACGCTTCGAGCCACGGCATCCAGGCCCGGTCCGGCGGCCAGATCATCGGCAACCTGTTCTACCGAAACGCGATCTCGCTCCTGCTCGGTCAGGAGGGCGCCCCGGTGACGGGCACCATCGCCGAGAACGTCATCCTCGCCGGCAAGGACATCGCGCCGGATCTGCGCCGAGGCATGGGCATCCATCTTCAGAATCTCAGCAGCGCCACCATCAGAGACAACCTGATTCTGCGCAACGAGACCGACACGGGGCTGTCCGAGGCCATCGCCTTTATCGGCGACGGCCGGAATCAGATCCGCAACGTCGTCATCGAGCGCAACACCATCTACAACTGGCTCAACAACGTCATGATCGAGAACGAGAATATTCGTAACATCACCTTCCGCAACAATGTCGTTTACGACAGCCAGAACGAGCGCCCAGCGGTTCGCCATCGTTTCAGTTCGACGCTGGATGACATTACCGCCACCGGCAACACCTACAAAATCACCGGAACGAACAGGTGGTTCAGGGTGCAGAACACCTATTACACGCTGAACCAGTGGCTCAATGTCGCCGAGGAGTCGAACCCTGTTGGATTCGGGAACAGGCACTTTTTCGATGACAACCGGACCATGACGCGCTATGCCCAAACGTTGCTCCTGCCGCCGAATCCGACGTACGTCATCAACGCCGCTCGGGGACAGAACCGCGACATCTGGGACGAGGCGTACTCCGGACCCAAGATGGTCGACTTCTTCCGGCAGGGCTACAAGCTTGTGAACTGACTTGTGAACTGAGCCCGGCCCCGTTCATGGAATACAAGATCCCCGCATCGGACCATCCGATGCGGGGATTTCTTTTTTGGGCTCTTTGTGTGTGTGGGTTTGACGAGGAGGTGTTATCGCCTCCGACGCCGGCCGGCCGCGATCGAGCCAAGACCGACCAGGGCGAGCGTTGATGGAGTTGGAACAGCGATGAGGCTGGTCGCCGGAACGTTATCGAGCAGCACGGTTCGGCCGGTGCCGTCGAGGTTGACCTCGACAATGCGACCGGTGAGGCCGAATCCTTTTTCGATGTAGTTGAGCTTGCCGGTGAACTCGTTGTAGATGATGCCGAAGGGTTGAGCGAATTCTCCAGTGTTGCCGCTGTCGAGCGCGACGTCGAGATCGAGGATCTTGGAGATGCCGACGAAATCGCCGTTGCCATCGAGAACGACTTCATAGATGGAACGTGTGCGTTCTTCCGCGACATAGATGTTGCCATTGTCCGCGGAGGCAATCCCGCGGATGCGAGAGAGCGTTCGATCGAGCCCGGTGACCGATGCCGAGAGGTCAATGAGTGTGCTGAACGAGACGTCAGTCGGATCCGCCGGGTTGTTCATGACAAGACGGCCGATGAGGCTGGCCTCGGGGTCGGCGTTCGGCGGGACAGTTGGATCGTCATCAACCCCCCCATTGACCGTGCCGATGTAGAAATTGTTGCTCCGGAGCCGATCGTGCCTGACGATATTGAATGAGTTGTACCTCGGCCTTGGATCTCCGAACGACGGCTCGTCGATAACCACCGAGACATTGGCGGGGTTGTTCAAATCAATCCCGAGGACGCCCTCCTCACGCAGTGGCAGATTGAATCCCGAACCCGGATTGTTTGCAAACAAAAGGTGGTTGGTGGTCGGGTCGTATGCCATGCCTTCAACAGACTGGACGGGATCGCTGCTGCGAAACGTGGATGTCGTCCGGGTCATCGGGTCGAAGATGTTGTCAATCCGGCGGATTGATGCGGTCGAAGGGTTCTGTACCGGCAGGGGGGAATTTCCAGTGTAATACTCCCCGTTCGGACCGCGGGCAATCTGGCCGATCTGGCGTTGTTCGGTCTGATCCCCTGGGGACCAAGTGACCAAGGTATCGGCTGTACCCGAAGCAACCCGCAGGAGTTCGACGGTGTCGGCACTGCCGTCCTCGTAATCGGTCGTAAACAGAATGTCACCGGGGGCTTGCGCGGAGGCTGTCTGGGCCAGGCCGGCAAGAGCAATTGTCAGAAGTGTACGCTTTTTCATGGCTGCCTATCTCCTCTGCAGTGTGTATGTCCGCCCGGATTCCAATCGTTCCACGATCGGACGAGTCGTCGGGCATCCCTTCGCACCTCAAGTGTAATGGTGCTCCTCCCTGACATCGAGAGTTTCTCCTGAAATTGGTGCGTCTATCGGACGGCAATGGTTGCTTCGGAGTTCGAGAAAGTGGAAAAAAATCGTGGAACGTGGCCGACCCGTTTGGGATTGACTCCGCGGGGAATCGGGCTAGACTCGGCTCCACGAGGGCTTGTAGCTCAGTTGGTAGAGCGCACCCCTGATAAGGGTGAGGTCGCAGGTTCAAGCCCTGCCAGGCCCATTTTTCGAGCCCGATCTCGCCGGGTCGGCCCAGTTGTGGCGTCGCCTCGGCCGGGGAGCGGATACTACTTGACACCATGGCTCGGACGCACCACGGATTCTGGTCGGATTTCAAGCTCTTCTTCATCCGGGGGCTGGCGGTTCTGCTGCCCTCGATCGTCACCCTGTGGCTGCTTTTTCAGGCTTTTATCTTTCTGTACAACAACGTGGCGGCCCCGATCAATGCGGGGATCCGTCTCGGGATCGTGCAGATCACGCCGAGGATTTTTAAAGAAGGCGACCTGCCCGAGTGGTTCCGGGTGACGAGCCTTGATGTCGATGCGCTGCGCGAGAGCACCACCGACCCGGTCCTGCAGAACGCTGACGATGCGGCCCTGCGTCTGCATATCCGAACCCAGAGCCTCGAACGGTACTGGAACACCTGGGGATTCGGGTTTCTCAGGCTGACGGGGTTGCTGGTGGCGGTGGTGCTGTTGTACCTCGGTGGTCGGCTGCTCGGGAGTTTTTTTGGGCGGTTTCTCTTTGCCCGATTTGAGGCGTTACTCCGGGCTGTGCCCGGGTTTAAGCAGGTCTACCCGCATGTGAAGCAGGTCGTGGACCTGATCATGGGCGACAGCCAGATGGCGTTTCGGCGGGTGGTGCTGGTGGAGTATCCGCGCAAGGGGATCTGGACGATCGGGCTGGTGACGTCCAGCTCGCTCAAGGCGGTGACGGACGAGATCCAGAGTGAGGCGTTGACGGTTTTCATCCCAACGAGTCCGACACCTTTTACGGGGTTCACGATCAACGTACCCGTTGATGATTGCGTGGATGTGGATATGACGGTGGAGCAGGCCTTGCGGTTCGTGATCACGGCGGGCGTGCTGGTGCCGGACAAACAGCAGATGCCCGCCGCCAGCGGTGTGCCCCAGATCCATGTGGTGGTCAATCCGGAGCCGAAACTGGGATCCGACGAAGAACAGGCATCGAAGGCCGAGCCCGAGGATGCGCCCTAGAATACCCGCCGGGGCCTCGTTCGGGCTCTGGAAGTGGAGGGTCATCAATGAGAGTTGACGTGGTCGGCTTCAAGCTCGAAGTGACAGATGCCATCCGTGCGCACGCCGAGACCAAGGCGGGCAAGCTTCCCAAATTCTTTGATGGCACGCAGCAGGTGACGTTCAGGCTGACGGCCCTCGGCCCAGGGCATGGCGGGTTCGAGGTCGAGGTGGTGGTCGATGTCGAGAAGCATGACGACTTTGTTGCCAAGGCCACAGGAGATGATCTGTACCTGACGATTGACTCGGCGGTCCACAAGGTGACGCGGCAGCTGACCACCTTCAAAGAGAAGCTCAAGCAGAGCGGGCACCACCCGCGGTGAACTCGGGACGATCCGGAGCAGCGACAACGATGAAGCTCAACGAACTCGTGCCCGAGGGTGCGATCACGACCAACCTGCACTCGACCCAGCGAGACGATGTGATCGGCGAGATG
This sequence comes from Phycisphaerales bacterium, assembly GCA_011053195.1. GTDB lineage: Bacteria > Planctomycetota > Phycisphaerae > Phycisphaerales > UBA1924. The sequence goes on along the minus strand of DRKT01000019.1, from coordinate 13,212 downwards.
GTGGACCTGCTCATCGCGTCCGGCGCGGTTCAGCCGGGTGGGCGCGACGAACTGATCAAGAAGATTCTGGACCGCGAGCAGAAGGGGTCGACCGGGTTCGGCCGGGGCGTCGCGGTGCCGCATGTGAAGCTTGCGGCGGTGACGCGGATGGCTGTGGCGATCGGACTGAGCAAGACCGGGATCGACTTCAACGCGCTGGACCACCAGCCGGTGTACACGATTTTCCTGCTGCTGAGCCCGATCGATCGGCCGGAGGAGCATCTCCAGGCGATGGTGGCAATTTTCAATCAACTGGGGAAGCAGTCATTTCGGCATCAGCTTCGGTTGGCGGAGACCGTCGAGGATGTGCGAGCCTTGCTGAGTGAAGTTGATTCCCAGCAGGTTGTGGGCTGAAAGATCGGAGTTTGGACCGTGCCGATGCGCGCCAGCACAACAGTCACCATCGTCAATCGGCTCGGGCTGCACGCTCGGCCGGCGATGGAGTTTGTCGATGCGGCGCAGGCGTTTTCGTGCTCGGTTCGCGTCAAAAAGGGTGATCTCGACGTTGATGGCACCTCGATCATGGAGATGATGATGCTCGCGGCGACGCAGGGCACCAAGCTGGAGATTGTCGCCGAGGGCGAGGATGCCGAGCCCTGCATCGCCAAGCTCAAATCGCTCGTCGAGGCCGGCTTCGACGACGACTAGGTCCGCATCGTTGTGTTGATTGTGTCGGTCCGGGTGGGTCAGGGCTGGTAGGCCGGGGCGATGCCCTTGCGGACGACGACCTTCGGCTGGGGCGATTCGTGCTCGTCGAGGCCGATGCGTTTGATCCTGGCGCCGACGGCAGCGAGTCGTTCTTCGAGCCTTTCGTAGCCTCGATCGAGGTGGTAGACGCGCAGGATTCGGCTTGTGCCCCGGGCCGCCAGTGCCGCGAGCACGAGCCCGGCGCTGGCGCGCAGGTCCGAGGCCATCACCGGCGCCCCGACCAGCCGACCCACGCCCGAGACGATGGTGGTCGGCCCCTGCCGAAACAGCCTGGCGCCCATGCGCGAGAGCTCGGCGACGTGCAGAAACCGCTCAGGAAAGATTTTTTCCGTGATGACACTGTGCCCATCCGCCACCGCCAGCAGCGCCATGAACTGCGCCTGGAGATCAGTCGGAAAGCCCGGGTGGGGCTGGGTGGTGATGTCGCAGGGCGACAGGCTCTCGCCGGCGCTGATGCGGACCTTGCTGCGCATCGAGAGCGCATCGTCGGCGGGCTCAACAACAACCCCGATCGCCTCGAGTCGATTGGTCGCGGCCATGAGCGCATCAAGGGGGCAGTTGGTGATGGTCAGTTCGCTGCGCGTGATGGCGGCGGCGACCATGAGCGTGCCGGCCTCGATGCGGTCGGGAATTACCCGGTGCGAGGCCCCGCCGAGCTGATCGACGCCCTCGATGGTGATCCGGGGCGAGCCGGCGCCGGATATTCGGGCGCCCATGCGGTTGAGCAGGTTGGCCAGATCGACGATCTCGGGCTCGCATGCGGCTGATTCGACGATGGTGGTGCCGCGGGCGAGCGTGGCGGCGCTGATGATGTTGGCGGTGCCGAGCACGGTCGAACCGAAGGACCCGCCGAGGAAGATGCGATTGCCGACCAGTCGGCCGCCGGGGACATGCCCGATGACATCGCCCTGTTCGAGCTGGAAACGGGCGCCGAGGGCTTCGAGGCCGTGGAGATGCAGGTCGATCGGTCGTTGGCCGATGGCGCATCCGCCGGGGAGCGAGACGCGGGCTCGGCCGCGGGCGGCGAGCAGCGGGCCGAGGACGCAGACGCTGGCGCGCATGGTTTTGACGATGTCGTACCGGGCATGGCTTTCGGAAGTGTCGGTTGTTTGGAGCGTGAGTTGGCCGGGCTGGGGTTGGTTGATCTCGACGCCGAGCTCGTCGAGCAGGTGGCGCATGTTGCGGATGTCGGAGAGGTCTGGGACATCGGCGAGCGTGAGGGGCTGATCGGTGAGCAGGCTCGCTGCCATCAGAGGCAGCGCGGCGTTTTTTGAGCCGTTGACTCGGATTTCCCCGGCGAGCCTGGCTCCACCCTCGATCTCGAATGCGTCCATCGCCCCTCCATGGTGCGTGAGTGTGGAGCCGAGGCGTGCCATCGCTGCACGCAAGACTTCCACGTATCCATCGTCCATCGCGAGCCGGCGCGATGAGGATGCGATGGTACCCAGCCTGTGTCGAGGCGTGCGGATGCCGGGGTGGTGTGGATGGACAGGGGAGAACGTGGGGTCAGCGGTAGGGGTCGTAGAACCGGATCGTGCGGTTTCGCCGCGAGGAGCTCGAATTGAAGTAGATGAAATCCCGGTCGTGGCGGGGGAGATAGATCCGGCGATCGAGGTTCAGGCTCGGTCTCGGATTGCTCGGCCATTCATCGCCGGCGAGCTTGGGTGTGTATGAGGCGATGTTGAGCGATTCGTTTCGGCGGGACATCTCGGGGCGATCGAGCGAGGCGAGCGGGACAGCGGCTGCGGTCGGTGACTCGAAGACGAGTTCCCAGGCGCCACCCGAGTTGCCGAGCATCGGAGGCCGCTCGCGTTCGATCACGCGCGTGGCGCACCCGCCGAGCCCAAGAGCCACCGACCCGAATATTGCTGCCAAGAGAGCAATCCTGGACAGTCCCACTGCACCACCAGCGCGCTCCGCGAACGGACGCTCTGGGCCGGGCATGACCCCGGCCGCTCTCTTTCCCAAGGCTCGTCGCAGGTTCTCCATCCTGCATCCGCCTTACAAACAGTAGGCCACGAGACCGGAACCCGCCCACACGCCGGGCTGGCCGATTTTCCCGGCCGACCCGAGGGCGAGGGTGATTCCACGCAACCCCCCTGTTGTGGTCAATCATCACGGACGGCGCCGGTAAACGCAAGGGAAATCTGCGAACGCGGGTGATTGGCGTGTTTGATTTGGTTTTGTTTGGTAATGGCGGAGCGGACCTGTCGGCCTGAACACCCCCGGCAGGGCTCGAACCTGCGACCTCTGCTTTAGGAAAGCGGTGCTCTATCCAACTGAGCTACAGGGGCGTGTAGGCATGATAGCGAGGGTGGGGGCCATTTTTTGAGAGGTTCTTTGGAACCCGATCGTGGTCTCGGCGTCTGACCGGGTATGGCCGATTCCGGGCCGGGGTGTTCTAACTGGCGAAAGGGGACCATGATGCTGAGGCAGAACAGACGAACGGGCGGGTTTACCTGTGTGGAGATGTGTGTCGTCGTGGTGCTTGTGGGTGTGCTGGTGGCGATGCAACTGGCGATGGTGGGGCACCAGCGGGCGCAATCGTCGGCGAGGTCGGATCTGGCCAAACTCCGGTTGATCGGGCAGGCGTCTGCGATGTACGCCGAGAGCAACACCGGTCGGCTGTTTACGTTTTCGTGGAAGCCGGGTGTACTCCCGGTGACGCCGAACACGGAACTGGCGCTGGCCAACACTAATATGCAGAGCAGCGTGGGGTCTGCGGGGCTTCAGCAGTTGGACCTTGTGTCGAGAGACAGTGTTGGTGGTTCTGTCGAGCCGGTGGTGGGGAACCGTGCAAAGAATCATTTTCCGTATGTGTTATACAGCCATCTTGTTTTGGCACACTTCATGGGTGAAGGGTTACCATCGGAAATATTTATCTCAGAAGGTGATGCAGCACGAAACTACTGGAGAGCACATCTTGGAAAGTACCTCGAAGATCCTCTTGGCGGACCATTTGATCCGCCAACTTCATCGACCGCGTATCACAATCTCTGGCGATGGCCATTCAGTTCATCGTTTATGGTGGGGCCATCGCACTATGCATTCGACGCTGCACCACCTCTGACCGTATCACGTGGGAGTACGAACAGCATATGGGTAACAGGTGCATCGGGTTCAGTGTATCCTGAACGGATGTTCAAAGATGTGGCAAACCCATCAACAAAGGTAATGATGTTCGACGAGTATGACCGGTACTCAGGGCCTTACGGGCGGTACTTTGGTCTTGACGATGCACATTCAACCATGAATTTCTATGATGGGCATGCGCAGCGACTGGCGACAGTGCGCTCAAACTTTGGTTTCGAGCCGAACAGACCGGATGTTGGAGCGGATCAGCCGGATATCCCAGTTAGATTCTATACCTACAACCCGTTTCCGGGCTGGGATCCGCCTGACGCGGAGTCCACTCTCGTCCCGGTGTACTACGACCAGACGCGCGATGGCCTCAAGGGTGTGGATTACCCAACCCAGGGCCAGCGCCGACTGGTGCCCGTGAGTGCGCGCTGAATTGGTTCGGAGCCGGCGCATTGAACACCCCCGGCAGGGCTCGAACCTGCGACCTCTGCTTTAGGAAAGCCACGCTCTATCCAACTGGGCTACAGGGGCGTGTAGGAGAAAGTGTAGCCTGGGACGGGGGAATGGAAAACTTTCGTGAGTGTTCACGCCAAGAGGCGTTGTGGTTCTGATACACGCTTATGACAGATTATATTATAGTCCTATAATGATTTATTCGCTGTCGAACATCAGCACGCGGCCGGGCTTTCCCGTCGAAGGGTCGTACAGAACAATCCTCGCCGCTCCTGATGGAGTGGCATTGTCGATTTTCAGAGAGATCTTTCCGGTCATTGGGTTGCTCATTGTGAACACCGAATGCCCGGTTGGTGTGGAGACGAAGTCCGACGTGACATTGCCTTGGGCGTCTCGGAAGATGATGCTCGGACTGTCGTACCCCAGTGTTGAGATATCGACCCGACTGCCGGATTGGTGTTCGACGCGTATGCCCCCTTCAACACTTATTTTTGGTTGATACTTCAGGATGATCACAAATGTAATAACTGATGAAACAGCACCTGCAACAAATACGGTCATGAACGTTTGCAGAGCAAATGTCGTGAATGGTGCCTTGGTCTGGCTATGGGCATCCGACAATGTCCACCTCCTGATCGAATGGTTCGGGTTGAACGGGTTGCGCATATAGAGTGTGACTTACAAGTATCAACACAAAATCGACAACAGTCTCGCAAACAGCGTATTTCCCAATCTAGAGAGGGGGGACATCGACCTTTCTTTGTATTGTCAACCCGGGGGCAAGGTACATGTGTGTGGCGCCGCTGTCAAGGAATGTGGATCATGCTTGCAGGGTGTTGATCACCCGACCCAACGCCGGTTGGCGTCCGCGAGCGCCCGTTGATTGATTCGGTTGGGTAGTATGCCCTTGATCCGTCGCTCGGGTGGGGGCGTCGGGCGAGGGAGCGCTGGTGATGTGGGAGCCGAGTGAGATCCGTGTGGTTCGGTGGTTCATGCGGTTTGCTGGGGTCGGGCTTTTGGTGCCGGGGTTGATCTACGCGATGTCGTGGCCCGACACCGTTCGGGCGGTTTCGCTGTGTACGAGCGAGTCGGCCGGGCCGGTGGTGGTCGGGGCGATGGTGGTGCTTCTGGTGTTCGGCGGGCTGAGTTTTGTGTTTGCGAGGCTTGGTCGATACGGCGCGGTGTCGGCGGCGGTGGCGCTGCTGATGGGCTCGTGGGTGCATTGGCAGTGGTCGCAGATGATGCAGGCGAGGCTTTCGAAGCTGCCGGAGGGGCTGACCGATGCGGACCGGGCGATGATCGAGGACACGATTCTGTTCGCGGCCAACGCCCAGATTCCGCACATCATGAAGAATCTGGTGCTGGTGGGGGTGTGCGTGGTGGTGTTTGTGCTGGGGCCGAGGCTGTGTGGGAGTCGGGTGCGGGGCGTGGTCGATCCGCATCCGTAGCGGCCGTATCGTCTCGTCCGCCCACAGCCGGGCGGGCTGGAGATGAGCCTTGGAAGCAGGGATTGTTGGGCTGCCCAATGTCGGCAAGAGCACGCTGTTCAATGCGCTGACCTCGGCGGGGGCGTTGGCGGCGAACTACCCGTTCGCGACGATCGAGCCCAACGTCGGCGTTGTCCCGATTCCGGACCCGAGGCTCGAGGTGATCCGGGGGCATATCGAGTCGAAGAAGATTGTACCGGCGTCGCTCCGGCTTGTGGATATCGCGGGCATTGTCAGGGGTGCGAGCGAGGGCGAGGGGCTCGGGAACAAGTTTCTGAGCCACATCCGCGAGGTCGATGCGATCGTGCAGGTCGTGCGGTGCTTTGCGCAGCAGTCGGGCGGCGAAGATGTGACGCATGTTGACGGTTCGGTCGACCCGGTGCGTGACATCGAGACGATCGCAACGGAACTGATCCTGGCGGACCTGCAGACGGTGGAGAACGCGCTGCCCAAGGCGGAGCGGGCTGCCCGCGCCAAGGGGCCGGCGGAGGTGGCGCGTCTGAACGTGCTGCGCCGGTTGGAGGCGGTGTTGACCGAGGGCAAGCCGGCGCGCACGCTGGAGGTGAGCGACCCGGCGGAGCAGCGTGAGTTGAAGTTGCTCACCCTGATTACGACGAAGAAGGTGTTGTACATCGCCAACGTGGATGACACGGACCCGCTCGGCGAGGGTGAGTTGGCGTCGCAGGTGCGGGCGCACGCCGAGGCCGAGGGGATGGAGATGGTTCCGATTTGTGCGAAGATCGAATCAGAACTTTCGGAGCTTGACGAGGCGGACAGGCTGGAGATGCTCGCGGATCTCGGGATGGATGAGCCGGCACTGAATAAGCTGGCGCGGTCGGCGTACCACCTGCTGGATGTGCAGAGTTTTTACACGGCGGGCCCGATGGAGATCCGGGCCTGGACGGTGCCTGTGGGCGCCCGGGCGCCGCAGGCTGCGGGCGTGATCCATACGGACTTTGAGCGAGGGTTTATCCGGGCCGAGGTGTACTCGGTGGATGATCTGGATGAACTGGGCTCGGAAAAGGCGATCCGGGAGGCTGGTCGGCTGCGGATCGAGGGCAAGGACTATGTGATGCGGGATGGCGATGTGTGCCATTTCCTGTTCAATGTGTGATTTCGGGCGATCCTCTCGGGCCTTGGCGGCGTAGAGAGGGCTGCCCGGTTGGGGTTGGAGGTTGCTTGATGCTTGGAGTGTGTGCGGTTGTGCTGGCGCTAGGCGGTCAGCCGGCGGGGGCCGAGATGCCGGCGCTGCGCGAGGTGAGCCGGCTGGATATTCCCTCGGACCACAGCTGGCTCGGGACGCGCGTCGGCGGGATCAGCGGGATTGATTATGACCCGGACTGGCAGACGTGGGCGCTGATCAGCGACGACAAGGGCCAGCACGGTCCGGTCCGGGCGTATCTCGCGGATATCCAGTTTCAGGGCGATCAACTGACCAACGTCGAGGTGACGCGCGTGCTGCCGATGTGCTGGGGCTCCGGTCGGCTGATGACGGAGGACGGGTTCGACCCCGAGGCGATCCGGATTTTGCCGCTGGAGGATTACTTCGGCGATCCGACCTTGTTGTGGGCGTCGGAGGGCGCGCCGGACCGGGGTGTGCCGACGACGATGTACGAAACGTGCACCGGCGCGACACGGATGGACACGTGGAACTCGCCCGAGTCGTACAGGCCGAGCCGACGCAAGGGGATCAAGAACAACAAGGCAATCGAATCGGTGGCGATCATCGGCCGTCGGCTGGCGGTGGTGGCGAGCGAGGAACCCCTGAAACAGGATGGGTCAGAATACATTCGATTCCTGACATATGATCTCGACACACCCGAGACCGAGCCGGTCGCAGCGATTGCCTATCCGGTCGGGCCGACGCCCGAATCGATGGGTGCGGGGTTCACGGGGCTGGTTGATCTTCTGGCGCTCAAGGATGGGCGGTTCCTGGCGACGGAGCGGTCGTGGAACTTTGCGGGCATGCACGATGTCAGGATCTTTCTTGTCGAGACGGCCGGGGCGACGGATGTGCTCGGGATGGATTCGCTGGCCGGGGCGGATTTCACACCGGCGCGCAAGACGCTGATCGCAGATCTTGGCGATACGGTGGGCAACGGCGAGGGGCTCTGCTTCGGGCCTGTGCTGCCCGACGGCAAGCGTTCGCTGGTGCTCGTGTCGGACAACAACTTCAAGCCGGGCGAGCCGACGCACTTCGTGGCCTACGAGGTGACCGATCCGGATGGGCTTGTCGAGCCGGTGGACCGTCGCCGGCGGAAATAAAGACAGACAAGTAGATATACGCTAGAATGGGTGGGCCGGCTGCTCTGTCTGCCCGGAAAAGGAGAATCGACATGCGTCGGAAAGCATTGATGGCACTCGCATTGGCGGCATCGGCCACGCCGGTGCTCGCTCAGACCCAGTACAAGGCCGAGGCCCTCGGTGAGGATGGTGTCGAGGGGTTTGCCCGGGTCGACGGGATGCTGATTGGCGGCATCGCCGGGCTCGATTACGATGCGCAGTCCAAGCGGTGGTTCACCGTCACCGACGACAACGGCGAGAATGAGCCCGTCCGCTTCTTCGAGATGCAGATCGACATCGGCGACGACGGCTCACTCAGCGTCGGATCGAACCTCGTTCAAAAACTGAATGCACCCGATGGGACTATTTTCGAGCCCGGGCTGCACAAGCCCAGCGGCGTGCGCATCATCCCGCCGGACCCGCCCGGCGATGAGCCCTACCTTATCTGGTCCAGCGAGGGCGCTCTTGAGAATGGACACAAGGCCGGCGTCTTTGAGATGTGCACCGGCGCGACGTTCATGGATGGTTTCAAGCTCGCCGAGCACAACACCTACATCGAGGGCAAGCAGGGGCCGAGGCCGGACAGGGCGTTCGAGTCCATCGCGCTGCTGCCCAACATGGATGTGATTTCAGGCTATGCCGAGGCACTCCAGCAAGACGGCCCGCCGGCGATGTCGGGCTCGGGCACGACGTACGCCCGACTTGTGCGACTCGATTACAAGAGCGCCGACCCGATCTCGGAACTGGCCTACCCGCTCGAGGAGCCGCCCGCCAGCGCACCAGAGGGAGCCCGCCGAAGCTTGGTGGAACTCGTGGCGGTGGATGACCACACGCTGCTGGCGGTGGAAAGCATCGAAGCGCCCAAGACGGGCCGGCTTCGCCATGCGATCACCGAGTTGTACCTGGTTGACCTCAAGGGCGCGACGAACATCACCTCGCTGGACAGCCTGCGCGGGCTCGAGCCGGGCAAGGACTTTGTGCCGGTGAGCAAGACGTTTATCGGGGACAACGACTCGATGGGTCTGCCGGACTATCCGTTTGCCGCAGCGGCCTTCGGCCCGATGCTCAAGGACGGGCGGGCGCTGCTCGTCTTGGCCAGCGACAACGACTTCGACCAGTATCGTCCGACGTTTTTCAACACGGTGGCCATCGAGGGCCTGCATCCGAAGCGTCCCTTCGTGGCGCCCGGCGGGCATGCCTATGTCGAAGGGTTCATCGAGTAGGCCGATTCACCGCGACAGGTCGCTCATGTAGTTTGGTGATTCCTTGGTGATGCGGATGTCGTGCGGGTGGCTCTCGACCATCGAGGCGCTGGTGGTGCGCACGAATCGGGCGTGTTCGTGGACGTCGGCGATGGTGGGGCACCCGAGATAGCCCATCGCCGAGCGCAGGCCGCCGACGAGTTGGTACACAAACTCGGCCAGCGAGCCGCGGTAGGAAACGAGCCCCTCGACGCCCTCGGGGACGAACTTGGCGACGGGTCTGCCGGCGGCGTCGTACTTGTCGCCCTGCCCGTAGCGGTCGGCCGAGCCCGCGTTCATGGCGCCCTCCGAGCCCATGCCCCGGTAGCTCTTGAAGCGTCGGCCCTGACTGATGACCAGCTCGCCCGGCGATTCGTCGAGCCCGGCAAAGAGTGAGCCGAGCATGACGGAATCGGCGCCGGCGGCGATGGCCTTGGCGATGTCGCCCGAGGCGCGGATCCCGCCGTCGGCGATGATCGGGATGTCCCGTCCTGTGCCGGCGACGCCCTCGACCGCGTTCATGATGGCGGAGATCTGAGGCACGCCGATACCCGTGACGATCCGCGTGGTGCAGATCGACCCCGGCCCGATGCCGACCTTGATCGCATCGGCGCCGGCCTCGACGAGATCCCGCGCTGCGGCACTGGTGGCGATGTTGCCCGCGATCACCTCGACGCTGTATCGGTTCTTGATCTCTTTGACCGTGCGGATGACGTTGGCCGAGTGGCCGTGGGCGGTATCGACGATGATGACATCGACATCGGCTCGAATGAGTGCCTCGACGCGGTCGAGCTGGTTGACGCCGACGGCCGCGCCGCAGAGCAGGCGACCCCGCGTATCCATGTTGGCCCTCGGAAATCGGCTCAGGCGGTCGATGTCGCGCATGGTGATGAGCCCTGCGAGGCGGTTGTCGTCATCAACGAGCAGGAGTTTTTCGATTTTATTTTGGCTGAGGATGACGCCCGCCTGTTCGAGCGTGGTGTCGGGCGGCGCGGTGACGAGCCCCTTGTCGGTCATGATCCTGCTGACGGGGGTTTCGGTGTCGGTGACGAACTTGAGGTCTCGGCGTGTGAGGATGCCGACGACTGTTTTCTGGTCGTCGCAGCAGACGGGAAAGCCGGAGACATGGTGTGAGCGCATCAGGGCTCGGGCCTTGCCCACGGTGTCGTTCGGTGTGAGCGTGATCGGGTCGATGATGACGCCGTTGGCGGAGCGTTTGACGCGTGAGACTTCGCGGGCCTGATCGTCGGGCGAGAGGTTTTTGTGGATGATCCCGATGCCGCCCTCCTGGGCGAGCGCGATGGCCAGCGCGGATTCGGTGACGGTGTCCATCGGCGCCGAGAGCAGCGGGATGCCGAGGGAGATGTTCCCGGTCAGGCGTGAGGAGACATCGGTGTGCGCCGGGATGGTGTCGCTGGCGCGTGGGATGAGCAGGACATCATCGAAGGTGATGCCCTCGGCTACGATCTTCGAGAGCGGGTCACGCCGCCAGTCATCATCTTGCCGATCCGGTGACGTATCGGCTTTGGTCGTGGTGGTGCTCGGCGACGAACGATTCTGGGTCCCCATGGCACAGTGTCACGGGTGCACGCTGAACAGTCAAGTGCCGCCGAGGCGACGGAGACGACGGCCCATGGGCATCCTTGCTGACGAGCTCACGTGTCGGTCCACATCGCTTCGGGTCGAGGTTCGCACGGATGCCCAGCGAAAGCGGGTCTTGGATCAGGAATGGCTGCTGACCGATGGTGCGGGTGGCTACGCGATGGGTACCGTTTCGGGCCTGCCGAGCCGGCGGTACCACGGGTTGCTGGTCTCGGCGCTGTGTCCGCCGACGCGTCGCATGCTGCTGCTGCACTCGCTCGGCGAGATCGTGACGCTCGATCCGGGCACGCGCGAAGAACGGCAGGTGGATCTGACCGCGCTTCGGTTCGCCGACGGGACCACGCTTTCGGGCGGGGCGGATCGGTTGGTCTCGTTCGAGCTCGGCGAGGATGCAGTTTGGACATTCGATTTCGGCGGAGGAATTCAGCTCCGGCGGACCGTTCACCTGGTTCGGCTCGGTTTCTCGGTTGAGGTGCGGTATGCGCTGAGCGGGGGGACGGGGCGGGTGGTGTGTCGGCCGCTGCTGGCGATGCGCGACCACCACGCGCTCAGGCCGAGGCCGGACGAAACGGTGCGCATCGCGGGCGTGGTCGGTGGGGCCGGGGTTGGCGGGGCGGTCTGTGTGGGTGGTGATGGGTTCGAGGCGACGATTGAGTCCATCTCGCCGGGCGGTTTCCATCTCGATCCGCACTGGTGGCGGGATGTGTCGTACACCACCGAGCGTGATCGCGGGTATGACTCGGTCGAGGCGCTGTTCAGTCCGGGCCGGTTTGATCTGGACCTGGGAGAGCCGGCGATGCTGGTGGCCCGGCTTGGCGGGCATGGCGGATCGGGGGACGCCGGGCAGTGGCCGCCGGGGGATTCCGAGGGCAATCGGGATCGGCCGGCGCGAGCCGTTGTTCGGCCGGCGCTGCCCGAGCGTGGTCGGGATGAGGCCGAGGATTCGGCGGTGGCGCTGCTTGTGCGCGCTGCGGATCAGTTTGTCGTTCGCCGGGCGCCGACACCCGAGGCGGCTGCGGACCCGGGCGCGGGTAGTTCGATCATCGCGGGGTATCCGTGGTTCGCCGATTGGGGTCGGGATTCGATGATCGCGCTGCCCGGGCTGCTGATCGCACTGGGTCGGCTTGACGAGGCGGCCTCGGTGCTGCGCACGTTCGCGGCTGCCCGGCGGGACGGCCTGATCCCGAACCGGTTTGATGATGAAGGATGCGGGCCCGAGTTCAACACCGTCGATGCGAGTCTCTGGTTTATCCAGGCGGTGGCGGCGCTGGTGTCGGCGAGCGATCACCCGGCGGCTGTGATGGATGAGTTTGTCCCCGTCTGTCTGGAGATCGTCTCGGCGTATTCTTCCGGCACGCGCTTCGGGATTGCGCTGGACCACGCGGATGGGCTGATCCGGGCCGGGGATGCGGGCACGCAGCTCACGTGGATGGATGCGCAGCGCGATGGTGTCGTCTTTACGCCCCGTTTCGGCAAGCCCGTCGAGATCCAGGCGCTCTGGCACTCGGGATTGCGCTCGCTGGCGATGTTGTTGTCCCGTTGTAATTCTGGAGCAGCGCGACATCTGACCCAACTGGCCGAGCGGTGCGCCGAGTCGATCAGGGATCGGTTCTGGTCCGAAGCAATGGGCTGTGCGTACGACCGGCTCGAACCCGTGGCCGATGGCGACCGCCCGATCGATGAACTCCGGCCCAACCAGCTCTTTCTTGTGAGCCTCGAGCACTGCCCGCTGGAGCAGGACAGGGCGAGGCGGCTGGTCCGGCGATGCCACGAGAGGCTGTGGACGCCTCGCGGCGTGCGCACGCTCGACCCGGCGGACCATGCGTACCGCGGGCGATTCGCCGGGCCGATCCGCGATCTCGATGCGGCGTACCACAACGGGACCGCGTGGCCCTGGCTGCTCGGACCGATGGCCGAGGCGTGGCTCCGGGCGCACGATTTTGAACCGGAAGCTTGCTGCCGGGCTCGGGCGATGATTGAGCCCATGCTCGGGCTGATCCGTGATCCGAATGCATCAAGTCTTGGACAGTTGTATGAGGTGTACGACGGCGACATGGAGAACCAGCACGCCGGCGGGTGCCCGGCGCAGGCGTGGTCGATCTCGGAGATCCTTCGCGTGCTCCTGATGATTCGGCGGGCGGAGAGCATGTCGGTTCGATGATGCGGGGCGATGGGTCAGCAGCAGGACCGGCCGTCTTTTTTCCCGGCATTGAGCAGCCGCTCGCCCTGCTCGGGAGTCATGGAGCCCTCGGCGATGTACGCGGCGATCTCGCGGCGGGAGCGTTCCCGACTGCTCGATACGGCGATGTGCTTGATCG
>DRKT01000018.1 GCA_011053195.1 Phycisphaerales bacterium | reverse complement strand
TAGCACGTCGAATATCCGATCGACACGAAGATCGGCACGTCCCGTCGGCGGGCTTCGGCGAATGCCTCCTCGCCCCACGGGTACCAGTCCACCGGGTTGTGCGCATGCTGGAGCAGGTAGGGGCTGGTCTCGCCGGCGAGTCGGTTGGTGTGCATGGGCTGGTTCTCGGAATGGTCGACCGGCTGCGCCGAGACCCCGAGGGCCAGCGCCGCGAACACAAAGACTGTGGATACACGCATGAACAATCCTATGCGGACCGTTCAACAGACCCGATGGCCGGCTTCTCAGTCGGCTTCCGGGCTCGGGACATGCTCATCGAGCCAGTCCATCATCTTCAGCAGCCGAAGCGGGAGCGACACGAAGATCAGTTCATGCCCCACCGGCATCGACCACCGTTCCGGTTCGCCGAGCCGCTTCCAGAGCAGCTCACCGGTGTCGGCGGGAACCGCTGTGTCCTTGCGCCCGTGGATCACCAGCACCGGCTTGCCCCGCATCGTCTGGGCGGTCCAGTAGCTGTCCAACGGCGCCAGGTCCAGATACGTGCGCTCGAACGAGGCGATCTGATCCTGTGTCGGTTGGCCATCCGGGAATGTGATCCGCACCGCATCGATCCAGTCGTCATACGAGCTCAGTCGTGCGATCCTGAATGAATTTGCGCCGCCCGCGACAATCACCGCAGCCGAGTAGGTGTCGGGCGCGTAGGCCCAGACCGTCGGCAGCGTGATCGCTGTCCCGCTCATCCCGATCAGGACCTTGGGCAGATTCGCTGTGGATGGGTCCAACTCCGCGACGTGCCTCACTGCAGCATCCACCGCGTACGCGCATTCCGCAGCCCGGTTGTCCAAATCCCGCGCCAACTTGGCCAGCACGGGTGAGGCATCACCATCCGTCGGGATCTCATACTCGGTGTGCACCGTCATCCTTGAGGGCGGCGCCAGCATGCGCACGACCGACCACCCGCGCTTGCCGAGCGCCCGTTCGGTGCGGTCAACCACCTCGCGGGGCGTGCCATAGATCCCCGGCATCAGCACCGCCACACCGCGCGACTCGCCCTGCGGCGGCTTGCGATAGGTGAACCACGTCCGTTGGATCTGATAGACCAGCTTGCTGTCTTCGAGATGATCGAGCGAGGGAATGGAAAGCTCGTTCTCGGCCGAAACAAAGACAAAGTAAGCTGCCGAGTCGGCTGTGCCCGCATCATCCGTTTCGGTCAGCCTGACGACGAAGCTCCCGCCCGGTTCAAACTGGACACCGGAGCTTGCATCTTCATCTGTATCATCCGTATCGCCCCTGCCGGGATCGACCTCCTCCTGCTCCATGCCATCGAACAGACCCATGATCTGGGCATAGTCGTTCGGTCTGCCCTGGATGACCATGCCATTGGGCACGCGACCGCCGACCCAGCCGGACACCTTGCCCGGCTGGTCGTAGATGATGCCCCTGCTGCCGTCGTTGGTCGGGTCCAGACGGTCGGGCCAGCGGTCCGCTGCGGGCATGACCGAGGACGGGCGGGTCGGCGATGTGATATCGAGCATGGCCGATGGAGACAGGCCATCGTGCCGGACACAAGACCCGGGCAGGGCGACCAACCAGAGTGTGGGCAGCGCATACCGCCAGCGAATCATGATTCATACCCATTCGGATGAGATTCAAACCAGTTCCAAGCCGTGCGCACGATGTCGTCGATGTTGACAAACTTGGCCGACCAGCCGAGCTCGTGGTTGATCTTGGATGGGTCGGCGAACAGTGCTGCGGGGTCGCCGGGCCTGCGGTCGGTCTCGACGACCTTGAACTCCCGCCCCGCGACCCGGCGGACGGATTCGATGATCTCACGCACCGAGTAGCCCTTGCCGATGCCGAGGTTGTAGAAGCGTTCATCGCCCGGCTGAAGCGCGCGCATGACGGCGATGTGCGCATCGATCAGGTCGCAGACGTGGATGTAATCGCGGATGCAGGTACCGTCGGGGGTGTCGTAATCGGTGCCGAAGATTTTGATCTGATCGCGGATACCGAGGGCCGCCTCGATGATGACGGGGATCAGGTGCGTCTCTGGCTCGTGGTCTTCGCCGATGAGGGTTTGGGGATCGCTTCCCGCGACGTTGAAGTAGCGCAGCGCCGCGTAGCCGAAGGGTTTGCCCGCAACCCGACGGGCGTGCGCATAATCGCGGAGCATGTGCTCGACGTGCAGCTTGCTCATACCATACGGGCTGATCGGTGATTGCGGCGTGGACTCGTCCATCGGGACCTTGGGCGGCTCGCCATAGGTGGCGCAGGTCGAACTGAAGACGAACCGCTCGATGCCGATCTCGTCGCAGGCTTCGAGCAGGGACAGGGCCGAGGCTGTGTTGTTGCGGTAGTACCGCAAAGGCTCCTCGACCGACTCGCCAACATATGCAAGCGCAGCGAAGTGCATCACGGTGTCGATCTTGTGCTCTCGCATCAGGCCGATCAGGGCGTCGCGGTCACCGACATCGGTCTGGGAAAACGCCAGCCGACCCTCGGCGATGGTTTGCAGTGCGGCGATGGCCTCGGCGTGGCCTCGATAGAGGTTATCGACCGCAAGGACATCAAATCCTTCTTCGAGTAAACGCTTGACCGCGTGCGAGCCGATGTACCCTGCACCGCCGGTGACCATGACTGCCATGAACAACACTCCTGAACAATCTGAACCATCAAACCCACATCGGGGAGATGATATCAGCCCCACGCAGCGGAACATGAACGCCGGGATGCTCACCCGGGCGGGGATCGGCGGGGCGCTGATGGGACTGGCGAATCTGGTGCCGGGAATCAGCGGCGGCACGATGCTCGTCGCCCTTGGAATCTACACCCAGTTCATCGACGCGGTGAGCGATCTGACCCGGTTCCGGCTGACGCGCCGGTCGATCGTGCTCGTCGGCGTTGTCGTGCTCTTTGCCGGTTTGGCCATCGCCGGGCTCTCTGGGCTGATTTCGAGGATGCTGATCGACCACCGCTGGGCGATGTACAGCCTGTTCATCGGGCTGACCTGGGGCGGGGCCCCGCTGCTCTGGCGGATGATCCGAACCGAACGCGGCCAGCCGATTGCGCGCTCGGCGATGTTTGGGATCGCAGCCGGTGTCATTGTGATGGCCGGGCTGGCGCTGCTTCAGATGCGCAGCGCCGCAGGCAGCCATGGCGAGCCCGGCGTCGTCATGCTCCTGCTCGGTGGCATCGCGGGTGCAAGTGCCATGATCCTGCCCGGCATCAGCGGCGCGTACCTGATGCTGCTGCTCGGGCTGTATGACACGATTATCGACGCGATCAAAACATCGGTCGAGTCGGCCAAGGCCGGCGATGTCTCCGGGATTGTGGATCAACTGCACACGATCGTACCGGTCGGGCTGGGCGTGGTGCTCGGGATCGCGGTCGTCACCAATGTACTCCGGTTCGTGCTGCACCGGTACGAGCGAGCGACGCTTGGCGTGCTGCTCGGCCTGCTGATCGCGGCACCCGCGGGGTTGTACCCATTCCGCGAAGGCGTCAAGCCCGTGCCCGGCGACATCATCAAGGGACAGGTCATCACCGCTGAAACCGTGGATGAGGTCAAGCCGAAGGACTGGACGCAAAGGCTCTTTCGCCCGACACTCACACAGATTGGCGGTTCGTGCGGGCTCGTGATTGTCGGCTTTGGGTTGACACTGGCGATTGATCGGCTCGGGCGGCGTTCGAACACTCAGGCCGATTGATCGACTGGAGATCCGCGCCCCCAACCTCCGACTTTCGGGGCGCTGCGCCGAACAACACCAGCCAACAGCGCGATGCCGAGCAGGATCATGATCGAGCTGAGTGTTTGGCCTCTGGACAGGCCGAACAGGCCGGAGATGCCGGGGTCGGGCAGGCGGACGAACTCGGTGGCGATGCGCAGCACGCCGTAGCAGATCAGAAACCACGCCGAGATCACGCCGGGTTGGCGGGGCTTGTGTGCGATGATCCAAAGCACCAGCCCGAGCACAACACCCTCAGCAATGGCCTGAATAAGTTGCGAGGGGACGCGAGCCGAGAGCAGCGGTTCGAGTTGCCGGGCCGCCTCGGTCGAGCCGGACTGGATGTTCTCGATGATGTGTTGCAGGCCGGCACCTGCGGGCTGATCGGGCAGTCGGTAGGTATCGAGCAGTGCGGTGAGTTGCCGCTCCTGTTCGGGTGTGCGCAGGCCGAGGTCGTGGCCGCTGCCGATCTCCTGGGGAAAGCGGACCGCCCACCACGGGGCCTCTTCTCCGGGTTTGGCGACGACTTTGCCGAGCAGCTCGCCGTTGATGAAATTGGCGATGCGTCCGAGCATCAGGCCGAACGGGGCGACGAGGGCGTAGAGGTCGAAGACATGCAGGAGCGGAACGGGCTCGGAGCGGACGCCCTGCTCATCCTTGAACCCGCGCGAGACGAGAAACGCAGCGATGGCGACGCCGATCATCCCGCCGTGGCTGGCCATCCCGCCGTGGTTCAGCGAGAGTACGCCCCAGAAGGGGAACGCATCGGTGATGGTCCAGAGCAGCGAGGGCTGGTAGAACAGGACATACCCGAGTCGGCCGCCGACCACCGCGCCGAGGGCGGCGTAGATGATCGCATCCGAGAGCCGATCCTTCGGGATCAGTACCGCCCCACGCCCAGCGAGAAAACGCAGCGCCAGCCACGCCAGCACAAAGCCCGCAGCATACGAGAGCCCGTACCAGCGCAGTCCGAAATCCCCCGAGAACCGGATCAGAAACGGGTCAATATCGTGCAGCCAAGCGGCAAGTGTGACGATCAAGGCTGATCTCCATCGGCGCGAATACCGAAGAACCGTTCCGTGTTGTCGTTGATCGCACGGTGGAAGTCGTCCCAATCCATGCCTCTAAGTTCAGAGAGAAAGCGAGCGGTGAGTGAGGTCATCCACGATCGGCATGGCCGTTCGCCTCGGCGAGGCATCGGCGCCAGAAACGGCGCATCCGTCTCGACCATGATTCGGTCGATCGGAACAAGTTTCGCAGCCTCCTGCACGTCCTTTGCGTTCTTGTACGTCACCACGCCCGTGAACGAGATCATCGCGCCGAAGTCCAGCACGGCCCGGGCCTGATCGGGCGTGCCCGTGAAACAGTGAAAGACGAACCCATCCGCCGGCAATCGGCACGATCGCAGCACGGGCAGCAGATCATCGAAGGCCTCTCGGCAATGGATCACCACCGGCTTGCCCAGCGCCGGCTCGCCGGATTCAGAAACCTCGCCCTCGATCACCGCGAGTTGCTCGGCGAGCACCCGATCCTGAATCGACCGGGGCGGATCAGAGTAGTGATTGTCCAGCCCCAGTTCGCCCCAGGCCACGCAGCGAGGGTCCCGGGCGACCCGGCGGATCGGCGCCCAGTCCACCGGTTCGCAGTCGCTGTGCAGCGGATGCACGCCCGAGCTGCACCAGACCTGCGGATGGGCTTTGGCCAGTTCGAGCGCGGCCAGGCAATCCACGGGCGTCGTCGAGATGGAAATATGCCCCATGACGCCGTGTCTGGCGGCTTCGGCAAGCTCCTGCCCGACTCGGCCTGCGAAATCGGGAAACGTGAGATGGCAGTGTGTGTCGATCACGGCACAAGGGTATGGAGCCTGATGCCGCCCCGCTGGTACACTCCGGCATGATCAACCCACAAAAGGCCAAACCCGCCCGCCCGCTTGTTGACCTGTCCATTATGGCACTGGTCCTTGTGCTGGGATTCATCCCGGCAGTGCAGGCCGGCGCTCAGGATGCGTATGACCGGTACTTCGTGCTCGAGCTCAGCGGCCAGCGGTCCGGGTGGATGCATGAATCCACCAAGATCGAGGATGACCACATCGTCACCACCTCGACGATGCAATTCGAGATCCTGCGAGGCAGCACGACCATCGAGATCTCGATGGAGAGCGAGTTCGTCGAGACCCTGGACAATACACCCATCTCGATGCGCTCCGTCCAGCAACTCGGCTCGATCCCGATGACCACGATGGTCACCTTCGGCGAACATGAACTGAAACAGACATCCGAGCAGAACGGACAGAAAACCACACGGACCTTCCCCATGCCCGAGGGCGTCTGGTTCACGCCGGGTGAGGCAGATGAATATCTCCGGCGTCGGCTCGAAGCCGGGGCCGAGACGATCGAGGTCCGCTCGATCGATCCACTCATGGGAATCAATCCCGTATTGCTCACGTATTCCGACTTTCAGCCGGGAGTAATTGAGGTCTTTGGCCGGAATGTCCCGGCCATTCAAACCAAGGTTGTGTCCTCGGCTGCTCCCGGGATTCCGAGCGAGGAGTACCTCGATGAACGTGGCAGGCTGCTTCGATCGACGACACACATCGGCGGGATGACCATTGTCGCTCTGGCCGCGGACAAGGCGTTGGCTCTTGCGGACCTCGACCCGCCGGAGGTGATGCAGTCCACGTTCATTTCACCCAAGGGAAACATCGACCGCCCGCGAAAGACTGAGCAGGCGTCATACATCCTTTCGGTGCCGGATGGCGTACTGCCCGAATTGCCGGACCTGCCCACCCAGCACTTTGAACGGATTGACAAGCGCTCGGGTCGGCTTGTGGTGACGGTCGAATCCGAATCGGCCGGCACACCTCCGGATGATGCCTGTCGGGAGCCGAGCGCCATGGTCGACTCTGCGGACCCCACAATCCTCGAACTCGCCGATCGGGCGGTGCCCGCTGAGGATGCACCGGAGCCCGTCCGAGCCGAGGCGATGCGGCGATTTGTCTATGACCACATCGACGAGAAAAGTCTCGGCGTCGGGCTGGCGAGCGCCTCGGAAGTGGCGCGCACCGGTGTGGGCGACTGCACCGAGCACGCCACCCTGCTCGCGGCCCTGCTCCGGGCCGATGGCATCCCATCGCGCACTGTCAGCGGCCTCGTCTATGTCCACGAGTTCCTCGACCAGGACGACATCTTCGGCTACCACATGTGGACGCAAGGCTGGATCGACGATGGTTCCGGCCCCCGTTGGATCGACCTCGACGCGACCCTCGGGCCGAGGACGCAGTTCGACGCCACGCACATCGCCCTGAGCGTGAGCCCGCTCGCCGATGGTGACGACAACAACACGATGCTGGCGCTGGTGCCGCTGCTCGGTCGGTTGAATATTGAAATCGAGTCTTCCGAGTGAACAGCACCGATTCGAGTCCGCCCCCGCCATTGATCCCCAGGGACCCAACCGGACACAAGGGGACATTTGGCACGGTTGCGGTCATCGGCGGCTGCGGTTCGGTGCGGACACCGATGATCGGGGCCCCGGCGCTGGCGGCACGCGCGGCGTTTCGGGCCGGGTGCGGGCTGGTCAGACTCATCATGCCCGACACCATCCTCCGTGACGGGCTGATCCTTTCGCCCTCGGCCACCGGCTTCGGCATGCCGATCGATCATGATGCCATGCCGAACGACCATCTCGCCGTGGTCGAGCAGGTCCAACTCGCCACATCGACTGTCATCGGACCGGGGCTCGGTGCGGATCGCGAGCAGGATCGGCCGCTGGCGCGACTTGTGGCCGATACCGTCGGCACGCGCCGGCCCATGGTGATCGATGCCGACGCGCTCAACGCACTCTCGGCTGCAAGAGTGTTCGAAACGCTCGATCTCTCAAACTGCATCCTGACACCCCACCCCGGCGAGTTCGCCAGAATCGCCCGTTCGCTCAACCTCTCGCACGGGCCGATCGAAGCAGAGGACAGAGGCGAGGCTGCCCTCGAGCTTGCGCACCGGCTGCAATGCGTGATCGTGCTTAAAGGCGCCGGCACTGTCGTTTCGGATGGAAACAAGGTCTGGACCTGCGATCGCGGGCACCACTGCCTGGCGACCGCGGGAACAGGTGATGTCCTGGCCGGGATTTGCGGCTCGTTTTGTGCTCAGTTTCTAACAAATGGTTCACTATACAATATCGCGCGTCAGGCCGTCTGGGTCCACGCTGTGGCCGGCGAACGCTGGTCGGCATCGCACCATGGCTCGGCCGGGATGCTCGCATCCGAGCTGGCGGACCTGGTCCCCGAATCACTCGCCCAACTCAATGCTAGAGGCGGCGAGGAACCGCCGACCCGACAAGCCTGATCGGCTGCGATGTGTTCTCGTTCCGACTCTCCATCCCGATCGCGTCGAGATCGTCGTTCGGTCGAATGAGCAGATCGATCGTCGCCAGCCGAAGTCTGGGCCCCACGGAATAGGTCAGTGTGAAGCTCGCGGCTTCAACATTCGGGATCATGCGCGCTTCTTTGGTCTCCCCGACCTGACCGCCGGCGCTGTCAAACTCAAAAAGCATGAACCAGAGGGCGCCGTAGTCTTCGTTGTCGGCGGGCGGCCGGAACTCGATCCGAGTCACCTGTCGGTTGCCCGTGACGGGATCAACCTTGCTGACAAACTCGATGAAGTCCGAGGTGATGGGATTCTGCGCTGAATCGAGCACATCGCTCGGGAACGGGCCGAACTCACGCCCGGTGCGGATCATCGCCACAATCCGGTGCATCACCAGCCTGCTGACGACATGTGTCGAAGCGGAGTCGGTCGTGGCGCGATAGCCCTTGAACGCCGCATCGAGCGCCACCAGCGCGCTGGTCAGCACCATGCTGACGATTGCCAGCGAGAGCAAAAGCTCGACAATGCTGAAACCACCCCGGCATGTTCGACGCATTCTCATCGACGAATCCCCTCTCGGTACGTGTCGGGCAGCTCCGATGTCGACAGAGGCAGCATGAGCCCGTCGGGCATCACCAGGTCAGGATCAAACTTCAGGTCGATCCGGCCGTAGCCATAGAATGGGACGCCGGTCGCGCCGGCGGCCCGCTGTTCGGGCGTCGGCGGTGTGTCCGGGCCGAGATCCGCCAGCCCGTCACCATTGAGATCCCATCCCACAATTTTGACACCGTTCTCAATCGGGAGTGTCTCGGGGTCGAGCGATTCTGAATCGCCATCGTCGGGCCCGAAGTATCCGATCGAAGTGTTGAAGTCCGCCGGGTTCCCGAGCGGCACGCCGAATGAATCGACCAGCGGCCCCTCGCCGGGTTGAGGTGAGAACGTCAGCAGCAGCGCACCATTGATGCTCGCATTGCCCCGGACATCCAGCACGCCGGCAATGATCGCCCCCTTGAGTTGAACGTTCTGCTGGGGTGGACTGTTAAAGGTTCCGATGTCCACCGAATAGTTCGGCGCCATCATCGAGCTCTTGGCGATCTCGGCCAGGTCGTCCGGCTCCGGATTCAACTGGGCGTTGTTGGGCTCATCCGGGTGCACATCGGTAAACCGAGTCGCGCCGGTGAGCTGGATCTTGTTGCGCAGGTGCGTGTAGTTGTCCGGCACATCCGCAATCAAGGAACCGACGAACAGGCAATCATGGAAACGAACATTGTTCGAATACCGCTTCGTATCGCGATCCGCGCCCGTCTTGACCGTACCGTAGATGATCGGCGGATCAGGAAAGTCATCGTAGTTTGACGGGCCATCAGCCACGACGCCCGTCGTGTACCGGTCAAAGTCGCTCTTGTCCAGCGGATCGGTCTTCGGTGTCGGGGGCGACACACCGTCTGATTCCAAGGCCCCATAGAGCGACCAGTTGACGTGGGTGTTGTCCGTGTAGCTCTCGATACGGGTCACGCCGACCATGGTGCAGTTCTCGAACAGGCCATTGAGCCCCTCCGGGATGACCACATCCTTGAAGACCATGTTCTTGAAAACCGGCCGGTAGTACCAGTCCGCCTGCGTCGGAGAGTTGAAGGGCATTCGTTCCCAGTAGGCCGAGGCATAGTTGTCCGGCAGCCCGTCGCCGTCGGTGTCGGGATCCAGCCGGTAGTACTGCGGAGCCGAGGGGTCCAGACCGGGCTCGATATATCCGACGAGCGCCGGCTCGCTGATCCCAAGGTTCTGCGCCACCTGTGACCAGAACGTCCCACCATCGGCCGCGGCATAGAGCGCGTTCTGCGTGTCGGTGAAGCTGTCTGCCGTCACATCGGGAAGAAGATCGATCGACGCGTCGAACTCGAGCGGCGAATCGCCCGTACCCGGCCTGATCGAACCATGCACGGCATCGAAAATATCTCCCTGACTCGCGGCCCATTGCTCGGCGGCCGCCAGAAACACCAGGTGCCCATCTACCTTGACATACTGATCCTTGTAGTCGATGTATCCATCCCGATAGCCGAGCACCTGATCGGCCCACGTCCCGTTGTCGTAGTCGTAGTCGGCGCCGGGCTCGATCGCGGGCTGCCACACGCCGTCACCATTGGAATCGACAAACCCGGAGATCCCATTCAGATTCCGGTCCGGGAGCGAAGAATCAATGAGATACGCCAGATCCGAATCCACGGGGAGCCCGTCGCTCCCGATGAACTCCGGCGTATCAAACTCGGCCGGCGTGCCGACTGCGGGCCATCCGGCGATGGCAACGCGACCGTCGCCGTTGGAATCGAAGAAGGCGATGAACAGGTCGAACTCATCGACATACCCGTCACCTGTGATATCGGTGAAGGCGCCGTCGGGCAGGCCATCGCCGTCGTAATCAACATCAGAGAGCGGATCGCCATTGGGATCGCCATCCACGTTCAGCCCCGCCTGTTCGATGGGGTGCCCGACGCGCAGGCGGTTGTCCCCATCGACATCATGCAGCGCCAGGTTGTTGTACAGATCGACCATCTGCGTATCAAGTATCGGATCCAGACCGGCAAAGTCAGAGCGGATCACCATCGGGTTCCCATTCTCGACTTCCACCTGATCGAATCGTGTCCCGATGTCACCTTCGATATGGACATTCTTGCCGATCAGGATCCTGCTCTGGCTCACGACGGCGCTGTCGACATTCTTGGCGATGCGAACATCCTCACTGATGACGCGCGTCAGCGCCCGGCCGGGCCTGGTCGGGTCAAAGTCGTACCCGGTCGAGAAGATCCTGACATCCACGCCGTTGGCCAGCGGGGCATAGGTGATCTGAAACGCGGTCGGCATGTCGTCCCCGCCGGTGGAATCACGCAGCGCAATCGCGGGCGTCGTCACCCAGCCCTCGCCGATGTATTCGCCGAGATCCGTCCCCGCGGGTGCCGGTCCGATGACCACCGAATCGATGCCATCGACTTCAATCGTATTCTGGTCGACCGCATGCCGATTCGCCACGGCCTGCGCGATCCCCGACGGATACGTCCCCTCCGAGAAGCCCGTCCGTGGCGGCAAAACGATGATCTGCCCGTCCGAAAACGACGTCGCCCCGAGCCAGAGCCTCGTCCCGAATCCCTGATCGATCTCACCTTTCTCAACGATGAATCGAGCCGCGGCCTCCTCGAGCCGCTGCTTGGCGATTTCCAGCCCCGTCTCCGAGGCCTGCATCGCACGCATCACGTGCAGGTTGGTCGATGCGTTGCGCAGATTCCCCTGCGTCACCGTTCCCATCGCCACCGCGAGCGCTCCGACCAGAATGGCCATCATCATCGCCAGCACACTGGCCACGCCTCGCCGGCTCGCCAGAAACTGCATACACGCCTGACGACGAATCCGGGCAGCCATGATCGAAAGATTTGACGCCTTCCGGCATCGGCTCAACTTGCGCATGACACACTCCTCAATCCATGTGCCGAGGTCTATTTCAACCCCGGCGACCATCGCCTCACACGCTGTTATTCCGGAATAATCCAACTCAGAGTCGTCACCGCGGTCGGTGCCGAATCGAACATCCCCTGATACCCGACCGTCACCGTGATCCGCAGCGGAAACTCATCGACATCGATTTGCCCGACACCGTTTGAATCGCCCGGCAGTGCATACCCGTCAGAGAGAACATCCGCATAATCAAACGGATTGACCTTCGTGACGGATATACTCTGCGTCCACCCAAACTGCACCGGGTCGCCGCTGGCAGGGTCCGTGGTCGAAATGACATACTGATCGACAACATTCCCGGCTGCGTCGATCGGACCCGGCATCTCGAGGTTGTTCAAGTCCGCACCGGCGAACAGGAAGACCAACCCGTCGAGATCATCGATATCATCGATATCCGTGGGCTGAACCTCGCCCGGCTCGAGCCCCCAGCCGATCACCGTGCCTCCGGTATCAAGACTCAGACCCGTCACCGGATCATGCCGGGGCAGCTTCCGGGTGAATTCGCGGATCTCGTTGGCCAGCAGCTCGGCCGTTGCAGTCCGGGACGACCACTCATTGGCGACCGTGAACGACCCGTACGAATCGAACACCGCTGCGACCCCGACCGAAACGATGACCAGCGTAAGCATCGTTTCGAGCATCGTGAACCCGCGGGCCCGACGTCCGTATTTCCGGTTGAGTTTCCGCATCGGTTGTGCTCCCATCCGGCTGATGCTCAAACATGCCATTTACTTCACGACCGCGGACATCTTGAAGATGGGCAGAATGATGGCCATCGCGATAAACCCGACGACTGCACCCATTACGATGATCATGATGGGCTCGATCAGTCCGGTAACGGTCTTGATCGTCTCGCGGAGCCGTTTCTGGTAGTACGCGGAAACTTCGTCGAGCACCTCGCCGAGCTTGCCCGAATCCTCGCCGGCCGCGATCATCTGCACCACGCTCATCGGCAGCAGCTTGGTCTTGCGTAGCGGCGCGGTCACTTTCTTACCCTGCTTCACGCTCGAATACACGCTCTTCCACATGCCCTTGTAGAGGCGGTTGCCGGAGATATCCCCGGTGATCGCGATCGTATCGAGCATGGGAACGCCCGCGTTGATGAGCTGGCCCATCGTCTGGAGCGAGCGAGAGATATACAACGCCCGGAACATACCCTTGAGCACCGGGATCTTGAGCTTGATCTTGTCGAAGAAGAAGCCGCCGAGCTCGGTCTTGGCAAACGCGAAGAACGAGGCGGCCACAACGCCGACGCCGATCAACAGATACCACTTGTTTGTCACGACAAAGTCGCTCAACGCCATCAGGAACTTGGTCGCCCAAGGCAGGATGTCTTCCTTCCCTTCAAATACCACATAGAACCGCGGCAACACGAAGACCAGCAGGAAGACCGTCACGACCACGGCCATCAGCGCGATCACAGCCGGGTAAATCGCCGCCCCCACGACCATGCGACGGGTTTCCATCTCCTGAGCGATGTACTCGGCGATCCGGTCCAGCATGTCGCTGAACGAGCCCGACATCTCCGAGGCCCGAACCATGTTGATGTACATCTTCCCGAAGAGCTTTGGATAGCGGGCCAGGGCATCGGAGAATTGTTTGCCGCTCTCCACATCCGCCTTCAGTTGGTACAGGATCTTGCGAAATCCGGGGTGCTCGGTCTGCTCGGCGATTCCCTCGAGAGCCGCCCGCAGATTGATCCCGGCGCGCATCATCACCGCGAGCTGGGTCGTAAAGTCGAGCACATGCGAGGTCTTGGGCTTGCCGGAGTTGAGCTCTTTCAGCCTGGTGATCAGTTGGTCGCGGTCGATCCCGCTGTGCGCTGGAACGAGGTTGACGATCTTGAGCCCCTGCCCGCGCAGCACCGCAGCCGCCGATTCGAGGCTCTCCGATGCCAGCACGCCCGACTGGACCTTCCCGGCCGGGTCCTTCACTTGGTACTTGTAATTGGCCATACTGCTCCTCGGGGTCCAATCAGGGCTCAGGCCGCCAGTTCACGCTCGAGTTTGTCCGGATACGCAGCCTGTGCGATCGCATCATCGCGCCCGATCATCCCGTTGAAGTACAACTCCGCGATCGAGCTGTCCAGGCTCTGCATCCCGAGGTTCCGGCTCGTCTCGATCACATTCGGAATCTCGAATGTCCGAGCCTCGCGGATCAGGTTGCGCACAGCAGGCGTACACAGCAGAATCTCAACACCCGGGCACATCCCCGGCTTGTCGATCCGAGTGAACAACGTCTGCGACACCACCGCCTGAAGCGTGTTGGCCAGCATCGCCCGGATCTGGTTCTGCTGGTTCGCCGGGTACATATCAATGATGCGCTCGACCGTCTGTGAAGCATTGACCGTGTGCAGCGTCGAGAGCACGAGGTGCCCGGTCTCGGCTGCGGTGATCGCCAGGGCCGTCGTGTCAAGGTCGCGCATCTCACCGACCAGAACAATGTCCGGGTCCTGACGCAGGGCGTGCTTCAGACCGGATGAAAACGTCGGCATGTCCGAGCCGAGCTCCCGCTGCTCGACAACAGACTTGTCGCTCTCGAACGTGTATTCGATCGGATCCTCAAGCGTGATGATGTGCTTGCGGTAGCGCTGGTTCATCGTCTGGATCATCGCGGCAAGCGTGGTCGTCTTGCCCGAGCCCGTGTCGCCCGTCACCAGAACCAATCCACGCGGAAGATAGGTCAGACGCCCGATCACATCCGGCAGGCTCAACGCCGACAGCGGCGGGACCTCCGTCTTGATCGTTCGCAGCGCAAACCCGAGCGCCCCGCGCTGCATGTGCGCATTGACACGGTACCGACCGATCCCATCGACTTCGTACGAAAAGTCGAGATCCTTTTCTCGATCGAACTCGCGGACAAGCTCCGCGGGCACCATCTGCTGGAGGATCTTGCGCCCGTCCTCCGGCGTCACAACATCAAACTCCATCGCTGCCATCACACGGTGGACGCGCATCATGGGACGATGCCCGCACACGATGTGAATATCCGACGCGTCGGCATCGAATGCCGCCTGTAATATGCGTTTCAGGTCCACAACCGGCTCCTCCGAACGGGACCGCGATCCCGTCCGACTGGTGATCGGTCCGCCGCCCGACCCGGTTGATGGGGGAAGCCTGTGAAACCCACACGATCAGACATCCCGCACCGTCCGCAACGGCTGCACCGCCTGAGCCGACCGACCCTCGATACCGGTGGTGACCAAGACTTACCCGGACTCGACCAACGCCTCACGCGCCCGCACCGCCAATCGGTCCGCCCGCTCGTTCTCCGGGTGACCGTCATGACCCCGGATCCAGTGCACGCGGACCTCATGCTTGCGACTGAGCGCATCGAGCTGTCGCCAGAGCTCCGCGTTCTTCACCGGCTTTTTATCGGCGGTCTTCCATCCGCGACGCTTCCACGACGCCATCCATTCGTTCAATCCCTTGAGCACATATTGAGAGTCCGAATACAACTCGACAACCGAGGGACGCGTCAGCAGGCCCAGGCCCTCGATCACCGCGGTGAGTTCCATCCGGTTATTGGTCGTCTCGGCTTCGGCACCGCTGCGCTCGATCTCTGCCCCTGACCCTGGATGCCGGAGCACAAGCCCCCACCCGCCGGGTCCCGGGTTTCCTGAACAGGCCCCATCCGTATACAGCTCGACCGTCGGCTTGTTCTGTTCCATGCTGACTCCTGACCCGCCCGAGGGTTCCCGGACTCTACCCGCTCCCCGGCGGACCTACCATCGCGCCATGAGCACGCCCGACCCGGCGCCCAACCCGCCTGTCCACCGGCTTGTCATTCGCAGCCGAACTGGTCTGACGGACCCCGTTGCGGAAACCGCACGCTCCCAGGCCGAACAGGCCGGGCTCAAACCGGGTCGAACCGCCTCGGCCAAGATCTACCTTATTCAGGCCGATCTCTCCAGCGACCAGCTCCGGAGAATCACGCGAGAGCTTCTCGTTGATCCGGTTCTGGAATCGGACGATGTCCCGGCCGACACCCTCGCCAGCGTCATCGAGATCCACCCGCTGCCGGGCGTGATGGACCCGGTTGCCCACTCTGTGGCCGATGCTGTCGAATCGCTCATCAACATCAAGCCACGGGTCCAATCCGGCCGGCGGTACGAGTTTGCCGGGCTTTCCCAATCCGATGCCCATCGTTTCGCCGAGTCGCACCTGGCCAACACCGTCATCCATCACATCCACGACGGCAGCTACATCCCGGATTCCCTCCCAACCGGCTCGCCTCAACCCTTCAAACTCACTCACATCCCGATCCGCGACCTGTCCGATGATGAACTCCAAGAGCTCAGCCGAGTGGGCCACCTCTTTCTTGATCTTCACGAGATGCAGGCGATCAGGAAGCAGTTTCACGACCTCGGCCGAGATCCCACCGACATCGAGCTCGAAACCATCGCCCAGACATGGTCCGAGCATTGCGTCCACAAAACGCTCAAGGCAAATATTCACTATTCCGGCCCGGACAAGGACACGATCGACTGGTCCGGCCGACCGGGCCATTCCATCAACCCCGACGGCTCGGTGACGATCAACAACCTGCTCAAGTCCACCGTTGCAGCAGCCACCTTCGAACTCATCGAGGAAGGACTCGACTGGACCCTCTCCGTCTTTGTCGACAAT
>DRKT01000017.1 GCA_011053195.1 Phycisphaerales bacterium | reverse complement strand
CGGTCGCGGCATTGGTCGCCATGACGAGCCAGTATTGCAGTGGCGGCTTCTTCAGCCTCGGCTCGTCATTGAAATAGGGCACAAGCCACTGACCCCGGTCGAGCATCTCCTCGGTCGAGCGTGCGACAAAGACCTCGTGCGCATCGAGCGGGAGCGTCGAGCCGAGCCCGGAAAACGATGTCCACACACTGGCGAGCAGGACGAGGGCGACAAGCCAACGATCCATCCCAAACTGTCTTGGATCCGTGCTAATCATCGCCACGAGTCTATATGGCAGAGCGTGTGGCGCGGGGCACCCGGTTTGCGCAAACCGGTGTGTCATTGACCGACCCGGCATGATAGAATGCCAGCGTAGACACCCCCTCCCCCCGGCACCTGACCCGGTGGGGAAGAATGAGGCCAAAATCGATGCCGTATTACACCAAACTCGGCAAACTGCCACGCAAGCGTCATATCCAGTTCCGCAGGCCGGACGGGGCCCTCTACTCTGAGGAGCTCTTCGGTACCGAGGGCTTTGTCGGGCCCTCCAGCACCCTCTACCACATCCACCCGCCGACCCAGGTGACCGGGTGGAAAACCCTCTACAAGACCAAGCCCGAATACGTCGAGGTCGAGGTCATGCGCATGAGGCACACACTCACCCAGAACATGACCAAGCACGGCGACCCCGTCACCGGGCGAACCGTCCTCTTCGGCAACAACGATATCGAGATGGCGCTGTGCATCCCCGAACAGCAGATGCCCTACCACTTCAAGAACGGTCAGGGCGACGAGTGCCTGTTCATGCACTATGGCTCGGGCACCCTCTATACCATGTTCGGCACGCTCGAATTCGGCAAGAAAGACTACATTGTCATCCCCAAAGGTACCATTTACAAAATCGTCTTTGACGAACGCCCTGACGATGGCTCGGACAACGACGAGTACGGCGGGTACACCAAAGATCAGATGCCCTTCGGCAAGTTCGTCGCCTTTGAGACGGCCAACAACAGCCACTTCATGCCCCCGCCGAGGTACATCTCGAAGAAGACCGCGCAGTTCCTTGAAGATGCGCCTTATTGCGAGCGGGACCTGCATATTCCGTTCGAGAACGAGGCGATGCCGTTGTGTTATGACGAGACCGGCGAGTTCGAGGTGCGCATCAAGGCCCGCGATTGTGTGCACAGCTACGTCTATCCGTACCACCCGCTGGATGTGGTCGGGTGGGATGGGTGCTACTACCCGTACACCTTCAACATCATGGACTTTGCGCCGATCACGGGGCAGTTGCACCTGCCGCCACCGATCCATCAGACGTTCGAGGGGCACAATTTCGTGATATGTTCGTTCTGCCCACGGGCGCTGGATTTCCATCCCGAGGCGATTCCCGTGCCGTACAACCACTCGAACATCGACAGCGACGAGATCATGTACTACGTCGAAGGCAACTACAAGGCCCGGCGCGGGATCGAGTCGGGCTCGATCAGCGTCCATCCGCAGGGCATTCCCCACGGCCCGCATCCGGGTACGGTCGAGGCCTCGCTCGGGAAAAAGTGGACGGACGAGCTCGCGGTCATGTGCGACACATTCCAACCGATGTATCCGACCAAGGCGGCCCTCGAGATCGACGACCCGGAATACCCGGAAAGCTGGCGGCGAGATCACTTCGCCCCCGGTGAGATCCGTGCAGCCGAGAGCGAGGAGACCGACAGCGGCGCGGTCTGCCCGTAAGCCGAACGTTCGATGGGTTGATGATGGTGTGGAATTTTCCCGCCTTGGCTGCCGGCCGGCGATGGGTGCGGTATCCTCCGCGAGCAAGGATGCCGTCACCCAAGACCACCATCTCGACCCTCGTGCTGGCCAGTCTCTGGACTGGGCTGGTCGCGGCCCAGGACGCATCGTTTGGCGAGGTCCGACTTCCCATCGAGCCCGTCCCCGGTCGGATCGCCATCCTCGGTTCGCGGGCATGGACCTGGTCCGACCAAAGCGGGCAGGGTGCGTCTGTGTACCGGCTGGTCGTGGAGCGCGATGTCCAGCTCGACCTGGCCGGGTATGCCCTGTCGGCGGATTCTGCGGTGCTGTGGATCTCGCCCAGACCGGATCTCGGTCCGGAGACGGTTCAGGTCTTTGCCAACCTCGAGGGTGTGGGCACCCCCGATGCAGCTGCCTCGGTCGCGCTGGCAGCCGACACGCTCAGCGTGCAGGGCGTAATCAGGCTGACCACCCCGATCGAGTTGCTCGCCGATGTGGTCGAGGATGGCCCGGTGGATCGTCCCGCAGAGGTTCGGGCGGTGGCCGAGTTGCAGCGATTCCTTGGCGCGATCAAGAAGGACCAGCCGCCGCCGCCGTTGCCGCTGGACCAGCTCTCTCAGGATCGGCCGGGCGAGCCCATCTCTGAGATTGTGGACGCTGAGGATCTGACCCGAACCTTGCCACAGCCTTCCGACAGTGGCCCGATCATGCATGGCCGAGGCGTACTCTCGCTCGCAGCTGGACGCGTGGCTCGGACGCTCGACGGGCGGGAGCAGTCCATCGTGCTGCAGGATGGCGTGAGCGTCACCTACCGCGAGCCCGAAACCGGCCGGGTGCTTGAGCTCTCTGCCCAACGGGCGGTGGTCTTTCTGAATGAGACCGGGACCTCCTCAATCGGCGCCATCCGAGCCTCCGCGGTTGATGGGATCTACCTCGAGGGCGATGTCATTGCTTCGGATGGGAAGTACACACTCCGCGGGCCAAGGGTGTTTTATGATGTTCGCAACGACAAGGCTCTGATCCTCGATGCGGTGTTTTCAACATTTGATACGAGCCGGGGATTCCCGCTCTATGTGCG
>DRKT01000016.1 GCA_011053195.1 Phycisphaerales bacterium | reverse complement strand
CCGAGATGTTAAGAAACTCATCGAGGAATACATCGACGAGTGCATCGACGATGCGTGCAACGAGTATCTGGCCAAGGACTACCCGGCGCGGTGTGCGGTTGATCTGGCGAGGGAAGTGCTCGATACAGCCATCGCGGTCGAGCGTCTCCGCGGGAAGGACCGCGAGGAGATGGAACGCAGGATCCGTGAGGATGCGGCTTCTGATGCCCGCGCGATGATCGAAGTGACGCTGGGCGAATACATCTCGGCGGAAGGTTCTGATGTCGAGGTCGAGTTTGATTCGCAGGGGCTTGCGTCGTGGGCGAAGTCCAGATTCGGCGTGGATATTGATCTCGAAGAATTCGAGGAGGGAACACTGGCGACGAGGCGCGAGATTCAGGATCGGCTGGTCGAGGCGTCCGAGAAGATGATCCAGGAGGCGGACCTCGGCAAACTTGATTTGTACCTGGCTGAGGATTACGGGATCGAACGTTTGATCGCATGGACACGGATGAAGTTTGATATCACACTGACGGTCGACGAGATTCGCGCCGAGATCGCGGGCGATCGGGGCTCGCCCCGTGAGTTGATCCATAGTAAAGCCGTGATGCGGTATCAGGATCGGGAGGTTGAATATCCGATCGACTATGCACTGGCCATGACGGTGATGGGGATGCGGCAGTCACCCGAAGCGGCACTCGAGGCACTCATCGGGTGGGCCAAGGTTCGCTATGGGCTTGAACTTGATGCGGATGAGGTCCGCAAGGCCGGCCCGGCGAAGATGAAATCGTTGCTCGAAGAGGGTATCCGGAAGTGGTTCGAGGAGAAACAGTTGGACAAGGCGCTCGAAGAGGTCAGTGCCTTGCCGACGGTTGAGAAGGTTGATGAGTTGCTCCGGACCAAGTACGACGGCCAGGTGCCGGACTGGCTCTCGTGGCTGGATGAGGAAGAGTTCCACGCGGCGAGCCGGGGCTTGATCGAGGCCAGGCTTCGCCCCGAGATGCTTCAGCTCGAGATGACGATCATGCTCGACACGCTGGATCAGGCGTGGAAGGACCACCTCTACGCGATGGACCAGCTCCGAGACGGGATCAACTACCAGGCGTTCGCCCAGCAGGACCCGAAGATTGCCTACAAGAAACAAGGCTCGGAGCTGTTCAGCGAGATGCTCGATGGCGTTCAGGAGCGTGTCGCGGAATACATCTTCAAGGCGAGGCTCAATCCGGCGGCTTCAATGCCCCAGCCCGCTTCGTCGCCCCAGGCCAGGCCGGGCGGGCCTGCTCAGGGTGGTTTTTTCGGATCGTCAATTTCCGGGCCGGGCTTCGCGGCCTCGAATGCTCCGGGCGGCAAAGGACCGGCTGGGGACCCTTCAAAGGCGGGGCAGGCCTGAATTTCACGGATCGGACTCCGGGATCAGCGGGCAGGACCGAACCGTATAGAAGGTGTCCGGCGTATGCTGGGTTGGAGGTCGGGGGCGATTTCGCTGTGGAGGCAAGGACACGATGATGCATCGCATGCACAGGGCATTCACCTTGATCGAGTTGTTGGTGGTGATCGGGATCATCGCGATCTTGGCCTCGATCGGGATCTCGGTTGGGCTTGGGGTCATTCAAGGCAGCCGGTCTTCAGCGACGAAGAACACGATTCAAGTGTTGGAGACGGTGCTTGCGGATCTTGACGCCGGCGGATACGAGCCGAGGGAGTATCGGTCATTTGTCACGGCTGGTACCGGGCCGGGGTCTGAGTATGAACTGCCCGTCGTCGATGCAAGGCTCGATTCACAGGGCTATGACGCCGAGCTTGACAAACCCATCGCCTCGCTCGGACGATTCCTCGGCGTAGCGCAGCAACTCATCGGCGATCTTGATGACCGCTGGGGCGGGCTTGACAGCGAAATCATCCGGCAGGGCGAGATCGGTGGCGCGGGCGACCCTGTCCGTGGCGTCGAGTTGATCGACCAGTGGGGCAACCCGATCCGGGCTGTCCACCCGGCGTTCGATGGCGGGTTTGGTGAATACTGGAGTCCGACCAGCTCGAACATGGTGAGCAACCGGCCCTTGCTTCAGGGCAAGTTCAAGAATGGCCGGGGCGAGCAGACCTTCAAGTTCCGCAGGTCGTACCGCCCGTTCAACGCCGACACCGCCAAGGGCAACGAGTCGGGCGATGCGGACGAGGGAATCTGCCCGCAGGGTCGGCTGTATTTCTACTCCGCAGGCCCCGATGGCGACCCGGGCACCCGGGACGACAACGTCTACGGCTCGGTCCAACCCCAATGGCCCACCGAGACAGCAGGCTTCGAGTAGCCCAAACCGAGTTCGGCCACCGGCACCCAGGAGAAGCCAGCCCAGCCGAGGCCTATAGTTGACCACACTTCCGGGGTGTAGCGCAGCTTGGTAGCGCGTCTCGTTCGGGACGAGAAGGTCGGAGGTTCAAATCCTCTCACCCCGATTGAAGCAAGACAGATGTTCGGATACTATGGGCCGTTGTCCTTTGTGTGGTGAGTCCGAACGCTCAGTTGTTGAGTAAAAAGACGCTTCGATATGAAAACAAGCAAGTGCTTCAGTTGCGGCGGCGTTTTTCCAGAGATGGACGGGCCGGTCCATCGTTACATGAAATCCACTCCGGGTTGCTGGAATACATATGGGAAGGTGTTGGCTCGGGAGTACAGTGATCGGGCCTACTTTGAAATCCATCGACTCACCGTCGATGCGTATGCTGTCCAACACCCGGGCTCCGTGGACCGTCAAAGCATTCAGTCAATTGGCCTGCACCTGATTCGACTGTGCCTGTTCTTTGAACACGACCTCGCGCCTGAAAAGGCCAATGA
The DNA here is from genome assembly GCA_011053195.1 of Phycisphaerales bacterium. GTDB lineage: Bacteria > Planctomycetota > Phycisphaerae > Phycisphaerales > UBA1924. Next base: position 10,019 of record DRKT01000016.1, on the reverse strand, counting down.
TGCCATGCTTTATGCGGGCCGATCGAAACATATGTTTGTCTGGCTGGAACCGCCTGCTTCATTCGGAACCATCACGGCTGCCGATGTTGCAGAGGACTTGAGCATCGAAGAACACAAATCCCTCGTCAGGGCTTGGGCACGGAGCTCATGGGATGCATGGTCTGAACATCATGATACAATCAGAGGATGGTTGCCCCGCCAACAGGGCACGCCGTCAGATGCCCACAAGTAGCCGGGCACCCTGTATCAAGTCCCATCTGGCGGCACCACCACCCGTCCACCCCCGGGGTGTCACGACTCGCCGCCCTCGGCGCAGTCGTGCGGCGTTGCCGGTTTTCGCTGCTGCGCCGAAGTCGGCGAGCAGTGGTGCCATTTTCACACCGGGCAGCCGTGCTCCCTCATCGGGTCACGGTGGACAAGCGCAGCGGAAGATCGTCTATTGTCCACAAGTTGCAGATGCACAAGTGTTCATAATGGCATTTCGGACAGTCGTTTTTCCAGCCGAGACTTCACATTCGACCATTCCTCGGCGAGAATGCTGTAGTACACCCAGTTCTGGACAAGCGATTCGGTACGATCATGCCACGGAGGCATGACGCGGGCGTTGCGGAGAACTCCTTCACGAACGGCTCCCAGCTTCTCGATCGCCCGTTGACTGTGGATATTGGCACCGTTTGTTGTGATCTGCACCCGAAGCGCGGTCGGGGATAATGTTTCGAATGCGTGGCGGAACATGAGGTACTTGGCCTCTGGATTCACACGGGTCGAGTGAAACATGCGCCCGATCCATGTGCGCCCGATCTCCAACCCGCGGTGCGGTTCACGGATATCCATAAATGTCGTACGGCCCACCGCATGCCCCGCGGGCAGGCCACCGGATTTTCGTTTCAGAACAATTGCGAAAGCCACGACATTCGGAAGCGAGAGTGTTTTTTCCAGTTCCATTTCGAAGCCGCGGGCAGACCATTCTGGAGGCCCCTGCATACTGTGACGAAAAAGGCTGGGGTCTGCGACCACATACAACTCGCGGGCATGATGCGCCGCCAGCGGTTCGAGGCAAACAAGCCCGGCTATGTCCGGGGCTTCAAGACGGTTGGGTGTGACCCAGGATGAAGTCATGGTCGGCATGCGGAATGATAGGGTGTGCCGGGCCTAGCCTCACGCAGCCGTATGGGAAACTTCACAAAGGTCGTTTCGTCTGGCGTCGCATCGGTGAAGGACAAGCCGACATGTACCAGACAATACCCAGATTTCAGACTCCCTAAGACGAGGTGGTTGTAAGAATAGAATTCATCGTTCTGCTCCAGCTTCAGACCGATTCGCGCAAGATTTGACCTACGAGATACGGCGGTAGGGGTAAGAGAAAAACGGCAACAAATTTCTCTATAATCCCGCGCGGCGGTTCGAAGTTTGGACAGTCACCCCGATTCACGTAATTCTCGCTGAACGCACAGATAAGCGTATCTGTCCCGCGTGTAGGCAGAGCGGCTCGAAGCGAATTTGACTGGTAGTCATACCAGTCTCGCTGGAGGCCGCTCAAATGCGTTCTGATCACCATTCTCATCTGCCAAAGTATGGATTTCACAAGGCTTCAGGACAGACTCGAGTCCTGCTCAGTGGCCGTGAGGTCTATCTCGGGGTGCACGGTTCAGCCGAGAGTCGCCAGAAGTATGAGAGACGCTCGACCTGATCCCACAATCTCACATCCCATGATCCGCACCGCCTCGGGCTGTCGTTGAGTGATTACAGCCGCATACATGAATCGGAATCTACGGGCCAGAGCCCGTGGGTGCGGCATCGTTGAGGTTGGTCGGCGCTCGCCGACCGGGAGGTTATCGGTATGCAATCACCACGTTCAATCAGGAATCTCATCGCTGCGGTTGGAGCCGCCGCTTGTGTCATGGCGTCGCCCGCTGCTGCCCAGCCGGGCACGTCGTTTACCTATCAGGGTGTCCTGACCAGCGCCGGCACGAATGTCGATACCGCGGTCATGGTCGACTTCAAGCTCTTCGATGCCGACGTCGCGGGCGCGCAGGTTGGTTCGACCATCTCGTCAATGGTCACACCCGTTGATGGCGTGTTCAGCGAATCGCTCGACTTTGGTGTCAATGCCTACGTGCCCAACCAGGCACTCTGGCTGGAGATCACGGTCGAGGGCGATGTGCTGGGTCGGCAGAAGCTCGAAGCGGCGCCGTTTGCGCTCAATACGCGCGGGATCGACGTGAATTCGTCCGGAGATGTTGGGATCGGGACAGCGAACCCGAGTGACAAATTGCACCTGGCAGATACTGGTCCGGCGATCTTCCGGTTGGAAGCCGACACGGATAACGCCAACGAGACCGATCACGCACGGATTGATATGTCGCAGGACGGCGGGAACGTTACCGCAAGCGTCGGCTTCGAAGACGAATTCCAGAATGATTTTTACATCCGCACCTTTGACACGAGCAGCCAAACAGCCGACATTTTCATGGTGCCTGAGGGTGAGGTTATCATCAAGAGTGGGATGGCCCTTGGCGACGGCGTCACAGCTGAGCAGGACATCGACTTCTTCAGTGCCAACGGAGGGTGGCAGCTCGGATCGAATGACAGTGGTAGCAGCGTCGGGGCAGACAACAACCACTTCTACCTTTACGATAATTCCTCCCAATCCTACGTCATGAGTGCTCCAAAGGGCTCAGGTCGGATCGGGATAGGCACCCGCTCGCCGGCGACCACGCTTGACGTCAACGGCGCGGTGACCATCCGCGGCGGTGCCGACATTGTTGAGGGCTTTGAAACCGCGACGTCTGACGTTGTCGAGCCCGGCACACTCATGGTCATCGACCCAGCCAACCCCGGCAAGCTCATGCTCTCGACACAGGCGTACGACGCCAAGGTCGCCGGTGTCGTCAGCGGCGCCAACGGTGTCAACCCGGGCATCAAGCTCGGACAAGACGGCACGATGGACGGCGATCTCCCGGTCGCCATGACCGGACGCGTCTACGTCAAGTGCTCAGCCGAGAACGGTCCGGTCATGCCGGGCGATCGCCTGACCACAAGCTCCATCCCTGGCCACGCCATGAAGGCGACCGATTCAGATCGTTCCGATGGCGCTGTCATCGGTAAGGCCATGACCTCGCTCGATTCCGAGACCGGCATGGTCCTCGTGCTCGTGAACCTGCAGTAAGGAGTTAGCTATGAGAATTCAACTAGTAGTAGCAATAGGCGTGCTCCTGACAGCAGTGCCCGCGGGCGCGCAAATCCAGCGAAACGGGATCTGGATCGGTTCCGATGCGCACAAGGGCAACCCGCACGGCCTGGCCGACGAGGTCTTGCATCGCCCGCCGGTCGAGTGCGGCGAACTGCTCCCGCCGAATGTGTCCCGCGGTGTTTATGAGCCGGCTAGCTGGCCGAACGACACGATCCCGTTTCGGTTCGATCCGAACGTGACACCTACGAATCGGTTCGCCATGCTCGCGGCGATGGCCAATGTCGCTCACAACTGCAAGATCAAGTTTGTGTGGCAAACAGATGAAGCGGACTACATCTACATTCTGGATTCAAACTCGAACAGTTCATTCGTGGGCAGGATCGGGGGTGCCCAGGACATCAACATCTTCAACTGGAACTTTGAGTTCATCATGGTGCACGAGCTCTATCACGCGATCGGCATCTGGCACGAGCAGTCCGCGCCGAGCCGGGACAGCTTTGTGAACATCTTTCTGGATAACGTATTGGACGGCTTCCAGCACAACTTTAACATCAGGCCAAACGCCAATGAAACACCCTACGACTACGACTCGGTCATGCACTACGGTCCGACGGCGTTCAGCTCCAACGGCCAGAACACAATCGAGACCATCGATCCGCAGTACATGGACGACATCGGACAACGTGACCATATCAGCTCACAGGATGTCGCGACGATCAGGATCATGCATGAAGACCCGGTCCCGACCGAGTGGGTGATGAACAACGTGGTGTACTTGAATCCAAATGGGGATTTTGATAATTGCTGGAGCAGCATACTTGACGCACTCAACGCTGCTCCCAGTGGATCGAGAGTTGTAAATGCGAACGAGCACACCTTTGATATGCCAGGTATCTTAATTCTCAACAAATATCTTGTTATCGATGGAAAGAGAATCACGCTCGAGTAGCGGAGACACCAGCAAGCGGGGAACGGTGTGTGCCGAGACTCCGCATCATTCCTCTTCTGCGCTTGGCCACCTTCGGACGAGCGCAACCTCAGCGGCGGCGCGCTCCTCGGGACTCAGCGATGGGTCGCCCAGGAGCGCGTCGCCTGCTTCCTGCGCAGAGAGGCCTGCCGCGAGGTGTTCGTTGAGCAACGCGGTGACCCGTTCGTCGGCCGCGGTCTGCCTGGCCCGGAGTTGGCGCTGCTCGTAGGGCCTGGTGGTGCCCCAGCTCAGGACATAGCCGCCCGCGTGCGATGAGTAGAGCGTCTTGCTGTCCTTGCTCCACGCGAGCATGTAGACGTACTTGTACTTCTCACTGAGCTGAGCCTCGGGTGTTGCGACGAACTCGAAGAGCTTGGTGTAGAACTCTGTCTCAATGATCATGATCCTGCCGTCGTGGGTGCCGATCGCAAGAGTCTTTCCATCGGGCGAGTAAGCGGCGCACAGCAGGCGGTTGTTGTCGATGACCGGCTTGGCAACCAACTCGCGTGATTCGAGATCAAAGATTTCTACAGCACCCGTCGAGGCAATGGCGATGTGCTTGCCGTCCGGGCTGATCCCGAAGCCGTCCGCCGTCGACATCTCGTTGTCTGTTGTTACACTTAGAAATCTATCTATGAAGATGAGCCGCCCCTCCAAAGCACGGTTGTTGAGGATAAACCCGTCGCCACTTGGGTTGACAGCAGCTCCTGAGCTCAACATCTGGTTCGGGGCAAGCTCCTTGAAATCGAGTACGGGAAAGTACTTGACAATTTCCTTTCTTGGCGGGCGCACGGCCTCGCCGGTCGCAATTGCCAGGCGGAGCATCGTGGGTTTGTCCCTTTCGAGCGAGGCGGTCGACGCAACGAGGGTTGCATCGTTTGTAAAGTAAACCTGTGCGCGCGCCTTTGAAATGTGAGAGTCACTGCCTGGCGTTGTGGACCACAGGCGTTCACCGGATCGCGCATCGAGCAGGCAGAGTTGGTTCGCATACGGGTGGTACGAGGCGAGCAAACCACCTCCGGGAGAGAGTGCCAGGTGATACGTATCTCCGGTGCTTGGGCGTGAATGAAACCCTGCCTCCAGCCCGTTTTCCGGTTCATCCGTATCAAAGAGCACCGGCCGGTAGGGTCTTGGACCGGCGGCGAGCAGAAACGATTCGTCGAGCATCGGCGCGTTCCCGTGCATGCGCAGCACGCGCTTGTCTTTCGGGTGGTCGGGTGCGTACTGCTGCAGCACACGCCCGTCCTCAGCACTGACGAGCGTGTTGATCTTGTCTGAAGTCTCCACAACAAACGCATCATGGCCCGGAAGGTACGCAACCGGAGCGCCGTTGACACCCAGTGAACGGTTATGCTCAAGCGTGTTCAGGTCCAATATCTCGATCATTGTGCTCGGAAGAACGTCGTACCCCACAATGTAACTGGAGATCGCCACCTCGCCACGGCTAGGCACCACGCAGAGTACTGGCGTTGGTTTAAGTATTCCTGTGGTGGCAACAACTTCGCATGCGCCCGAGTCAAAGATAAACACTTCTGTGATCTCTCGCCCGGATTCATCGAACCCAAACGTCAACAGGACATATTGATTCTGATCCTCGCTCTTATGCTTGATGTAGGATGATTCGATCTTGTAAGGCCTCAGGAATGATTGCGTGCCGTGTGCCTCATCCCAGAAGTACACCGTGCGGTCTTGCTCATCATTCTCAATATTGTCCCTTGGGTGCCGCCATGTCGCGGCGTGGAACTGCGCGTTGTAGATCGTATTTGTGTTTCGATTAGGCTGAAGAAACTCCGGCAACGGTCCGAGGAGCCTGGTCGAAGTGTTGAGCAGCCGCCGCTCGCCGACAGCGCTCTTGTAGTCTCCAGAAAGATCAACTGCGATACGTTCTGGCTTTCCAGACAGGTCGTATTCGATCGCGTCAAATGATGAATCTGGGTACAGTGTCTCTATGTTTCCGCTGAGAGGATCCCATTGCTGTAGCTTGCGACCCGCGATTGTCAGAACATGCGTTGCGTTCATGCTCGCTACTTCCTGCTCGCCGCCCTGTAAGTCGTCGGTGGCGCCGGAGTACACATCGCTGATCCCGCCGAACTCGTGATCGCCCGGCATCCATCTGGGCAAACCCGCAGCGAGCAACTCCCAGCCCCAGCCGCGGAGCCAGTTTGGAATCGACTCAAGTACCTCGATCGCGCCGAACACATCGCCCGAAGCCGACATGTCCGCGGCTTTCTGGAACTCGCTCCCGACCAGCGCGGCCTGTTGCTTTCGCGCTTCACGCTCGTTGGCGTCTGCGAGCAGGCGGGCGTTGCGCTGACCCACAGCAAAGACCGATGCCACGACGATGCCCGCGGTCAGCGTGACCATCGTCGCGACCATGCCGCCGACGAAGATACGGTTCCGCTTGATGTATTTCTTGGTCAAGTACATCGTGTCGGGCGGCCTAGCTGTGATGGGTCGATCCGCAAGAAGACTGCGGAGATCCGTCGCCAGTTCCGAGGCGTTCTGGTACCGGTTCTCGGGCTCTCGGCGCAAACACTTCGACACGATCGTCTCGACATCGCGGTCCACATCCGGCGCCACCGACCGCAGCTTCGGGGAATCGTGCTGATCGACAAGACGCATCGCCGCGGTGATCGACAACCCGCCAAGGTCCACGGGCGGCTTCCCTGCGATCAGCTCGAACGCCACAACCCCGAGCGCGTACACATCGGTCGCGGGTGTGATCTCGTCGCCGGTGAACTGCTCGGGCGCCATGAACGCGAGCGTGCCGAGGAGTTGTCCATCGCGGGTCATCGTTGTTGCGGCGAGCGTGGCGTCGCTTGTCACACGCGCGATCCCAAAGTCGAGCACCTTGGGCTGGCCGTCTTCGCGGACAAGAATGTTCTCGGGTTTAAGGTCGCGATGCACGACGCCCTTGCTGTGCGCGTACCCGATGGCGTCGGCGACCTTAGCCAAAAGATCGAGCTTGCCGGCGGTGTCGAGCCCTGCGCGGTCTGCATAGTCCCTGAGCGAGTCGCCATTGACCAACTCCATAGCGATAAAGGGCCGATCCGTATGCCCGATCCGTGCGAGACCGGCCTCGTAGATTTGCACTATCCCAGGGTGCTGGAGCTGGCCCTGGATCTCGGCCTCGGCCTTGAAGCGCTTTGAGATCTCGTCGTCGGCCCGGATTGCATCAATAACCTTGAGAGCGGTCTCTCGCGCAGGCCTGGCCTGCAGCGCCTTGTAGACGACGCCCATCCCGCCTTCGCCGAGGATGCCACAGATAAGGTAGTCGCCGATGCGTTCGACGTGTCTGGAAGACGCCTGTTCTGGCTCATCGATAAATCGGTCAAGCCGCTGCCGCTGTGCGCGCAGCCGTTGGTCGGATAGCGGGTGGCTCTCGTCCGTGTTGCTGAGATTGGCTAAGAGCGATCGGACTTCGCGGTCCAGTTCTTCGTCGCTGGCCGTGAGTTCTGTCAGCAGCCGTTCTCGATCGGATTCTGGTGCAGCCAGAACACGGCATATCACTTCCTCAACGCGTTTGTAGAGGTTGCTGTCCATCGCGCTAAGCCATTTCTCGCATGAGCCAGATCTTGGCCATCTGCCAGTCGCGTTTGACCGTGGCCTCGCCGATCCCGAGATGGTCGGCGATCTCGACGACGGACATCGCGCCAAGCAGCCGAAGCTCTGCGACCTGTGCGTGCCGTGCGTTGAGCGATGCGAGATGCTCAAGCGCATCATTAAACTCAATGGCATCAAACTCGCTGACCGCGTCAGCCATCGAGTCCGGCCCAAGCGTGAGTCGTTTCCTCCCGCCGCCGCGTTTGTCTCTGGATTGATGCCTTGCGTGATCCGCCAGCACCTGCCGCATCGCCTTCGCGGCCAGTGCGAAGAAATGGTGGCGATCATTGATGTTGTCAAACTTACCGGCCAGCTTCAGCCACGCCTCATTTACGAGCGCAGTCGGCTGTAGTGTCTTCTGACCTGACGAGTCGTTGAAGATAATAGTCGCAAGCCGCCTCAGTTCATCTGTGACGGTCGTGAAGAAATCGTTGCTGAACTCGGGCGGCTGAGAGTGGTCGTTTGCCGGCATGTCTGATAGTCCACCCATAGGCAGTATTATACAGGCTAATACAATGCGTGTTCACTCAATACTGGCACACATGGTGCCTCAGTAAAAGAAATTTTCTATCTTGTGATCCCCGTGGTTCACGAGTGACGTTTGGTGACTAGTTGAGGGTAGAAAACATGGCGAATGCGCATGTCGGCGCATCAAATGGCCCGGAGAGGTATCACTATGTACACACATCTCGCATTATTCGGGGCAGTAGCAGTCGCGTTCTCTGCACATGCCCAGCCCTATGAGATCGTCAGCTCCACCATCGATGGCGGCGGTGGGGCGATAGCTGGGTCTACGTACGAGATCACAGGATCGATTGGGCAGTCTGATGCAGGACCCGCCCTCAGCGGAATCACCTATGAGCTTGCTGGTGGGTTTGTTGCTACTTTGGAAAGCCCAGCCGGCCGGCTTTGTGCCGACCAGAACAACGATGGCCTCATCACACCCACAGACTTCACTGCCTGGATTGGAAACTACAACACGAATAATCTCGTTGCCGATGTAAACCAGGACGGCAGCGTAACCCCGACCGACTTCACCGCTTGGATTGGTGCGTTCAATCTGGGCCTAAATGGACCAATCTGCAGTTTTAGGTAGTGTGATTAGCTTACGTAATGCGGACACTGACCTTGATCTGCCCCTCAGAAACCAGTCCACTTGCTCTGCGAGAATGCATGGCGTTGGACGCATCTGAGAATGTGAGCATTCATGGTGCTGATCAGGCATCCGACAAAGCAGTTCATCGGCAAGCCAGCCACGTTCGTGTACGGTTTCACGGTGAAAGTAGAATTCGCGTTTCGAGGCTCCAGAGGCCGACTTGTGCTGCAAAGAGTTCAACTGGTGTCCTGTCACCTCCGACTTTTCTTCAAAATCGGCCCTTCGGCGAGAATGTCGAAGGGCTCGTTTTTTTGTGTGGGGTGGGGGCCTTAGAGGTGGTGATGTGATTCTGCCGGGTTGGGCTGACCATAAAAGTTGCTGGGGATGGCAAGGGGAATAGGCAGAGGACTCCTGTGGTTTCAAGTTCCATGGAGTGGGATTGCAGCAGATTTGGGCTGGGGGAGTTCATTTGACATTTGGATATTTGGCAACCAACGCCTCGAGCATGTGGTTCAGTGCGGAATAGATTTGTTTCTTGCGACTTTGTGAGTAAGGAGCTTCTGCGAGCCACAGCGATGCTTCATTGACGGCTCCACTGAGAAGCCGAGCAAGCGGTTCAACGGGTTGCTCGGGTAGAACCCCTGATTTGATACATTCTTCTAGGCCTGCCTGGAGAGAGGCCATACTATGTCGGGTATCTATCTCTCTCCATCGATCGAAGCCGAGCACGGAAATCGCATCAACTAAAAGTATCTGGCGAATGTTATCTTGTGTGCACACTCTCACGAATGTGACGCAACCTTTCTTGATTCCACTCCAGTGATCACTTTCCCGTGAGGCCTCTTGTTCTATTGCATGTGCAACTTCTTCCTGGACCGATTCGACCACCGCCTCGAAGAGCCCGATTTTGCTGCCGAAGTGGTGATAGAGCGCCCCTCGTGTTACTCCGCACGCTTCAACAAGGTGTTCGGTGTTTACATTTGCGTAGCCCCTTTCGGCAAAAAGGGCCTTGGCGGATTCGATCAGGGCCAATCGTGTCGCGGCGGTTCTTTCTGCCTGGGATCGTTTTATTTTTGCAGGAGCATTTGACATACATACAGATTGTATGTATTGTTGTGCGGTGCGTCAACTCGGTTTCGCAAATAAAGGAGCATTTATGT
>DRKT01000015.1 GCA_011053195.1 Phycisphaerales bacterium | reverse complement strand
GTTCCGAGCGTGAGGATCTTGTGGGTCTTGTGCGTGTGACGATCGAGCGGGAGTATGAGCCGTACTGGCGACCCTCGGCTGTGGATTCCGGTCGATCGAGTCATGCCCGGGATCCGTCGCTTCGTTCGCGGGGGATGTCCCGTTCGTTTTCGGTGCCGGTGGTGCGTGATGCGAAGCTGGAGCAGCGGATCGCGGCGGAGGTCGGCCGAGCACTGGACAGGCTGCCCGGCTGATCCGGGCGCATGGTCAGGTCTGGTTTCGGTTGATGGGGATGCTGGCGCCGGGTTTGGATTCGATCTGTCCCTCGGCGGGCGTGCTCTGGGGCGTGGGTTTGGGTTCGACCATGGCGGCCTTTGCAGCGGACAGCGGGGCGGTTGAGGTGTGGCCGAGCGCGCGGGCGACGAGTTCGCCCCGGCTTGTGGCGTTGAGTTTGCGGTGGAGGCTTTTGACGTGATCGTGGACGGTGTGTGGGCTCCGTTCGAGATCGTCGGCGATCTGCCGGACGCTTTTGCCGAGTGTGAGTTGTTCGAGGACGATCTGTTCGCGGTCGGTGAGCCAGCGTGTGGGGCCGTCGGACCCATCGCCGAGAGCGAGCAGGGCGCGTCGAGCGATGACCGGCAAGACGGCCGCGAGCGCCGGGGGATGCAGTGCGTTCATTCTGTTGGTCGATCCGAGCGGTGCGATCTGAGCGATGAGCACGCGGTCGGATTCGGGATTGCCGAGGCCGAGGATGCCGACGAGGACATCGGCCGCGTCGAGGCCGTTGAAGAGGCGGGGGATGTCGCCTCGGGTGACGGCTTCGCCGCCGGGGAGTTCGATGAGTCTTCCGACGGTCGGGGTTGTGCGCGCATCGGTTGGGATTTTAATACCGACCTTGCGGAAGCGGGCGGCCCGAACGCGGAGCGTGGCGATGCGCGGGTCTTCGCCGCGGTATTCGGGTTCGCCTCGGCGGATGGGACGGGCGCGCGCGACGCCGGCGCGGGCGGCCACGCCTGAGACTTCCTGTACGGTGAGGTCGCCGATGGGCGAGAGCGTCCCGATGGTCAGCACCGCCAGCGCGGGCTCGACCAGCCCGGCCAGACACCAGGCGCCGCGGTCGCACCATTCCAATGTTGCCACGGCAGGTAATCCGACGATGGCCTCGCACGCATTGGCCACGGCCGACATCACACCACCTGCCTCGCGTGTTCGATCAGTTTCCATGGCGATGTCTCCCGGCCTGTGGACGGGCCCAGAACGGGTCCCCCCCCGAATTCAGCAGCCCTGCGGGCCACAGTGTACCGAACGTCGGCGAAATCAACATTCAGAATCCACCCAGTTTGAGCCCTGACACCCGAACATGGTCAATTCCAGACAAAATCCCGACCAACAAGCCCCAAAATGGGCAGGCAAATCGGAATTTGTTTGGCATCCACTGTGATTCCCTACCTTGTTGTGGTGATTCCATTGAACCCAAGTTTACACCATGATGATGGGCTATGCTCGCCGGGCTGGGTGTGGATGGGAGGTGGACTTTGAACGGAACCCGATCGAAAGGCGGCAACGACGGCCGGATCCTGATTGTAGGGGCCGGTCCAACGGGTCTTGGGGTCTGTTATCGCTTGAATGAATTGGGGCACACGAACCACACCCTCTTTGAGGCAGGCGATGCGGTCGGCGGGCTGGCGCGCAGCTACACGGATGAACAGGGCTTTACGTGGGATGTCGGCGGGCACGTGCTGTTCAGCCATTACCGCGAGTATGATCGTATATTCGAGGAACTGATGCAGGGTGAATATTCGCAGATCCAGCGTGAGAGCTGGGTGCGGATGCAGGGGCGGTGGGTGCCCTATCCATTTCAGAACAATCTCCGGTATCTCCCGGGCGAGGTTGCTTCACAGTGTCTTGCAGGGCTGATCGAGGCGCAGACCAGTGGCGCCGATGCCCGCGAATCGGTACACTTCGGCGAGTTCATCGACCGGGTTTTCGGCGAGGGGATCGCGACCCACTTCATGCGGCCTTACAACTTCAAGGTCTGGGCGTATGAGCCACGGAAGCTCAACACGGTCTGGATCGGCGAGCGCGTGGCGGTGATCGACTGGAAGCGGGCGCTGGGCAATGTGGTGCAGGGGCGAGATGATTTCGGCTGGGGGCCGAACAACACGTTCAAGTATCCGCTTGGCGGGACGGGCGATTTTTACAACCGGTTCGAGCCGATCGTGCGCGATCGGCTCCAGCTCAACACGCGACTGGTCGCGGTCGATGCCGAGGCCCGCATCGCGACATTCGAGCGAGGCGGTGAGCGGTTTGACGAGCGGTACGAGGCGCTGGTGAGCACGATGCCTCTGGATCGGCTGGTGTGCGAGGTCATCAGGGATGTGCCGACGACGATCCGCGACTCGGCTTCGAGACTGATGCATTCGGGCGGGTTCATGGTGGGGATCGGGATCGAGAGGCCCTGCCCGTCGAGCAAGAGCTGGATGTATTTCCCGGATGATGATTGCCCGTTCTACAGGGTGACGTATCTGAGCAATTATTCCCCTCGCATGACGCCGGACCCGGCGCGGTATTACTCGCTGCTGTGCGAGACGAGTTTCAGCCCGGACAAGCCGGAGGATCGTGAGACGATTCTTGAGCGCACGATCGCGGGTCTTGAATCTTCGGGGTTGCTCGAGCCGGGCGAGCGAGACGACATTGTGTCGACCTGGGTGAAGGAGGTTGGCTACAGCTATCCGACGCCGAGCGTTGAGCGTGATGCGATTTTGGCCGAGGTGATCCCGTGGCTCGAGGACCGGGGGATCTATTCCCGGGGCCGATTCGGGATGTGGAAGTACGAGGTGTCCAACACGGACCACTCGGTGATGCAGGGCGTGGAGCTTGTGGATCGGTTGCTGCTTGGCAAGGCCGAGCAGACGATCGGGATTGAATACCGCGTGACGGCTGATGGAAGAAAGGCGGCCACGCACGAGCGTTCGGCGCTGGCGGGCTCGGGGGAGAAGCGCCTCGCGGCGCAGGTCGAGACGAAGGATGTCACCGCGGCCGGCGATGCGATCGAGGCGACGGTTGCCGAGGAAGAACTGGGCATCACGGATCATCGCTGAGCCGAGCGGAAACCGAATCGAACAAACCCGGAACGTCCCAGAAAAACTGGATGTGCGAGCCAACCGAACGCAAGTCGGGCGGGTGTCGCGCCGATCCGTGGGGGGCAGCGGGCGGTGTGCCCGCCCAGGCACCCATCCATACGGAGATCAAAGATGAATCCATTCTGGAACTCGTTCTCGAATTTCGCACCGACCAATCCGGGCTTTACCGGTTTCGGCGGCTTCAATCCGACATTCAACCAGGGCTTTAGCCCGTTCGGCGGGTTCAACCCGTTCGGATCGTTCAACCCCGGCATGAGCCCATCGAGCCCGTGGAACTCGAACGTTGGTTCCGGCAACTTCGGTTCGGGCTTCGGCGGCTTTGGCGGCTTCGGGTCGTTCCCGGGCGCGACCGGGTTTGACGGCTTCAACGGCTTCAACGGCTTCGGCGGTTTCTCGCCGGCGTTCCAGTCGTTCGGCCAGCAGTCGGGCGGCTCGAACTGGGGCTGGAACTTCCCGGCCTCGTTCGATGCGATGTTCAATGCCGCCTTCAACTGGGCCTTTGCCTGCGGCTTCAACCAGGGCTTCGGCTGCTCGAACAGCAATGCCTCGGGCCAGCCCTTCATGGGCAGCGCATTCCCGTTCGCCGGCAGCAACGGCCAGAACGCGAACTCGGGCTCGTGCAACTCGCGCGTCGCCTGATCGGGCTCAGATACAGACCACTCCGATAGCCGCGGGACGGGTGCCAAGGCCTGTCCCGCGGTTGCGCGCGCCCATATCATGATTCCAGCACATTGATCCTGCAGGAGACTGGTCATGGCTCTCTCGATCCGATGGTTTGGGCACTCCGCATTCACCCTCTCGGCTGATGATGTTTGTGTTGCGATCGATCCGTTTTTGACGGCGAACCCGACCGCCGAGGCTGCCGGGCTTTCCGCTGACGACCTCGACCCGACGCACATCGCGCTGACGCACGGGCACGATGACCATGTGGGCGACACGCCCGCGCTGGCCAAGCGCACGGGGGCGACGGTGTATTCGAGCTTCGAGCTGTGCAACTGGCTTGCGGAGAAGCACGGCGTGGAGCATCTCGAGCCGGGCAATCCGGGCGGGCAGATCGAGACGCCTTTCGGGTTCATCGCGTTTACGCCGGCGTTCCATTCGTCGAGTTCCGGCGGTGTGTATCTGGGTCAGCCGATGGGCGTGGTTGTGCGTCTCGGCGGCGTGACGGTCTATCACGCGGGTGACACGGCGCTGTTCGGCGACATGAAACTGATCGGTGAGTTGTATCGGCCGGACGTGGCGATCCTGCCGGTGGGCGATCGGTTCACGATGGGGCCGGCGCATGCGAAGATCGCGGCGGAATGGATCGGGGCGAAGGTGGCGATTCCGTGTCACTACGGGACGTGGCCCCTGTTGACGAGTGATCTGAGCGCGTTCACGCCGGAGGGGATTTCGGTGAGGGTGCTCGAAGCGGGCGAGGTGATCGGGGTCTAGGCTCATGCGATGCGCTTTTCGTTTCTAGGCACCGGCACCAGTGCGGGGGTTCCGTGTATCGGGTGCTCGTGCGCGGTGTGCACATCTGACGATCCTCGCGATTCGAGGCTGCGCACGAGCGCGCTGGTGCAGTGGACGGACGCCGACGGGCGGGAGCGGGCGGTGCTGATCGATGCGGGCCCGGACCTGCGCCAGCAGATGCTCGCAGCGGGGCTGACGAGGCTCGATGCCATCCTCTTTACGCACAACCATGTGGACCACACATTTGGGCTTGATGAGGTGCGTCGATTCAACGCGCTGCAGGGCGGTCCGATCGACGTGTATGGCTCGGCGCACACGCTCGAGCATCTTCGGCGGGTGTATCAGCATATTTTTGAGCCGAGCCTGAATATTCAGAAAAGCTTTGTGGCATCGCTGATCGCGCACGAGATTTCGAGCGCCGAGCCGGTGGAGCTGTTCGGGGTGCGATTCACGCCGATTGATTTGCTTCATGGACGGTTGCCGGTGCTTGGCTTTCGGATCGAGCGTGTGGATGGGCTGGTGTCGCCGGGATGGTTGCCTCTGGCGTACTGCACGGATGTGTCGGCGATCCCGCCGGGGTCGTGGTCGAGGCTTTCGGGTCTTGGGACGCTGGTGCTCGATGCGCTCCGGCCGAGGCAGCATCCGACGCACCTGACGCTGGATCAGGCGGTGTCGATCGCGGGGCGTGTGGGCGCCGGGCGGACGTACTTTGTGCACATGAGCCACGATCTTGGTCACGCCGAGACGAACGCGGCGTTGCCAGATTCGATGGCGTTGGCGCATGACGGGCTCGTGCTGGGCGATTGAGCGGGGGTGTCGCCGGTGTTCTTGGACCCGGTCGCTGCGTGATTCGTGATCTCGGGCGGCGGGCTGGGCGGGATGGAGGGGTTGTCGGGGCCGATCCCCGGAATACGGACGGGATTGGTGTGTTGGTCTTGTTGGAGGGCTGGCGGGGGCCGAGAGTGGTGGCCTGATGGGGCTATTGGGCAGGACGCCGGTTCAGAGCCGGCGAAACCGAAGGGAAACCGATCATGGACGCCAAACGCAGCCGACGCACGCCGAACGACAAGCGGGGCCTGAGCTTCGCCTTTCCGATGCGGCTTCCCGACGGGGGGACCGGGGCCGGGGTTGGCCGGTCGTCGGTGGCGACGACCAAACCTCGAACGAACCCTCGCCGGACGGCAGCCGGTTCTGCCCGCCGACGGGGCTGACTCGGGCCCGTACAGGGCTAGTATTGGCCCTATGGGTAAAACGCGTGAAATCAAGAAGCGGATCAAGGCGGTCGGGAACATCACGCGCATCACGCGCACGATGCAGATGATCGCGACGAGCAAGTTTGCCCGGGCTCAGATCCGGGCGACCGCGACCAAGCCGTACACCGAGGGGATCTTTGATCTGGTGACGGAGCTGGCGCGCACGGCCGGCAACCTCGAGCATCCGCTGATCGACGGGCCCGCGGGCGGGTTCAAGCCCGAGGCGAAAGAGCTCACGCTGCTGATCACGTCCGATCGCGGGCTGTGCGGGCCGTACAACGGCAACGTGCTGCGCACCGCGACCAAACTCTTTGACGAGCACCCGTCGGCCAAGGCGGGTGACATCGAGCTGGTCGGAAAGAAGGGCGAGGCCTTTCTCCGCTTCAACAACATTCCGGTTGCCAAGCGCCACGAGATCGGCGACTCGCCGACGTTTGCGCAGATCGAGCGGCTGGCGAATGGATACATGGATCGGTTCATCGCGGGCGAGGTGACGGCTGTTCGTGTGATTTACATGCGGTTCATCTCGGCGGGCAGGCAGAGGCCCGAGGTGCTGAATCTCCTGCCGCTCAAGCCGCCGGCGGAGGCAGAGTCGTCCGATCGAAAGGGGATGTCGCTGCAGTACGAGTTCAGCCCGGACGAGGCGGAATTGCTCGCGGAGTTGTTGCCGAGCACCGTTCGGACATCGCTGTTCCAGGCGATCAATGATGCGATCGTGTCGGAGCATGTGGCCCGGATGGTGGCGATGAAGGCGGCGACCGACAACGCCGGCGCGATGGGCAAGGATCTGACGCGGATCTACAACCGGGCCCGCCAGGCGCAGATCACGACGGAGCTGACGGAGATCATCTCGGGTGCTGCGGCCCTGGATTGATTGCCGGTGACGATCGAGAGAGAACTCCCGAGAAAGAACAACGCCCCGCCGGGTTGAATCGGCGGGGCGTTTCTTTGTCTGCTGCGTGAGGGTGTGGGGTTATTCGTCCTCGGCGGGCTTGGGCGCGACGGAGACGGTGACGAGATTCTCGGGTGTGTAGTACTTGGCGAAGGCGGCCTTGACCTCGTCGGCGGTGAAGGTGGAGTAGTCGTCCTCGATGGCTGCGACATCGTCGAGGCTGGTGCCCCGGTAGGTCATGTCCTCGAGCGTGCCGGACCAGTAGCTGGGTTCTTTGAGTTGTTCGTCGAGCGTGTTGAAGATCTGGCCTCGGGCGACTTCGATTTCTTCATCGCTCGGGCCGTTGTCTGCGAACTCGGCGAACATGCGCTGGATCTCATCGCCGAGTTTGCCCTCGTTGCCGGGTTTGCACGGCCCGGCAGCGAAAATCAGGCCGAAGCCGGGATAGGCGGTGGAGGGTCGGCTCATGGCGCTGATGGAGTAGACGAGCTGCTGGTTCTCGCGGATCTCCTTGATCATGCGTGTGGAGAGGATCTGGGTGGCCATGTTGATGAGGCGGACATCGCGGATGTCGGAATGGTCCGGTCCGAATGCGCCGGCGACGGTGATGGCCATCTGGGTCTGCGTGTCGAGTGTGTCGGCGACGGTAAGCGGGCCGGCGGGGTGTTGGATGTTTCGCAGGTTGTCGTAGGTCTCATCGGTGATGCGTTCACGGTCCGGCAACGAGCCAAGATAGCGGGCCACGAGCTCGAAGGCGGTGTCCTTGTCGATGTCGCCGACGATGGAGACCTCGATGGGTGCGTTCCGGACCGTGTTGTCGAGCCAGGCCTGGGCTTCTTCGATGGTGATGGATTCGATTCGGCTCTCGGGGATGGGGCGCAGCCGGGCCTCGCCCTCGGGGGCGATGGTCTCGGGGATGAGTTCCTGAAGTCTGGCGATGGGCTGGGTTCGGCGTTGTTCGATGGCTTGTCGCTGTTCTTCGCGCCACTGGTCGAGGGTGGTCTGCTCGATGACGGGCTCGGTGAGCAGGAGGTGGGCGAGCTGGAGTGCGGGCTCGAAGTCTTCGGGGTTGCCCGAGACGGAGAGGAACATGGCGTCCGGCCCGGCGCCGCCGCCGACGCCCGCCTTTTTCCCGATCATGAGGTCGCTGACGTTGGTGCTGGTCAGGTGCCGGGTTGCGGGCTTGTTGAACGCCAGCGCGGCGACCTCGGTGACGCCTCGGTTGGCGGCGTTTTCGAGGATCTGCCCGCCGGCGAGTGTGATGGTGATGGTGGCGGTGTTTTTGTGGTAGTCCATGTTGCGGTAGTGGACGCGGACGCCGTTGGAGAGCCACGCAGACCAGACATCGGTCGCCTCGTGCCGGGCGAGGTCGGTGACGGTGCCGGCCTCGGGGAGCTCGCTCATGAGTGTGGCAGGGCGTTCGTAGTCGGTGTCGGCTTCGGGCGTGGCGGCCAGCGCCTCGTGGGCGAGAGCGAGCAGCTCGGAATCGCTCGGGACATCCTCGACAGAGGTCGGGGCGGCCAGCATGACCAGCACCTTCTCATCTTCAAACATGTCATTGAATTCTGTATTGACCTCCTCATCGGTGATGGTGGGGAGCAGCTCCTTGGTCAGTTCGAGGCGTTCGGCAGCGGACAGGATGGTCGATCCGGAGGCAACGGCGCTGTTGAACTGGCCGAGGAAGGCGCGGTCCGGCATGGTGGATTCCATCGCGGCCGCCTGCTCGGCGCCGGAGAGCATCGCGGTGCGCATGTCCTCGATCTCGCGGGAGGTGAAGCCGTGGAGTTTGGCCCGGCGGAGTTCGGTTGTCGATTCGTCGAGGAGTTTTTTCCAGTCTTCGGGCTTGCCATCGGCGGAGACGAAGCTCACACGCAGGGCATTGAACAGATCGGCAGCAAAGGCCGAGCCCGAGAGCATGGAGAGTTTGCCCTCGTCGATCTTCCGGCTCAGGCGCCGATTGAACACGCCCGAGGCGAGGTTCTCGATGAGGCTTCGGCGGAAGGTCTCCTTTGTGGTCACCGGGTCGTGCGGCTTGCGGATGTTGATGATCTGCACCGAGGAATCGGTCAGCTCATCATCCGTGATGACCGCGGCTCGCATCTCGGAATAGGGCGTCAGGTGGATATCCAGGTCCACGGGTTTCTCGACATAGGACCCCCGGCCGAATCGCTCTTCGATGACAGGGATTACGGTGCTCGGGTCGGTGTCGGCGACGACCATGAGGGTCATGTTGCTCGGGACATACCACGTGTCGACATACTGGCGGAAGTCCGGGGCATTGACGGAGTTGATGGTCTCTTCAACACCGATGGGCAGGCGCTGGCCGAAGGTCGAGCCCGGTGCGAGGATCTTGAACATTTCTTCCTGGACGCGCTGCTGGGGTCCGAGGCGTGTTCGTTTTTCTTCGAGGATGACGCCCCGCTCGTTGTCGATTTCTTCCTGCGAGAGTGTCAGGCCGAAGGCGATGTCGCTGAAGAAGAGCATGCCTTTTTCGATGGTGTCCTGCCGGGCGTCCGGCAGTTCGAGGATGTAGGTGGTCTGGTCGAAGCTGGTGAAGGCGTTCTGGTGGACGCCGAAGGTGAGCCCGAGTGATTCAAAGAACGGGATGAGCTCGCCGGGTGCGAAGTGTTCCGAGCCGTTGAACGCCATGTGTTCGAGGTAATGGCTGATGCCCCGGATGTCGTCGGTCTCGTTGAGTGAGCCTGTTGAGATGTGGAGGTACATGGCAGCGCGGTCCGGTGGGTTGTCGTGCTGCATGACGATGTAGTGCAGCCCGTTGTCGAGCGTGCCGACGACGATGTCATCGCGCTGCTCGAGAGGCTGGGCCATGGCGGGCCCGGCCCATGTCAGGGTTGCCAGCAGCGAGCCTGCCAGGAGTATGTTGAGCGAATTCGTGTGCATTGTGCATCTCCAGCCGGAAAAACGTGAACCAAATCCGGACCCATCGCGCGGGCCTGATGGCAGAGCGTACCCGGCCCGATGCTCGGCGTTGCGGTCAGGCGAGGGAGTCCGAGTCGGGAAAGAAGGTTCCACACGGGCCCGTGCAGCCCTTTTTCGGGTCAAACTCACCGGCGAGCATCCCTTCGATGGCCTTGTCGATCTCGGCCCGTACCTTGTTGAAGTTGATATCGCCGAACGGGATCACGCCCCGCTGGCCCGTGGCGAAGAGCCAGTATTCGGCCTGACCCTGGAGTTCGTCGACCGATTCGTACCCGAGATGATTCACGAGCGCGAGGGCGTAGATGCCGAGCTGGAGATCGTCTTTCTTCGGCTCGAGCAGTTTTTTCCAGGCCTGGCCCGTTTTGTAATCAATGATGCGCAGCCCGCCCCCCGGCAGGCGATCGACGCGATCGATCTTGGCGGTGATGCAGTGCGGCTCGGGGTCGCCGGCGGCTCGGCGGTAGTCGAAAGGGGCCTGCTCTTCGAGCATCATGATTTCGTCGGTGTCGCTGTGCAGCGCGTCGTAGCCGGTGCCGAGTTGGGCGGTGATCTGTTCGAGCAGGGCCGGGTCGGCGCCGCCGGCCAGTCGGCTTTGTTCAAAGAAGACTTCGCGCCCGATGCGAAGCAGGTCATCCCGGCCGGGTTTGGGCGAGCCCTCGGCGTCGGCCATGATCCAGCGTTTGTAGAACAGTTCGAGCGCGCGGTGTGTGACGGTTCCGACGAGCTGCTGCGCCGAGTCGCCTTCCGGGAGCCGGAGCACGTAGCGAAGGTAATAGCACGCGGGACATCTCGTATATGTGCTGATCTGTGAATAACTCAGTTTGAGCGGGGGCCGGAGCGCCTTGCCGGTGTTCTGTGCTGTGGTGCGATCCTCGCGTGCTTCGTTCAGGGCTCGGCTGAGCTGCTGGGCTGTTTCTGAGAGTTCTTCGGTGAGAAGCCAGCCCGGGAGGCTCTCGATCGGGCCGAATTCGAGGGCGCGGGTGATGGCGAGCGTGCGCGCGGCGAGCATGAGTGTCTGCTCGATCTGCTCGGCGTGATCCGGGGAATCGATGCCATCTTCGGCGCGATCGAGGGCGGCGGCTGCGGCCTTGCGCGCGGTCCGTCTGGCCGAGGCAAGCACCGCGGAGCGCGCATGGATCGGTGTGGATTCTGCGAGCTGCGGGTCATAGCGGCGCAGGTCCGCCCCGAGCTCGATGCAGCGGGCGAGCAGGTCTTGGCCGTTCTGAAGCAGGACGGAGTCCGGGGCCTCGCCGGTCCATGTGAGTTCCTGAAACAGGTGGTTGCCGGGGCTTCGTTTTTTGGCGGCCTTGCTGAACAGCACAAGTCGGCGTTCGGCTCGGGTGCAGGCGACATAGAACAACCGGCGCACTTCGTCCTGTCGGCTTTGCTTCGGGTGCGATGGGCCCGCGTCCATCTTGGAGAGCCCTTCGGGGAGCATGGGGTCTTTGGAGTCCCCGAGGTTGCCGAAGCAGCCCTTGGTGAGGCCGATCTTCGGGATGAAGACAGTGTCGAACTCGAGCCCCTTCGAGCCGTGCGCGGTGAGCAGGCGCACGCCCTCGCTCTGCGGGTCGTCGTCATCGGTGTTCGTGTCAAGGTCCGGCTGCTTTCCTGAGCGTTCATCCTCGTCGAGCTCGGCGTCGTAGCGTGCAAAGGCGGCCAGATCGCCGGGCGGATCGAGCCTTGGCTGGAGTCTCTCGGCGTAGCGCACGAACCGGACGAGGGCCTGGATGCGCTCGGCCTCGGTCGAGGCATCCGGGAGCTCGCGGTGGGCGACGCCGACACGTTCGATGATGGATCGGACCATCTGTGATGCCGGGCGTATCGTGCATTGGTCGTGCAGTTCTGAATACATCGAGGCGAACCTGGCCAGCCCGGCATGTTCGTCGCTGTGCTCGGCGATCCAGTCGGCGATGCGGGGTGGTTTCTCGCCCTCGGCCCGGGCGATCCGGCCATCACGCTCGAAGGCATGCTGAAAGGCGATTGCGTCGGCGGTGTCCATCGAGATGGGCGGACGGGTCAGCAGCCGAACCATCGACGCGCCGGAGGACGTCGTCAGCAGCTCGATCCACGAGCGTACATCCTGGACTGCCTCATCTTCCTGATCGGGATTGAGGACCGAATCATCGACGGGGATGCCCTCGAGCCTGAGCGCCTGTCCGACCTCGGCCAGCGTCTTGCGGGTGCTGGCGATGACAGCCATGCTTGAGAGCGCGCGGTCGGGGTTGGTCTTTCGATCCGCGAGGATCATCGCAGCGATCAGCGGGCCGGTCTCGGTGTTGTGCATGACGTGCACCGCCTCGACCTTCTCGGGCGGCGGCGAATCAAACACCCGGCGGGCGTGGAGCGACTTGTCGGGCTGGTAGCGATCGTTGGCCCGGTTGATGATGTGCTGGGCCGTCTCGACAATCGCGGGCGAGCTGCGGTAGCTTTCGTCGAGGATGATGGTCTCGGCATCGGTCCAGATTCCATTGAAGTGCTGGAACGCGCGGTCGTCCGAGCCCCGGAAGCCGTAGATCGCCTGGTCGTCATCGCCGACGACGCACAGGTCTCGGCCGGGCGCCGGTGGCGCGAGTTCGCGCAGCAATTCGAGCTGGGCAACATTGACATCCTGGAATTCATCGACGAGCACATGCCTGAATTCATCATGGATGATCGACCGGGCCCGCTCGGACGCTCGCATCAGGCGGATCGGCAGGAGGATGTAGTCCGGATAGAGCATCATCCCGCGATCGAGCCTGAGCGCGTCGAAGTGCGCGTAGACCTTGGCTGCAGCCGAGAAGTCACGGAGCTTGTGCGCCTCGGCTTCGCATCGTGTTTCATCCCAGGGCGAGGACTCGGGCCCGCCGAGATCGAGCAGGTGGCGCCACTGTTCGACCAGATCGGCAGCATCATCGGGGAAGACGGCATTCTGCTGGAGGTGGGTGATCCATGTCCAGATGCGTGAGGCGAGCCCGTCCCGGCCGCCGTCGGCGAGTAGGGCGGGATCGAGTTCATCGGCATCGAGCGTCCGCCCGATGGCTTCGCGCAGGAGACGGTTTCGCTGGACGGAATCCATCAGCGTGTGTTGAACGGGCAGGCCGATGACATCCCCGAAGCGTGCGAGCATTCGGCGACCCATGCTGTGGAAGTTGCTTGCCGCGACACCGGACGCGGGGCCGGCGCCGATGAGGCTTTCGAGCCGGTCTTTCATTTCGTTGGCCGATTTGACGGTGAAGGTGACAGCACAGATCGACTCGGGCGGGGCACCATCGCGCTGGATCAGTCTCGCGACGCGGTGCGTGAGCACGCGGGTTTTGCCGGTGCCCGGCCCGGCGAGGACCGCGACGGGCCCTGCGTCATGTTCGACCGCTCGCTGCTGCGCGGCATTGAGCCCGGATGACCACGGTTCAGTCATGTGTATATTCCGGATCTTTCATGTACAGGTGGATCGCGGTGGTGCCATAGTCGTGCGTCTCGGGACCGAGGGCGCCCTCGATGGACAAGTCGACCGTGGTGAATCTGGAATGGAGTTTGCCGTCGCGTTCTTCGGTTGATTCGACGTGCCTGAACGGCCATGGCGTGCGGAGCATGGCGTAGCCCTCGTTGTCGAGGTTCTGGATCAGGCGAGAGAATTGCCTGGCCACGCGGGGCCATGTGCGCGGGTCGTTGACCAGCGCGTAGGGCGGGTCGAAGAAGATCAGGTGCACGGGCCTCGGGCAGCGCGAGAGGGCGCCGGGGCCGAGGGCGTCGCTCTTGACCGGCTCGGCCCGGCTTTCGACGCCGAGGTGTTCGATGTTGCGATTCAGGACCGCGAACACATCGCGGTCGCGTTCGATGAAGACGCATCGTTCGGCACCCCGGCTGAGTGCTTCGAGCCCGATGGAGCCGCTGCCGGCGAACCCGTCGAAGACGGTCTGGCCTTCGACATGCCCTCGGAGCAGGTTGAACAGGGCCTCCTTGACGAGATCGGGGATGGGCCGGGTCGGGCTTTTCTCGCTCGGGCTGAAAAGTTTTTTGCGTCGAAGTTCGCCACCGATGATGCGCATCAGGGCACGAAACGCGCGCCGGGGCGACCGGTCAAGCCCATCGGCTCAATACGCCAGCGCTTCGAGCGAGGCCAGCATCGCATTCTGGGCAATCTGACTCGGGCTTTCGAGTAAGACGTCGAGGTCCGAAGCGATCACCGGCGGCTCATCCAGCCCAGAGACGACCCGCCAGAACGGCTCGCCCGCGCCATCATCGCGCCAGGCCCGGAACTGCCCATCGACTCGCGCAGCGTAGGCGGCCAGGGACTCGCCACCAACGTAGATCGCCCGGGTCAGCAGGAGCAGGTCATCACTGGCGTACTCGGATTCGGCAGCGACACCCGCGATGGCATCCGCGACGCGCCCGAAAAGATCCGGGTCTGACTCGATCATTGCGTCGGGGTCGTGCCAGAGGATGTACCGGAACCGCAACGGTGGTCGGCCCGCGATCACGGGCCGGGATCGGAGACGTGCAACCACCCCCCGCGGTCCGCCGATCCTCGGTCGCATCGGCCCTGATCCGGGGATACTTCGTTCCAACTGGTAGCACAGCCCCCCGAGATCGGGTGTGGATCGGCCATAGATCGGGATGACCTGGGCATCGTCGAGGCCGGCGAGAAAGGCGCCGAGCCCGGCTGCGAAGTTGGCACGCTTGCTGGAATCCGCCGACCACGCCGACAGATGGTGCTCATCGAGCAGGCAGGCAATCTCGGCCTGCCAGCCTGCCGGCGGCTGACCGAGGGCGCATTCGGCGTGCAACACATCCATCGACAAAGAGCTCCGATCCGAATGGACCGCTCCCCTTGGCGAATCGGCAACCGCACGACCGTTCGCTGTTTCTTTACCCAACGGGATCGGCCCCCACAGGCAACGATCCCACGATTCGGACGCTTGACCATGCGCCGAAATCGCGATCGTGCCAGCGAACCGATCGTCACAACCGACAGATTGGCTCCAATACGCACAAAATCAGGAGATTCCACACCAAGCGCACGCTCGCCTATAACTGCCATCATGCCCAGATTCCCCCATTCCAGGTTGCGTTTCCTTTTGCATCTCGGTTTGAGCCTGCTCCTGATCTGGGGGGGCGTGGGGTGTGACAACACCGCCCGCCGGCTGGATGCCGCGGTCGCGCTCGCGGGCAGCGCCGGTCGGGCCAAAGCCGAGACCGCGCTCAAGGCGGACTTCGACGCGGGGCGGATCACCTTTGAGTCGGCCATGATCCGGGCGGAGGAATTGCTCGAGGCGGACGACCCGGCTGCGATTCCCTTCGCCGGGGCGGTGCTTGATCTTGCGGTCGAGATCGAGGACCAACTCCCGTCGGGTCAGGAGTTTGAGCTGTTCTGGCGTCGGATCGGTCGGCTGGCGTACCACGGCGCGTACGCCGCCTATCAGGCCAGACGGTACGACGATGCGGATGCCCTCGTGCTGGCCGGCCCGAAGCGGTGGCAGCGCGAGAGCTACTGGCTTGCGTATCCGAACCACGACATCCTCGTGGCGCTGAGTCAGGCGCACCGCGGCGATGCGCGGGCGGGGATCCGTCGGCTCGAGGGTCGATCGGTTCAGGCCGACGAGTTCGGGCCGGCGATCGAGTCGCTTGTGGAGATCGATCGTCGTCAGCTTCGGGAAAGGCTCCGCCGGCGCGTCGAGGCGGAAGAGGAATCCGGGGGGTGATCGGGCATCGGATCAGAGCTGCTCGGCCTTGAGTTGGCGGTTCATGAGGCGCGTGATGGCGTCGAGCGGGTCCTGGCCGTCGAAAAGCACAGCGTGAACCGCCTGGGCGATGGGCATCTCGACGCGGTATTTCGCCGAGAGGGCGAGGACAGCCTTGGTCGTCTCGACACCCTCGACCACGAAGGGGGTTTGTTTGAGGTAGTCCGCCAGCGAGGCGCCTTGGCCGAGTGCCTCGCCGCAGGAGCGGTTGCGCCCTTCGGGGCTGAAGCATGTGGTGGCGAGGTCGCCGACGCCGGCGATGCCGAAGAAGGTTTCTCGGCTGGCGCCCATGGCGATCCCGAGCCGGGCGATCTCGGCGAGCCCGCGGACGAGCAGGGCGGATTTGGCGTTGTACCCGGCCTGAAGGCCGTCGAGGATGCCGGCGGCGATGGCGATGACGTTTTTGGTGGCACCGGCGAGTTCGACGCCGAGCAGGTCGGTGTTGGTGTAGATCCGCATCCAGCTCGTGTTGAACAGCCGCTGGAGGGCCTCGGCGAACGAGCCGTCGTCGGTGGTCGGATCGCTGGCGGCGACCATGGTCGCGGGCAGGCACTTGGCCAGTTCGGTGGCGATGGTCGGGCCGGAGAGGCACCCGAGCGGTCGGGCGGCGGCATCGGGGTCGTCTTTGAGCGCCTCGGCGATCACCTGCGTCGGACGGAGCAGCGTGGTCACCTCGATGCCCTTGGCGACGCTGACGAACCCGGCCCGGCGGGGCACGAGCGGGTGGATCTCGTCGATGACCTCGCGGATGTGCTGGGCGGGGATGGCGACGACGACCAATTCAACGCCTTCGAGGGCTTCGCCGACGTCCAGACATGGGCGGACGGTCTCGTCGAGCTGGAATCCGTCGAGGCGTTTGGATCGGCGCATCTGGGCCAAAGCTCCGATCTCATCGGTGTTTCGGCCCCAGATGCGGACATCGACGGCCTTGCGCTGGTTGTCGTGGCCGGGGTCGGTGCCGGCGAGCATGTTGGCGCAGACGAGGCCCATCTGTCCCACGCCGAGGACCGCGATGGAGGTTGGGTGCTGGTCGGTCATGGGAGAGTCCGATTGCGGGCGCCCGAACCCGGGCGGGTGACGTATCGTACGGCCCTACGATATCCGCCCGGGGTTGGTCGGGGTTTCAAGCAGACAGGGGTCCAGATGGCAGACACGCAGACCGTTGCATCGCCGGAGCAGGTGCTGTCGAGCGCCGAGGCGCTCGAATCCGCAGCCGACGAGGCCCGGAGCGAGCGATACGTGCTCGTCTACCTGATCGGCGGGATGCTGGTGCTGATCACGCTGTTGAGCGATGCCTTCGGGATTTTGCCGGAGTTGATCTCGCAGATCCCGGCGCTTCTGGGCGCGGTCATTCTTGCGGTGCCTCTGTTCGGGGCGGCCTTCGGTGAGATCCGCCGGCAACACATCAGCTCGAACACGCTGGCGTCGCTGGCGATCCTGGCTGCGTTGGTGAGCCAGATGTATGTCATCGCGGGCGCGCTGGCGTTTATTCTGCTCGTGGCGGACCAGTTTGTGCGCCGGACCGCCTGGGGGGCGCAGCGGGCGATCGAGAAGCTTGTCGGGCTGACGCCGGACACTGCGCGCGTCGTGGAGGATGGTCAGGAGCGCGAGGTGGCGCTGGAATCGGTCAAGGTTGGCCAGATCGTGCGCGTGCGTCCGGGCGAGAATCTGCCGGTCGATGGTGTGGTCATTGACGGGCGATCCACGATCAATCAGGCATCGCTGACGGGCGAGGCCGTTCCGATCGAGGTGACCGTGGGGGACCACGTCTATGCGGGCACGAGCAACCTGACGGGCGGCCTGGATATCCGCGTGACGGAGGTCGGCGCTGAGACGACCATCGGCAAGGTGACGCAGCTGATCTCCGAAGCGGAGAAGTCGAAAACGCCCAGGCAGTTGATTATCGAGCAGGTGGCCCGGTTCTTTGTGCCGGTGGTGATCGCGATTGCGTTGATCACGCTCTTTGCGCTGCTGCGCTCGGATGATCCGGCCAAGCGGGCTTCCGCGGTGTCAACGTTTGTGCAGGTGCTCGTGGTGACGTGTCCGACGGCGCTGCTTCTGGCGAGCCCGACGGCGATGGTGGCTGCCTTTGCCGCGGCGGCTCGGCTCGGGATTCTCATCAAAAAATCAACCTATCTCGAAGCCTCGGCGTCGATCGATACGGTGGTGATGGACAAGACAGGCACGATGACCACCGGCGTGTTCGAGGTCTCGAAACTCGTCCCGGCGCCGGGCGTCAAGGGCGCCGACCTGCTGCGCGCCGCGGCCAATGGCGATCAGCACTCCAACCACCCGCTGGCGTTGTCGATCCTGAAGACGGCGCGGGCGGCCAAGATCGAGCCGGACGGGTCGAGGGAATACGAAGAAGTGCATGGCCGGGGCGTGCGCGCCAAGACGTCGATGGGTGAACTGTGCGTGGGTCGCGCTTCGTGGCTGCTGGAACTGAACCCCGCGATCAAGCCCGAGCTGGAGGAGGTCGAATCCAAGATCGAGGGCATGACGGGTGTGCACGTGATGCAGGATGGGAAGTATCTCGGTGCGGTCGGGCTGGAGGACACGATCAGACCCAACACGAAGGCCGTGATCGAGAGGCTGCGCGAGCTGGGCGTTCGGCACATCGCGATGTTCACGGGCGACCGCGTCGGTGTGGCCAAGCGCGTCGGCATGGCGGTGGGTGTGGATGCGATCGAGGCGGAGTGCCTGCCCGAAGAGAAGCACGAGCAGATCCGCCGGCTGACGGCTTCAGGCGCCAAGACGATGATGGTCGGCGATGGGATCAACGACGGGCCATCACTTGCCGCGGCGGACGTCGGCGTGGCGATGGGGCTTTCGGGCTCGGACATCGCGGCCAACAGCGCCGGGATTGCGCTGATGAACGACGATCTGAGCCGGGTGCCGTTCCTGATTGAACTCAGCCGAAAGGCGCGGGCGATCGTCACGCAGAACATCGCCATTGCGATCGTGATGGCGCTCATCGGGCTGACGCTTGCGGTGACGCAGACGCTCGACCGGTCGTATGGGCCGTTTCTTGCGGGGCTGTACCAGTTCGCGACCGGTGTGATCGTGGTGGCCAACAGTTTCCGTCTGTTCCGTTTCGGCGAGCACATCGCGGCAAGCGAGCAGGAGGATGAGCACGTCGGGATGGTCCGGCGTGAGGGCTCGATCCGCAGCCTGCGGACGCAGCCCGCGTAGGGCGATGTCGTCCCGGGTGCAACCGATCCTGCACGCCTCCCAACAAGAGCGTGAGGGCCCGGGTCCGGGCGGTGGGTGCTTTCTCTTTGGGGGGTTCTGTGCATGTTGCCTCTGTTGGCCTTGATTTCGATTGTGCTGAGCCGGGGTCATCAGGCCGAGGTGGTGCCCGAGCCGCCGATGTCGTCGGTTCCGGCGGTGGCCGTGCTCACGCCGGGGGTTGGTCTGGGCGAGTCGGTCGAGCCGGAGCGCTGGGTGGGTTCGATCGAGTTGCCGGGGATGGAGCTGGGGTTCGCGGTTCGCTTTGAACAGGGTGAGGATGGTTCGTGGTCGGGATATTTGGATATCCCGATGCAGGGTTTGGCCGATGGCGAGCTGTCCGAGGTTGCGTATTCGGATTCGGCGATCGGGTTTGTGTTCGAGATCCCGAACCAGCCGGAGGCGAACTGGCCGAGGTTCTCGTTTGAGATTGATGAATCCGGCCAGTCGGCGTCCGGTGTGCTGCGGCAGGCGGGCGGCGAATACCCGGCGACACTCGAGCTCGATGCGGATGGGTCGGCCGACCTGATGCCGAGGCCACAGACCCCGGTTCGTCCGCTGCCGTACCGCGAGGAATCGGTGGTGGTGCCCGCGGGCGAGCACGAGCTGGCGGGGACGCTGACGCTGCCCGATGAGCAGCAGTTCGGCGCGGGCCCCTACCCGGCGGTGGTGTTTATTTCGGGTTCCGGGCCTCAGGACCGTGACGAAACAATCCTCGGGCACAAGCCTTTCTTTGTGATTTCCGATGCGCTGGCCAAGCGGGGGATTGCGGGGCTTCGCTGCGATGATCGGGGCTTTGGGGAATCAACAGGAGATTTTGCAGAATCGACGACGCTGGACTTTGCAGATGATGTTCGAGCGTGTATCTCGTATCTCAAGGGTCGGGATGAGATCGGCCGGATCGGATTGATCGGTCACAGCGAGGGGGCGATGATCGCGCCGATGGTCGCAGCCGGCAACGAGGATGTCGGCTTTGTGGTGCTGCTCGCGGGGCCGGGGGTGACGGGCAAGGAGATCCTTGTGCGCCAGACGCACGACATCACCGCGCAGGCCGGGATGGATGAGGCCTCGCTGGAGGCTCAGCGCGAACTTCAGACGGATCTGCTGGATCGTGTGGTTGCGGGTGCCGGCGAAGATGAGCTTCGCGAGGTGATGATGGAGTTGATCCAGATCCAGCTCGGCGATGAGGATCTTCCTGACGATCAGGTTGAAGCGATGATCGACCAGCAGATCGGGATGATGACGAGCCCCTGGATGCGTACGTTTTTGACGGTTGATCCGAGGCCGGCGCTTCGGGAGATGACCCAGCCGGTGCTGGTGCTCAATGGGTCGCTGGATCTTCAGGTGGTGGCCGATCAGAATCTTCCCGAGATCGAGAAGGCGCTGGCCGAGGCGGGCAATACCGATGTGACGATCGTGGAGCTGGAGGGCCTGAACCATCTTTTCCAGCCGGCGCAGACGGGGGCGCTCGACGAGTATGCCTCGATCGAGACGACGTTCGACGAGGCGGCGATGAAGCGGATCGGGGATTGGATTCTCGAGCACGTCCGTTGATCGGTCAGAGCACGAGCAGGGTGGCATAAGCGAGATAGATCAGCAGGCCCGAGACGTCCATGATGGTGGCGACGAGGGGCGAGCTGCTCGATGCGGGGTCGACGCCGAGGCGGTCGAGCACGATCGGCAGAAGCGATCCGATCGTCACGGCCCAGACCTCGATGGTGAAGATGGAGAGCCCGACCGCGAATGCGACGGCCGAGGCATTGGTGTCGGTTGCCATGCCGAGCATGTTGAGCGTCGTGACGATGAAAAACGCCAGGGCCCCGAGTGCCAGCCCGAGCACGGAGCCGGTGAGGACTTCTTTTTTGAGCACGTCGAACCATTCTCGGTGTTCGATTTCTTCGAGGGAGAGGGATCGGATGATGAGTGTGGACGTTTGGGTGCCCGTGTTGCCGCCGGTGGAGATGATCATGGGGATGAAGGATGCGAGGATGACGGCTCTTTCGAGCTGGCTTTGAAACATATCGAGTACGCTGATGGTGGCGATCTGCATGAGCATGAGCATGCCGAGCCATCCGCCGCGTTTCTTGACCATGTTGAGCAGGCCGGTCTGCATGTATGGTTTTTCGAGAGCTTCCATACCGGCCTGTTTCTGAATATCTTCGGTAGCCTCTTCCTCGGCGACGTCGGCGACGTCGTCGTAGGTGACGATCCCGAGCAGGACGCCGCGCGAGTCGATCACGGGCAGCACGGAGCGGTCGTAGCGGGCCATCATGCGGACAGCCTCTTCGCGGTCTTCCGTTGCTTCGAGGGCGAGGTAGGTGTCGTCCATGATCGAGCGGATGGTGTCTTCGGGGTCGGCCAGGAGGATCTGGCTGATCTGGAGGTCGTCGATGAGCCGGTGCTGATCGTCGATGACGAAAATCCAGTGGAGCGTCTCGGCCTCTTTGCCGAAGCGTCTGATGTGCTCGATGGCGCGGGCGACGGTCCATTCTGGCCGGACGCGGACGTAGTCGGGCGTCATGAGTCGTCCGACGGACTCGGGCGGGTAGCCGAGGATGGCCTGTGTTTCTCGGCGCGACGCCGGGCTGAGCGAGGCGATGAGCCGCTTGGCGACCTCGGTGGGCAGTTCATCGAGGACGCGGGCTCGGTCGTCGGGGTCGAGGGCCTCGATGGCCTGGCGTGACCGGATGTCGCCGAGATGCTCGATCAGGGTTTCCTGCTTGTCGGGGTCGAGCTCGGCGAAGACGTCGCCGGCCTCGTCCCGGGGCAAGAGCCTGAAGCACAGCGACGCATCCTCGGGTGGCAGATCGTCGATAAGATCGGCGATGTCGGCCGGCGGGACACTGGAGAGCGCTTCGCGCAGGGCGCGGAAATCGCGGGCCTTGATCAGCTCGGTGATCTCGGGCAGCAGGATGTGGCTTGTCGGATTCACGCAGTGGAGGATACGCCGACCACCAACTTGGAATGTCCGGAGTCTCAGGAAAGCTGCGAGAATCCGGTCAGGCCGATCGGTTCTCTGGTGAAGAACCCCTCGCCGGCGTCGGCACCGATGCGCGAGCCCATGTACACAAGCGACGCGCGGACCCACTCGACCACCCGGCGATTCTTCTCGGGCAGGACAAACTGCGTGTGGTAGGCATTGATCGAGTCGATCTTGGTCTGCTCGAAGCCCGAGACATCCACAACAAAGCTCGGATTGGCGACCCAGCGCAGATGCGTGGCGTAGTAGTAGAACAGCCACTTCGGATAGGTCGGCTCGCCCATCGGCATCGATTCGCCGGTCCATTGATCGACCGGGTCGGGCAGGTCGAGCTTTGAGAGCTTGGCGTCGAAGCGGGCATCCTCGGTCAGGCGCGTCACGGCCCGGTGGTCGGGGTGTGCATCTTCAAAGAATGGGACAAAGATGATGTCTGCCTGATGGGCGCGGATCACGGCGGCGACCTTGTGCCGGGCCTCGATGGTGTGCTCGACAGTCCGGTTGGGCAGGCCGAGCAGCAGGCGTTTGAGCGGCGGTGCGCCCTCGGGGGCGAGCACCTTTGCAGCGGCGTGTGCCTCGCTCTTTCGCGTTTCGGGGTCGCCATAGGGCGTGGGCTCGCCGTTGGTGATGTCGAGGAGGAGGATGTTGTGCCCTTGGCCGGCGAGCAGGGCGATGGTGCCGCCCATTCCGAGTTCCTGGTCATCCGGATGGGGTCCGACGATGAGGATATTGGCCATGGGTCAGTGCTCCCGCTGTCCGACGACGATCAGCGGGAGCAGCGCCGGGGCAGCCTCCGCGAGTTGGTCGGTTGGATGTGTTTCGAGCTCGGCGAGAACGATTTTGTCGGGAGCCTGGGTGGCGAAGAACCCGCCGCCGCGGAAGGCGTCGCCGTATTCGTCTTTGAATGAGTTGAGGTTGAGCGTGATGGTTTGCCCGATGCCGAGGCCGTCGATGTCGTGGGCGTACCACTGGTTGAGCCAGATGGTGCTCGGACCGAAGTTCTTGGCGGTGGTGTTGGTGAGCGTCACCCGGGTGTCGGCGCGGAAGAGTTGGATGGTGCTCGGGCTGAGCCGACTGAGTTGGCTCGGGTATGAACGGTGTTGTGTGAATTGGGGGTCGGAGGTGCAGCCGGATGTGGCCGCGATCAGGATCAGGGCGATGGGTTGGGCGATAAACCGGGCGATGGGCGGTGGTCTTCTCATGGTTCCTATCCTTCGCCCGGTGGGCTGTCAGAGCAACAACGCGTCTTTGCCATCTCCC
>DRKT01000014.1 GCA_011053195.1 Phycisphaerales bacterium | reverse complement strand
GCCCAACCCCGTATCTTGATTCACTCGTCGGATGAGTAAATCGGCGACAATCCGATTCTGCTCGGGTGTTTGGATCATGAAGGATTCGAGGTTTACGGAGGAGCAGATCGCGTTTGCATTGCGCAGGCTGGAGTGTGTCCCGGTGCGAGAGGTGTGCCGGAGGGTTGAGGTCAGCGGGCAGATTTTCGGTCGGTGGAAAGTGGCGTCCGCCGGGATAAGAGATCGCCGAGATACGTCGGCTGAAGTCGCAACGTGACGCGGCCCGAGCAGACCAAGGCAACTCATGCCAACGAAAGCTGGAGCATGGATTCTACGGCAGACCAGTTCTTCGACGGTCGGCTGCTCGCCGAGTGCTTGAACAAGAATTGGTTCCTGCCGCTGGCCGATGCGAAGGAAATAGTCGCGGCATGGAAACTGCGCTGCAACACCAAGCGACCGCACAGCACCCTGGGAAACCTGACCCCCGAGGAATTCGCTGCTTCATCCGGCCAGGCTGGCCCGGCCGGATGAAGCTAAAGACTCACCCTGCAGGTGGTACAGAAACGGGTGCAAGTGCAATTCTGCCATTACTTAGCAACCATCATTAAAATTTGAAATCCATGCTGTAAAATCAGGTGGCGTGCAGGATCCATCACCGTTCTGATCGCATTCAGGGAGGGCGTTGTTGAAAGCATAAATCCATGCGGTGAAGTCTGCTGGGCTGAGCATGCCGTCACCATTTGTATCGGGAATGCATCCGGCTTGATTGGGCGGTGTAATGGTTGCGACATACAGGGAAGCATTCTGGGCATCGTGGCGGATGTCGAAAGCGAGTTGGTTGCCGTCCTGCCCGCGAGGGTTGATGGTGAGGTCAATGACGGGCCTACCGTCGATCATGTCGTCGGAGGTGATGATATTGAAGATTTTGCCGGGTACACCGTTATCGAGGAAGCACCCGTAGATACCGTAGCGATCGCATCCGAAGTTTCCACCCGAGCAACCCTCGAAGATGATGAGGTCACCGTCTATACTCACATTTACAAAGTTTCCAAAATTCCCGCCACTGGGCGATGTTGTGAGCTTATCGGCGATCATAGTGATCGGCCCAGTGCCGCTGATGTCTCTGATGTACACACCCTCGTGCTGGTTGAAACCAATGTTCTGGTCATACCCAATGAACGCAGCCAACACCCCGTCGGTGTCGGATTTGTAAAAGAAATCAAACGGTCCACCAAAGTTTGGGATGGTATCGGCCTGGGTCACGATGCAATACAGCGAATCGGTCGAAATATCGTATGCAACAATTGCCCTATCAAACTCAACAGACGTAACTTTTGTTGGCCAGATGATATGATGATCGCTCATCGGCGCGATGCGGAATCCCGCCACACTGGTGAGTCCAAAGACCCCGCTGGCGCACACAAACGGATCATTCCGTTGTCCGAGAAGCTGATCATTGCCGGCGTTGTCACGGAACGATACACCAGCCGGTGACGATGGCGAAGTCACGCCGCTCGGTCCGATGAATGGATCAAAAATGCCGCCATCAGAGTAGAGCTCATACGGCGCACCATTGTCCGACATATAGGTGCTCGCGAACCCTGCGGTCTCTCTCCCATAGAACAATACTTTGCCGTTGTAGATGCCGGGGTTTCCAAATGCAGAAAAGACACTCCCCGGTCGATCGGGCCTGGGATCACCCACGCTGACAAGAATTTGATACCCCCCAAGGCCATCTGCGGATGCAGTGGCGATGACTTCGCCTTGAGCATACAACGGACCGAGATAGCCCTCAAAAGCAACGGTGCCATTGTGCAGCGCCGGCCTGTTCCCAAGCACTCGAATCTGTGTATCTGGGCTGGCGATCCGGGTCAACGAGACTTCCTGGCCCTGCGATGCCATTGGCAGACCGATGACAAGGAGTGTTGCGATATGTTTCACTTTTGATATCCTTTCTTATATCTTTACTGACCGTGATTGACTCTCTATCTGAGGTTCACGCTGAACCGCAGGTGCCCTGCGTGTAAAGCCTTGGTTCTGATCCAGTTGCAGCCAGCGTTGTAGTTGCTGATCCATGCTGAGGATCGATGGGAGCGCGTACTCCATCGCCGCTCTGATCACCGGCTTGTGTGCTCGACTTCACCGCCATTGGGATTCGTATCGCCTTTAAAGTCCCTTGTGAGGCAAAGTCGAGCGTTGTGAAATCGTCTGTAATCACAAACGGTCCGTCACGGAGCTCCAGCAGCGCAAGATCATCAAGGATCCACCACTCGGCTTGTGGAATCGCAAACTTCACTATCTGTGGCTCAGGTGCGTTGTTTGTCGCCGCAACCGCTTCACGGAACGATGCCACGCCACCAGGGCCGGGGAGATCGGAAGGGACTGCCGTAGCGAGGTTTGAGTCGCAAACATCATAGAATGTGGTGACCGTCACTGTTTCCTGTGCTCCAGCCGAGAACGTGCCAGCGGCAATCATGGTCGCAGCAATGCGATTCATCTGTAATCTCCAGAGCATGGTCTCTGTGCCATTCTCGCTAACACCCCGCGACAGGATCACAACACAGGTTGACAGATACATCCAATCTGCACAAAATGGAAAAACGTGGATTATAGCCTCAGAATGGACAATTTGGGTAATAAATTCTGCTCAGAATGTGGGCAGGTAAACATGCTCTTGAGCGTAAAAAAGACCAGTGCCGCCATCACACAACCGATGGGCTGGATGAGCACCCACGACTCAACGGCTCCGCCGATGACCCCGTAGACGTTCGTTCCGACATCCCTCGCAAGCACGACGCCGCTGAGACCACGATTCAAACAGAGAGTCCGGAATCCTGTGTAAGCCCCTCGCCAGAATTGTCAGAGCTCACGACCGCTGCCAGAGGGCCGATGCCGTTGGAAACATCTTTGAGCCGTGCGCGAACACCACCTCGGCATCGGCAAATCGCATCAGCGGCGCAAAGACCTTTTCAACGCTCGCATCCTGAAATCGTGAAAGCGATCCGCTCTTTCAAAAAACCTCACTTTTCACCATCCGCCCCTTCCGAGCAGAAACTAGAGATGTCGCCGATCCACTCACCAACAGGGGGCCGCGAAAAAAGGTTGGTCGGATTGCATCCCGGTCACTTTGTCGCTGCGATTGGAAAAGCGACCGGGCTGCGAAAGCCCT
Source organism: Phycisphaerales bacterium (assembly GCA_011053195.1). Classification (GTDB taxonomy): domain Bacteria; phylum Planctomycetota; class Phycisphaerae; order Phycisphaerales; family UBA1924. Next base: position 838 of record DRKT01000014.1, on the reverse strand, counting down.
CTCGATCATACGATCGCACGCCGAAGAACCAGTTGTCTTTGCTCAGTTCAAGTGTGGTTTCACCGACATCACCGACGTCTTTGGTGTGTTGCCAGACTGGGCTTGTGGTTTCTCGCCACACGATTTCGTAGCCGGCGACATCCGGTTCGGGCGATCTATCCCACCGCAGCGTGGTGTTCGTCGTAAGTTGTGCCACGATGATCCGAGCATTCGTTGGCGTCGATGGCGCATTGGCGAGATTGACGATCGAAGCCGCGTTCAGCCGGGCGACATCGGAAAGATACTCCACATCGACAAACTCCGGCAGGTCACCAAACTGCCTTCCATCTTCAATGCGCACATCCTGGTGCTGATGGTCATAGTTCTCGAACACTTCCGTCATGCGCACCGCCGGATACCCCGCCTCGTTGAATCCCGTGTGGTCGCCGCCGCGAAGGAAGCGATCGGGCCGAAATATGAGCATTGGTTTGACGGGCAGATCAAACTCGTCGGCGATCTCAGCGATGTATCGCGCCAACTGGCGTGAGGTGCTGTCGGATTCTGCCGAAAGCCCGCGGACCATCCGAACCGCGCTCATCGCCCGATTCTCCTTCGCGAGCACAGCCGCGGGGATACCCTCGGAGAAAATGCGAACCCGATCGCGGGCAATTCGGCCGTCGGGCCCCGTTGGGTCGCCGACAATATCGCAGCTCAGCACCGCCCGGATGTCGTCACCCTGTTCGCGTGCCCGCGCCGCGTGCATGCGAGCACCGAAGAGCCCCTGTTCCTCGCCCGCAACGGGCATCACAATCACCGTGGCATCGAGGTGTTCGCGCATGATCGCCCTCGCCACTTCCAG
>DRKT01000013.1 GCA_011053195.1 Phycisphaerales bacterium | reverse complement strand
GGCCAACTCCGGATCGATTCCGCGTGCGAGCAGGACCCGATCTATCAGCGGCGAGCCCGGCTCCGGATCGGGCAGTTTGACGGACCAGCGCTTCGTCCGGCCTCGGATGGTTTCGGGGGTTGCGGTGGGCACGGTGTAGACTAGCGGCAGATGAACCGGAGGGTCCAGAGCCATGGTCAAGCTGACGAAGATCTACACGCGAACCGGAGACGCGGGCGAGACGGGTCTGGGTGATGGCTCGCGCGTGTCCAAGGTGGATCCGCGGGTCGAGGCCTACGGCACGGTTGATGAGGCCAATTCATTCATCGGAGTCGCAGTGGCCACGTGCGGACCGGCAGAGTCGAGGATCGCCGAGGTATTGGCGCACATCCAGAACGATCTGTTCGATGTCGGGGCAGATTTGTGCACGCCGGTCAGTGCGGGCGAGCACGTGGGCGATGCCTTGCGCGTCACGAGCCGGCAGACCGAAGCGATCGAGGCGTGGATCGACGAGTTCAACGCGGAGCTTGGGCCGCTGACAAGCTTCGTCTTGCCCGGCGGTTCGGCGCTCTCGGCGCATCTCCATGTTGCCCGAGCGGTTGTTCGCCGGGCCGAGCGGTGTGTGGTGCTTGCGGGCAATGAGGGCGATCCTGCAACGGTTGCCGAGCCGGTCCGGTATCTCAACCGTCTGTCGGATTTGCTGTTCGTGCTCGCAAGGAGGGCCAATGCGGGGCCGGATGGGCCGGGCGATGTGCTCTGGGTGCCGGGTGGCGATCGCAGGAAGTGATGCTGTGGTAGGATGGATTGAAAGAGCGGATGCCGATCGGCGAACAAGAATCCGCAGGAACCACAAGGCACGGGGATCGGGGTGACATCAGCCAGCTCAAGTTATACGACCGAATTTCGCCACGAGTTCGCGGCCCAGATGGGGTCACTTCTGCTCCGTCGATTCCTCTGGTTCACGGGGTTGATGGGAACACTCGGCGTCGTTTCGACCGCGGGCGCGGTGTTGCTGGTCTTGGCGGAGCGATCGCCCGCAGCGCAGGGCGCAGTCGTCATCTCGGGCGACATGATGGGCTCACTCGCGGTGTATGTGATCTGGACGGTTATGTACGTCTTTGCGTTCGTGTATGCGGTTCAGCGCCGGCCCGATGCAGCAACACTCGTGATTTTCTCCATCGTGATTGTCTCACTCGACGGGCTGATGAACATCGCGATGCGCGTGCTCGGGCTTCCATTTGCTTCCGGGCTGTTCGGGTTCATGCTTTCGTACACGACCGCGGCGATCTTTTTACCTTGGACAGTCAAGCAATCATTGATCCCGGCAGCGATCGTGTTGGGATTGAGCGCCCTGTTCAAGATGACGCCGATCGAGGGCGGCCCGACGATGGGACGTCTCTACCAGGTGCTGCTTTCGCCGATTCTGGTTATGCCGGGGATGCTCATCAGTTGGTGGCGTCACTCGTCAAGGCTCCGTGAATCGCAGTTTTACTTTCTCCAGCGGCGCTACGGCGAGGTCCGGCGCGAGCTGACCGATGCCCGGCGAATCCACGAGGCCATGTTTCCGACGCCGAAGTCCACCGGTGAAGTCCGGTTCACCTACCGCTACCAGCCGATGCGGCAGATCGGCGGCGACTACCTGCATTTCAGCACATGTCCGAACAAGGATGGCAGCTCGGAAACCGTGACGGTTGTGCTGTTGGATGTGACGGGCCATGGCATTCCCGCGGCCCTGACCGTGAACCGCCTGTATGGCGAACTGGCCAGACTTTTCGGTGAGGACCCGTCGATCAGCCCGGGCGAGGTGCTCATGCTGCTCAACCGCTACGTGAGGCTGACCATGGCAACCCACTCGGTCTACGTCACGGGTCTTGTGGCCAAGATCGATCCTTCAGACGATACGCTGACGTTCGCCAATGCGGGCCACCCGCCGGCGTTTCACATCCGTGCGGATGGATCGATCGACCAGCTCGATTCGACGACCTACCTGCTCGGAGCTGTCGGCGATGATCTGTTCGAGGCAAGCGAGCGGGTCGTTGAGTTTGGCCCGGGAGATCGGCTGATCGCCTACACCGATGGTGCCACCGAGGCGATGGATGCCCGGGGCACGATGTTCGGCATCCGAGGGATTCAGGGGATTCTTGCGTCGTCCGGGGCCAGGGCCGATGGCGATTGGCCGATGGCGATCCTGAAGGCGGTCGATCAGCATCGAGACGGCCCACCCGACGATGACACACTGGTCATCGAGATCTTCAGGATCTTCAGCGAGAGGCGACGCCGAGAGGATCGGTGCGACACGGAGGGAAGTCGGGCGTCTGGTGATCCGGAACCGGTCAGTCTTTGACGCCAGTCACCCGATCCCGGTCGGTGTACTTGGTCAGGGCCTTGGTCAGATCGACGTCGTTGATGTTGGCCAGCGTGCAGAGCCAGGCGATCACGTCGGCGAACTCTTCTTCGAGATTGGCGCGCTCCGCAGGGGTCGGCGGGGAACGCCGGCGATTGTTGGCGGCCAGTGCGGTCGCCAGTTCACCGACTTCCTCGGCAAAGTAGAGAAAAGTTCCGCCCGTGCCCCGATCATGGTCCGATGCGTAATAGCGTTCGCGGATCAATTGCTGGATCTGGGCAACGGTGATCTGGCTCGGTTGGGTCGGGTCGTTCGGCTGGGTCATGTGGGAGCGTAGATGGGATTTCCGGCTGCAACCCGAGATGTTAGTTGTCGCTATACTCATGGCATGCGACGGCTGGGCGTTGTGGTAGGTGCAGTGGTGGGGGCGAGTCTCTCGGCCGGGGTGCTCGGCGGGTGTGAATCGTCCTTCGATCGACATCGCGATGATCTGATCCTGGCCCACGCCCGGGGCGATTTCGTCGCGGCCGGCGAGATGCTGGATCAGGCCCGGGAGGCTGGGCTGTACGGTTCCCGGAACGAGGTGCTCTGGCTTCTGGAGCGTGGCGCGACCGCGGTGCAGGCGGGTGAGGACGAGCTCGCGGTCGATCTTCTGAATGATGCCGAGGACCGCACGGAGGTGTACAACGAACAGAGCGTGGCCGACATCGCGGGGCAGTGGCTTCTGAGCGAGCGGGCCTCGGCGTACATTGCCAGGCCTTACGAAGAGCAGTATATCAATGTTTTCAAGATGCTGGCCCTGTTTCACGAGGGTCGGCTGGAGAACGGGCCGACCGTCGAAGCCCGCCGGCTGGCTTCCAAGGGAAATCGGCTCCGGGACCGCTACCTTGGGCTGCTCGAAGAGCTCAAGCGCCGCGGCGCGACCGAGTCGTACGAGTTCGCTCGGCCGGGGCAGTTCATCGAGAGCCCGCTCGGTGTCTATCTCTCGGTCGTTGCCTTTCGTGAGCAGAGCAATGAAGGCTTTGCCTCGACCGCGATCAAGCGGCTTCGGTCTTCTCTGGAAGCCCAGGCCGGGCTCGGGATCGAGAGCGATGCGTCGATGGTGGATCGACTCGCTTCGATGGACGCCTCCTCGCAGGACGCGATGTTCGTCGCGCTTGGCGGGCGGGGGCCGATTCTGGGCCGGCGGCAGGTTGGGCCTTATCTGATCTACGTGACGCCGGTCTACTTTGAATTGCCGGAGATTGTCGTGCTCGGAACATCGGCGGCCTCGGCGTCGGTCGAGATCGAGCTGGCCGACGGTTCAACCAAGCGCTACGCATTGGACCGGATCGAAGACCTCGGCGCGGTCTCACAGGCCAACCATGAGCAGACGCTGCCATTGATCTATGCCAGGACCTATCTTCGGGCGATGAGCAAGAGTGCGCTCCTGACGGCCGGCGGCGTCGCGGT
>DRKT01000012.1 GCA_011053195.1 Phycisphaerales bacterium | reverse complement strand
CGCCGCCTGAGATCGTCTGAAAAATGCCGAAGAACGCGGGTTCCTGCCGCAGGTCGTACAGGAAATACAGCGTCGCATACAGCGCAATCCAGATGGGCGACTGGAGAAGCATCGGCAGACACCCGAGCATCCCCGCCGGGTTCACACCTTCCTCGCGCCAGAGCTTGGCCATCTCCTGCTGGGCGCGTTGTTTGTCGTCGCCGTACTTCTCCTGGATCTTCTTCTGCTTCGGTGCGAGATCCTGCATCTGTTTGGCAAAGCGCTGCATGCGGATCTGCGAGAACCGGTTGATCGGGTGCAGCAGCCCGCGAACACAGAAGACGAGAATGATGATCGCGATCGCCCAGTCGTGTACGACCGAATGCAGGAAGCGAAGCAGCCCAAGGATCGGATCGCTCAACCATGAGAACGTGCAGGCCGCACACGGGCCGCCGAAATTGTACGCGACCATCTTGTCGATTCCCGCCGCCTTGGCAGCGGGGCTGCGCGCGATCTCAGGCCTGTTCACAGGACCGGCGTACAACGCGACCGATACATCGAACGATTCGCCCGGAACGACCGTGTGCGGCTTGCTCACGAGCCTGAGGATGATCGTCCCGTCCTTCGGCTGATCCGGTCGCTGCATGACCACGCGGTCGATGTGATCGATCAGATCCCAAGCGAGCCCGGTGGACGTGTCTCTGTGGACGCCATGCACCGCGACGCCGTAGTACCGGTTCGTCATGGCCGACCACACCAGCTCGAGCCCCGCAGCCTCGCTTTTTTCATTGGGCCAGATCTGGCGATCAACGACGTACGGGTTGAATGTCTTTCCTGTTTTTGGATCGGTCCAGAGCCTGGTCTTGTCGCGGGGACTGAGCACGCTGGTGCGGGGCGTCAGGAATTTTTTGGCCTGGACAAACTCCCTGTTGACATCCAACGCGGGGCGGAGCAGATAGCCGAAGCGGACCCGGCGCTTGTCCCCGCCATAGGTCACCTGATCTTTGGGCAGGTCAATCGGCCCGAACTGGACAAACCGAGCGATGATCGGGGCGTCCGACAGGTTCTCGATGTGCTGCTCGATCGCCAGATCGTTCGAGCCATCGGTCAACTCGTACCGGCGCGTCACCTTGGCGACGGCGTTGCCGGCCTCGTCTTCGATGATCGCCTCGAACGCTCCGGGCGCAAGCTCTCGCCAGGTATCGGGCCCGACCAGAGGTACCGGCGTGCCGTCGATCTCAACCCACAACGCTGCAAAGGGCGTCAGCGTGACCACGCCGTCGCGCTGCTCGGTCTGGATCTGGACATGCTGATCCTCGGAGACGGGCTCGCCCGCCTTGGACGCAATCAGACTCTCGATATCGACAAACTCGCCCGCAAGCCGGAGCGATGCCACACCCGCGCCGATCGGACTGAACTCGATTTTGACCCGATCGCTGCCGGCCGCATCGAGCCCGCCGATCGGCGACCATTCCTGGGCCGATGCCACTGCACGAACATGGAGCCCGGACAACGCCTGTGGTTCTTGCTCAGCATCCTGTTCCGCCGGTGCCGGCTCCGGCTCTTCCGCGGAGGAGGTTTCCTGCTCGGCGACATCAACGTCCGGTGCCTGCTGGACGGGTGGCTCGGTGGGTTCTGATTCCGAAATCGGGGCCGGGGTGCTTGGCGCCGTCGTCGGAGTGTTTGGATTCCGCGACGCGTCCTTGTTCGGCGCCGATCGGCTCGAGTTAATGAGCACGGCAATCGCGACACCGATCGCGACCAACATCAAACCCAACGGAACCGCCACCCGGAGCAGTCTGTTCGGCTGCTGTGCCATAGAACCCATACCTTCCTGGTTTACCGGCCTTCGTACAGCCGCTCGCCCAGCCGGTCGCTGAGCTGCGGGATGGCCAGAATCTCGTTGGCCGTCTTGGCCAGATCGTACTCAACGCGGATGAACTCGATCCGGTCCGGGTGCATGATCACATACGAGGCCCGGGGGTCGCCATCGCGGGGCTGGCCCACCGATCCGACGTTAATGATCGCTTTTTCCCCGTTCTCGAACAGGAACGTCTCATCGGTCAGCTCGACGGGCGGGTAGAAATCCGGCTCGTCCGTAAAGATGCCCGGCTGGTGTGTGTGCCCCACCGCGACCATCGTCTCGACCCGACGGAAGATCGACCCGAGCTTGTCCGGGTCGCCGATGACATCATCCGGGAAGATGTATTCGTTGATCGGTCGGCGGGGTGAGCCGTGAACGAAGAGCATCGGAACCTCGCTGTCCGGTGCGGTCTCGACAACGCGCACGCGGAGCCGACCGAGGAAGTCGTACCGCCGGGCGCGTTTTTCGTCGTCGGGCTCGGCATCAAGCTGCTCGCGCGTCCAGTACGCCGCGGATGCTGCCGGGGCGTTGAAGTTCGTCGGCTCGTAGAGCACACCGAAATCGTGGTTGCCCATGAGCGCCCACTCGCAGCGTTCTTCGACAAGGTCCAGACATTCCAGCGGGTCCGGGCCATAGCCGATGATGTCGCCGAGACAGATGATCCGGTCCACACCTCGGGCGTCGATGTCGGCCAAGACGGTCCGCAAAGCCTCGGCATTGGAATGGATGTCGCTGATAATGGCTGTCGGCACGTCCGGTGATCCTGCCCTTCGAGGCACCCTGACGAGCCAGACGCTGGCCCGCTCTCGGGTCGTGATGCTAGGGAAGGGACCCCGCCCGAGCAACGCCCGCCCCCGGAAGGCCGATTCCGGGCCAATCGGGTGGTTCTTTCCCGTGAAGGACCTAAGATCCCCGGACGATCTCGCCGATCAACCATCGGAGCGAGACCAATCCGAAACGCACCCCACAGGGGCCGACCATCGCCAGCAACTCGAGCCGAGGAAGGATTCCAGATGCCCGCAGCCAGCAGCGTGAGCTACCAACGAACCCGCGAGATGACCATCGACGAGCTCCTGCTCGAGAATCGGATCGTCTTCCTGGTCGGTGAGATCAACCAGTCCTCCGCGGCCCGGGTCATGATGCAGATGCTCTACCTTGAGAATCAAAAGCGAGGTCAGGACATCAGCCTCTACATCAACTCCCCGGGCGGCGCGGTGGACGACACCCTGGCGCTCTATGACACCATGCGGTTCCTGGCTTCCCCGATCGCAACCTACTGCATCGGGCGGGCGTACTCCGGGGCCGCCGTCCTGCTCGCGGCCGGTGAGAAGGGCAAACGCTTCATCCTGCCCCATGCCAAGGTGATGATCCACCAGCCCTATGGCGGGGTCACGGGTCAGGCCGCCGACATCAAGATCCAGGCCGAGCAGATTATCAAAATGAAGCGAGGGCTCAACGAGATCATCGCCAAGGCCACCGGGCAGACGTTCGAGAAGGTCACCGAGGACGCCGAACGCGACAAATACTTCTCAGCGATCGAGGCCAAAGAATACGGCCTCGTCGACGAAGTCCTCGAACACCCGCCCGAAGGAACCGAGAACAAATCGTTCAGCTGAACATCGTGAACCAGTTTCCACTTTCAACCACACACCCGAGGAAGAACATGTCCTACCTCGTCCCCATCGTCATCGAACAGTCCGGCAAAGGCGAACGCTCCTACGACATCTACTCGCGTCTGCTCAAGGACCGCATCATCTTCATCGGCGGCGGCATCAACGACGATATCGCCAACCTCGTCGTCGCCCAGCTCCTCTTTCTCCAGAACGAAGACCCGAAACTCGACATCCACCTCTACGTCAACTCGCCCGGCGGCAGCGTCTCGGCGGGACTCGCGATCGTGGACACCATGAAGTACGTCGCGCCCGACGTCTGCACCTACATCTTCGGACAGGCCGCCAGCATGGGCAGCCTCATCGCCTGCTCAGGCACCAAGGGCAAACGCTACACACTGGTCAACTCGCGCAACCTCATGCACCAGCCGCTGCTCTCGGGCGTCATGGAAGGCCAGGCCACCGATCTCGAAATCGAAGCCAACGAGATGCTCCGCATCCGCGACCGTCTCTACAACATCTACAGCGAGGCCACCGGCAAAGATTTCAAGACCATCGAGGCCGATTGCGACCGCAACAAATGGCTCGATGACAAGGAAATGCTCGAGTACGGCCTCGTGGACAAGGTCCTCGAACACATGCCATCGAACGTCAAGAGTGACTGATACACTCATCCCATGACCAGCCGACCCGTCGCTGCTGTCGTCCTCGCTCTGACGCTCGCCGGCTGTTCGTCGGGCAAGCGGATCGCGCGCACCAACGACGCCCTGCGCCAGGAACGGGAACTTCTGCGCGAGCAAGTCGAGTCGCTCAATGCTCAGGTCGCCGAGTTGAAGACCAAAGTCTCCGAACTCAACGCAGCGCGTGAGACGCCGATCCCGGATGATGTTCTTGCGGCATTGCCCAGGGTCGCCGGGATCATGCTCAACCGATTCAGCACGATCTGGACCGAAGACGACAGCAGCGAAGCGAGGTTCTTCGTGGTGCCGAGGGATGGCCGGGAGCGGTTCATCCAGGCCGTCGGTTCGCTCGAACTCCGCGTCGTCGCCATCGGCGGCAGCGGTGAGGAACCACGCGTCCTCGCCGAGCGTGTTGTCTCACCGACCGAACTCCGCGACGCCTACACCGGCGGCCTCACCGGCCCGTCGTATGTCTTTCATCTGCCGCTTGACGCGCCGCCCGATTCCTCGGCTGTCCTCCGAGCCGTCTTCCACGACGCCATCACCGGGGCCACGTTCACCGCCGAATCACTTTTCACGCCCGACAATCAATCGGGCTGATCGCCGCTCAGAACTCGATCAGCACGCCGATCTGCACATCCGCCGTCAGCACGCTCAACTCGTTCAGATCGGTATCGACATCCAGCCCGGGGACGAAGAAGAACCGGGTGCCGACGTCGATCCACACATTCTCCGTCACGCGAACTTCCATGCCCATCGGAATTTGGAACGCGACGTTCGTGTCATCATCGGATCGGCCCTCGATCTCGACATCCACCATGGCCATCCCGACGCCGAAGCCGAGGTAGCCCCGGTATTGACCCGCGGAAACATCGAAAATCACGTTGCCCATGATCGAAGTGACCTCGATGTTGCCGTCGAGGTCCTGCAGGGTGGTGTCGTTGTCCTGAAGCGAATCGGTGTCATAGAAGCGTTGGGCGAACTCGGCCTCGAAGCGGTATCCGATGCCCGGTTCATCGGGTCTGGCGCCGGGCCCGAGCCGGAAACCAACCGCTGCATTCCATCCGAAGCCGATCTTGGAGTTCAACTCCGGGTCTTCGCCGCTGGGCGTGCTCCCGCCGGTGCGTGTTTCGACATCGACATCCAAAGGCAGCACCATCGCCACCGCCCCTCGCGCGTAGATATGGGGATGAATCCCTGCTGGGGCCAGCATGTCCGGCTGCTCGATCGGAGTCGTCAGCAACCCAAAGCCCCGTTCGGGCGTCTCATCCGCGACCGCGGTGGCCGAGATCGAGAGCCCACATACGACAGCCATCAACCGCATACATGCTTTCATGTCTCATACTCCGCCCCCGGCCGCCCTGTGCCTGACACCGAGCCTACACCGGAGCGTGGCCGTGGAGCGGGAATTCGGCGCACAGATCGCGCACTTCGCCGCGAACCTGTTGCGTCACCCGCGAGAGTTCATCCTCGCCCGAAAGCCCGGCCGAGAGCACACGATCAATGAACCCTGCGACGGCCTTCATCTGCTCGGCGCCGAAACCCCGGGTCGTGACCGCCGGCGTCCCCAGCCTCAGCCCGCTGGTCACCATGGGCTTGCGCTGATCGCCCGGAATCCCGTTCTTGTTCGTGATCAGGCCCGCAGCCTCGAGCCACTTCTCAGCGGCCTTGCCCGTCAGATCTCCCTCAGACCCCTTCGGATCCTTCGCGGTCAGGTCCACGAGCATGAGGTGGTTGTCCGTTCCGCCGCTGGTGATGCGATACCCAAGCCCCGTCAGCGCCTCGGCGAGCGTGCGCGCGTTCTCGACAACGCGCTTCTGGTAGTCCCTGAACCCGGAACCGAGCGCCTCGCCGAAAGCGACCGCCTTGGCGGTGATGATGTGCATCAGCGGCCCACCCTGCATGCCCGGAAAGAGCGCCCGGTTCACCTTCTTGCTGATATCTTCGTCATTGGTCAGGATCAGTCCGCCGCGGGGTCCGCGCAGGCTTTTGTGCGTTGTTGTGGTCACGACGTGGGCATGCGGGAATGGGCTCGGGTGCTGGCCCCCGACGATGAGCCCGGAGATGTGCGCCACATCTGCCATCAGGATCGCCCCGACTTCATCCGCGATTTCGCGGAATCTGGCGAAGTCGATCACGCGCGGGTACGCGCTGTAGCCACAGAGCAGCATCGCGGGCTTGTGCTCGAGGCACACCTTCCGCACCGCGTCGTAGTCGATCCGCTCGAAGTCCGGGCTGTCCGCATCGCGCACGAGCGGATAATGCACCGGCTTGTAGTAGTGCCCGCTGAAGTTGATCGGCAGCCCGTGGCTCAGGTGCCCGCCGTCGGCCAGCACCAGGCTTGCAAAGGTTGAGCCCGGTTCCATCATCGCCATGAAGACCGCCGCGTTCGCCTGCGCCCCGGAGTGAGGTTGAACGTTGGCGTATTCGCACTTGAACATCGCTTTGGCGCGGTCCTGCGCCAGGCGTTCGATCGCGTCATGGAACTCGCACCCGCCGTAGTACCGCCGGCCGGGATAGCCCTCGGCGTACTTGTTGGTCATGCACGTCCCGGCCGCGTGCATCACGGCCTCGCTGGCGTGGTTCTCGCTGGCGATCAGCTCGATCGTGCTCGACTGCCTCTCGGCCTCGGCCTGCACGATGCCTGCCGCCTCCGGGTCCTGCGAGCGGATCAGCTCGACGATCTGGTCGTGGATAGTCATCGCTGATGGTATCTCTGTGACCCGAAGGCCGCTTCGGGAACGACTCTGTGAAACTGGGCAGTTTGGTCTTGATATTTTCCGACCATTCGCGCAGAATGTGCGCCGGAGGAGAATTCATGACACCCAGAAATGCCGTTGCGCTTGCCATTGCACTCACCTTCACGACACCGAGTGCAGCCCAAACATTCACCCCATTGCCGCAAGGGGTCGGCTTTGAGCGATCCGAGCTGACAACGCTCTCGGCGGATGGCCGATGGGCCGCGGGAGCGGTCCTCTCCAACGGAGATCTGGTCCGGGTCGACACCACCACCAACCAGGTGGAGATACTCCCGGGGCTGAACGTCTACAGCGCCGGAGCCAGGATGACAGGCATCTCGGCCGATGGAAACTTCATCGTCGGAGGCAATGGCAACACCGCGTTCAAATACGACTATGTGCTCGGTGGGTTCAGCTCTGTGACAGCCACGGGCTTCGCCATTCAGGTCTTCCCGCCCGTGATCTCCGACGATGCAAGCACGGTCGGCTTTGCTCAGGTCACCATCAACCCATTGCTCACCAGTGCGGTCATCAACCATGGCCAAAATGCCTCGCTGCTGCCCGTGCCCAACAACACCATTTTCTCGCGCGTCGGCGCCCTCTCGCCTGATGGATCGTTCGCGTACGGCCCGATCAAAATCGACGATGGTCAAGACCAATGGCTGGCGCGCTGGTCCGTCGACCTCGGCACCGTGGAACTGCTCGCGCAGATTCCCGGCACCTCAGACGATACCGAGTTTCTCGTCTCCGGCGTCACGCCCGACGGCAGCACGATCGTCGGTGAAACCTTCGGGCCCGACGGCTTCGGCTTCCGATTCTCGCCCAACACCGGGCTGTTCACCTACGACGCCCCGACCGCCCAGAGGCTGCGCCCGCGCGCCGTCACCGATGACGGCTCGACCATCGTCGGGACCCAACGCCTGGCGCCGAATGTCTTTCAGGCCGTCATCGCCGACGAAACGGGTTTCCAGCCGCTCATGGACATGCTGCTGGCAGACTTCCCATCGCTTGCGGATGATCTGTCCGGTTGGACGCTGACCGAGGCTGCCGACATCTCGGGCGATGGGCTCACCATCGTCGGACGAGGCATCGACCCCACGGGCGCCGAACGAGGCTGGTATCTGACTATTCCCGCACCAATGACCGCGCCGGTGCTGATGATCAGTGGCCTTTTTGCATTCCGACGCCATCGCCACTGACCCGCCGATCCCGGCATTCAGGCATCCGCCAGCGGCACCACCATCTCCATTGCCGACTCCGGGCTCGGGATATGGCCGAGATCCAGCGGCAAATACACGCCGCGGGCATGGTCGCTGTTGAGCACAACCGCATTCGGCGGCACAAACATCGAGCCATACTCCGCATGCTCGTGGCCGAGGATAAACCAATTCACGCCCCACCGCTCGACGAGATCCTCGAGGAGTTCCGAGTCATACCCCCGGCCCCAGACCATCATGTACGCGGAGCCCGTGCGAGGCTGAAGATCATCCTCGACCAATGGGCGGCTCAGCACGCTCGGATCGAACCTGGTCATCATCGCCGGCGAGGGCAGGCTGTGCGCGCACAGCACATCGCAACTCACTCCCGAAGACTTCACACAGTGGCAGCGCAGCGCCAGCGGCATCGAGCGCACGAAGCGATCAATCGCAGCCTCGACCCTCGCGGCATCGTCATTGAAAATGTAAATCAGTGCATCCTGAAAGGCCTCGACACAGCGCACGCCATTCTTGATGATGCCGCTCTTAAGCATCTGCGCCAGCTCGTGGTTGGCCATCAGCGTGTGGACATGCTCTGGAAACGCCACCTTCAACTGGGCAACCCTGGCCAATGCCCGATAGCTGAAATCCATATCGTTGATCAGCCGATCGGGATGGATGATCTCGTGCAGCGTGAGGTGCTTCGGGTCGGTTGATCCCTCAGTCAATCCCGCGGCCTGGACGAGTTTCTCGAAATGGATGGGGTTGTCGTGCAGGTCGCCGGTGGCGATCAGTTTCTCGCCGGAGCCGATGACATCGATCGATCCGGACCGACACGCCGCATCAAGATTGGCCTCGACACCGGCGTCGAAAACCGCAATCACCGACTCGGCATGGTTCAGATCCAGCGTCACAGCGAACACACAGAAGAACGTCCGGAACAGCGGCTCATTCCGTCATGGCCCGCATCTGGCCGCTGCGATCCTTCACCCCGGCCTTGAGCATCGCGTGGATCAGTTCAAGCCGATCGACAACCTCATCCATCGTCGGGCGGTCATCCGTCGAAATCTCAAGGCACTGCATAATCAGTTCGCTCAGTTTCGGCGGAATCCGGGAGTTGATCTCGATCGCGTCCTTCGGCCGCTCCATCAGCCCGTCGTCGATCGACCCGATCAGTCGATCACCCTTGCCCAGAGCCGTCGGCACCTTGGTGCGCGTCAGGACCCAGTACATGCTCGCGCCGAGGTTGTAGACATCGGTCTTGGGTGTGATCGCCCGGCGGTGGACCTGCTCAGGGGCGATGTAATCCGGCGTGCCCTGGATTCGCTTCTTGACCGTCCCGATCGGACACGACTGCCCGAGGTCGATGATCTTGACATGGTTCGTGGAATCGATCACCACATTGTTCGGCTTGAAATCCGCATGCACAAAGCCCCGGCTGTGCATGTGCGCCATCGCCGAGGCCGCCTGGCAGAAGACATCGCACGCCCGCTCGAAGGTCTTGGGCATGTAAATATCCATGGACTTGCCGTCGACCAGCTCCATGATGAGATAGAGCCGCTTGACGTGGCGCAGGCCCTTTTTCTTCTTGATCATCCGGTCGATTTTGCGGATGGCGGGATGGTCCAGCTTCTTGGCGATCTTGTACTCGATCTCGGCCTGATCGAGAAACCGCTGAGACTTGGCATCTTTCTTCTGGACATCTTTGAGAGCCCAGACCTGTTTGGTCTTCTCGTCTTGGGCGAGATAGATGATTGAGGCCGCCCCCCGCCCGAGTTCGGACAGGATGCGGAATCCCTCGACCACATCACCCTTCTTGAAGACCTCCACGCGGTTCTCCTCACTGTCTGATCGAATCTGAGCCGCCCGAGGCGCACAACGATAGGTACTGATGCCTATTGGCTGTCGAAGCGGACAATCCTAGCCAATTTTCAGCCTTTGTCGCCGCCATACGCAAAACATCCGTGTTCCGACATCCGGACAATTGATTATGGGGCTTGGATCAGTTGCTCTCGGAAAGCCGCCTCAGGGAAGTACGGCCCGGGGCTGGTCGTGTTCGAGACATCGCGGTGGAGAATGACGTGGTCTGCGGGGATTCCAAGCCGGCGCTGGAGCGAGGTGACGGTCTGAACAAGCCGGGCAAGCTGGGCATCGGTGTACGCGTGGCGGTCCCCATCGCCGACGAGGCAGATCCCGATGGCGTTGCGGTTGTACCAGTCGCCGTACTGCCCGGTGGTGTGCGCCCCTGGGAGTTGGTCGAGCCATCGGTAGCCGACGTGGAGCTCGCCATCGCCGGCACCGTTGCCGTTGCCGATGACGAAGTGGTAGCCGAGGCCGGAGAGGTTCATCCCTCGGTGCTGCTTATCGATTGATTCGGGCGATCCGTACGACGAGCCGGAGTGGTGGATCACGATCGCCTGCCACTGCCCCTGCGTGATGGGCTCGCGGGTGTCGTAGAGGCGTTCGATCGAGCTCGGGCCGGCCGCCGCGACCAGCGCTGGAAGCCTGAGCCCGTTGAGCCTCGGAGCCGGGCTTCCGTCAAGAATCCAAAACGTGCCCCCGACAGCCGTCATGGCCAAGACAAGCGCCATCCAGACTATCTGGGACCGGCTGAGCCCGGATGAATCTCCCTTTTGCGCCGGCGGCGTTGATCTGCGGTGTCCACTTTTCACTGGTTGCGTTCCTTCGCTCGATGCCCATGTAGCCGCCGGAGCTCCGCCCGGCACCGATGTCACGCTGATCCAACATGCATCGGAACATCTCCCGCTTTCGCTTCGAAATCGGACGCAGATGAGCGCCCGTGCTTAGTCTTTCGGTTTCAGCCTCGCTCTGAGATTCGGAACACGGTGGCCGTACTCATCAAACCGGTACGGCGGCACGTCCTGACCACGCACCTTGTCGTACCGCGCATACGGCGACCGTTCATCATCCTGCCGAAACAATGGTTTTTGACACCCCATCACACCAAACATCACGCAGCACACCACCCCCACTACAACAGGCATACGAAACCCATCCCATACGCTAGATGATGTGGGTGTGGGGGCCGGTTGTGTTGGAAGGCGATTCACAGCGTCAGTCTAGCCGGGATCGACGAACACCGCACGGGCCAAAGCACACGCCCGGCCGTTCCGGGCCGGGCGCATGCTGGAGGAGATTCAAGACAGAATGAAGGAGAGTTCTGTCGGTCCGATACGGATGGCCCGCTGGGCGGTTCGCACCGGGTTTCCAAAATGGTGCAAATTCCATGGCGCCACCCGAATGCCGCTGGGTTTGCTCAGCGTTGGCATCGCAATAGAAGGTGTCCGTTCGTATCCAATGCCGCTTCACCTCGGGCAAGACACTGCCTCAGGCCCTCGTACACCACCGCGCAGACGACCGTGGAAAGATTGAGCGAGCGTTCGCCGGCAACCATCGGCAGGCGGAGGATGCGATCGGGATCGTCATCGAGGATCGAGCCCGGCAGTCCCGCGGACTCTTTGCCGAAGATCAGGTGATCGCCGGGACGCAGGTCGGCGTCGTATACGCACCGACCGCCCTTGGTGCTCATCAGCCATCGGCGGCTGTCCGGTGCGGTTGCGCGGTAGTCGTCGTAATTCTCGTGGGTGCGCAGCCGGAGCCGGGGCCAGTAGTCCAGCCCGGCTCGACGGCAGGCCTTCTCATCGATGTCAAAGCCGAGTGGCTCGATCAGCCGCAGGGCGCATCCGGTCGCCACGCACGTGCGCCCGATGTTGCCCGTGTTGCTCGGGATCTCGGGTTCGTGCAGAACCACCTCGAACATGGACCGCCCCCCACTCGATCAGCCAAGTGTTGCGTGCGCGTCGGATCACCCGCCGCCACCGCGGATGTACCGCTCCTCAGCGGCGCGGCGCGCCTTGACGCCGGGGTCGACGCGGAGCAACTGATCCAGCGCCTGCTGGAAGTTGCCCCAGTCCCGCAGGTTGGTCGAGCGGCGGACCCGGCCGTCGGTGCTGACGACGATGACATTTCCAACAACATTATCGTTGTTGCGCCGGCGTCGGCCGTTGGCGGCGGGCAGCGGGCTTCCATTCGGCGAAGCCAAGAGGTACTGCGTGGTTTCCCGATCGCCGAGCGCGTATGTGATGCCGTCGGTGCTGATGGGCAGATCCATGAACTTGTCGACGACCAGACCCCGCCGGTTCCGTCCTCGCTGGTCGGAGATCGGCACGAGGAAGCCCATCACGACCACATCGCGCGCCCGCTGTTTCTGGAGTTCATCGAGCTTGAGCATCAGCTCGTTGGTGACCTCCCGATCCGCGGGATGCCAGGTGTAGGCAACAATGATTTTGCCCTTGGTCTCGGGCTTTTTCGGGATCCAGTCTCCATCGGGCACGGTGAACGGCGGGGTCAATTCCTCATAACTTGAAGCGTTTTCAAGTTCTTCCTTGGAAAACTTGGGCCAATCGGTCGAGGCGTACTGCTCGGCGGTCGGCTCGGTAAAGGGAATCGCGGGCAGATTGTCCAGCGAGATGGACTGGTTGATTGCCCCGGCCCGGCGGCGCGCCACCTCGGCCTGTCTGGCTGCCGAGGCTTGATTCCGTTCGGCGCCGGCGGCTGCCGAGGCACTCTCACCGACCACAATCTCCACCGCCCGGCGGACGGAATCGGTTGTGATGTCGGCAAAGCGCATGTTGCCGGCACGATCGATCACATAAAAGTCCGGCTCCTGATCGACACCAAGCCGATCCCAAACGGCGCCCTCGGCATCGAAGGCGATCGGGAACCCGATCTTGCGTTTCCGGACGAAAGGCTCCACTTCCGACCAGCCGCTGCTATCGTGGACGCCGATCACCTTAAGTCCCTTGCCGGCGAACTCTTTGTGCAGACGGTTGGCGAGCATCAGCGCGGCGTGCGAGGGGCGGTACCACTCGGCCCAGTAGACAATCAGGACGGGCTTGCCATTGAGCTCGGCAGCTGTGGGCTTCTCACCGATCCATTCGTGGGGTTCACCAAGAATGAAGTCGATCGGGGCGGGCTTGAAGATCATCGCATCCATCGCGGTCCGGTGCTCGCCGGCGCCTTCGTTGCGCACGTCCTGAGCGGCGCACACGCCGCCGACCAAGCCGAGAACCGTCAAGACCACAACCGTGCTGCCGAGCTTTCTCATCGTTGACACTCCTCACGTCTTCAGCCCGAGGCGACTGCCCGGGCACCTATTCTATAGACGCTCAGACGGGCCATTGGTTCGCGGTTTCTTCGGGATCAACCAGTCGGTTCAACGCGATCGCTGCGGCGGTCACCACGTTCATGCTGTCCACACCCGGCGACATTGGAATCCGGGCCCGAACATCAACCGATTGCAGTGCCGATTCGGTGAGTCCCGGGCCCTCGGCGCCGAGCAGGAGCGCGGGTTTGCCGATCGGGCCGAGCGAGTCCAGCGGGATTGCCCCCGATCCCGGCGTCAGGGCGATGACCGTCCAGCCGACGCTCCGCAGGGAATTCAGATCGGCTGGCCAATTCGAGAGCCGCGCGCAGGGCACGCGCAGGGCGTGACCCATCGAAACACGGATAGACTTGCGGTAGAACGGATCGCAGGAGGTGGGATCGAGCAGGATCGGACAGGCCGGCGAGCCATCGGCATGCGCGCCACCAAGAGCAGCGGCGACGCGGAACAGGCCGCCCATGTTGTCGTGGTTGGCCATGGCCTCGGCGATGACGCAGGCCCGAGCCGAGCGGAGCAGATCGTCCGGATGCTGTGGTTTCGGGCGCACACCGGAGGCCAGCACACCCCGGTGGATCG
>DRKT01000011.1 GCA_011053195.1 Phycisphaerales bacterium | reverse complement strand
GAGGTATCGCGCGATGGCGAAGAATCTACTCGGCCCCGCGTGCTCGCTGCCCGGGGCGCCGGTGCCCGAGGATGAAGCAAGGGCAACGCTCGGCGACTGGGTCGATGAGTTCGAGCGGGCGCACCTGATGGCAAGGATGAGCACCAAGCTCCGCGCCCGGTATCACGACTAACATTCGCTCCCGCATCACGGATCGGAGAGCACGGGTGGCCAAACGGGTTGGTAAAAAAATCAGCAAAGCGCAGCAGGCCGAGGACCAACGGCTCGGGGCCTTTGCGCAGAAACTTCAGGCCGAGGGTCGCGTGATCGAGGCGGCGCAGATTCTGGAACAGCTCGTCAAGCGCCACCCGGACGAACCGAGCCTGCTGTTCAATCTCGGGATGTGCCGGATGAATCTGCTCCAGCACGGCGAAGCGCGGAAGCTGATGGCCAAGGCTTGCCGGCATCCGAACACACCAGCGGAGTCACTCGCGGTGCTGGCGGTCTGCCACATGGCGGTACAGGACCTTGACTCGGCGGGCCGAACACTGGAACGGGCGCTGGAGAAGGACCCGAACTCGATCAACGCGCTGCGAATCAAGGCCGAGTGGCTCAATATCTCGGGTCGGGCTGAGGAAGGCGTCGAGCTGCTTCGCCCATTGATCGAGAAGGATCTGACCGACGGCTCGACGGTGGCGGTGTTCGCCAAGTGCTGCCGGGCGTGCAAGCTCAGGGAAGAAGCCTTGGACGTGCTCCGTCGCGCCGAGCAGACGGAGATGACCTCGACCCACGGCCGGGCTTCGGTGCTCTACGAACTGGCTGCGGAACTCGAACACGCCAAGGAGTACGACGACGCATT
The DNA here is from genome assembly GCA_011053195.1 of Phycisphaerales bacterium. Lineage (GTDB taxonomy): Bacteria > Planctomycetota > Phycisphaerae > Phycisphaerales > UBA1924. Next base: position 6,360 of record DRKT01000011.1, on the reverse strand, counting down.
TGCCGCTGCCACCGAGGCCAACTCGCTCCGCCCGACCCAGCACACGATCGAAGGATGGGAATCGTGGGTTGACCAATGCATCGAGGCGTTCTCCGAGGACCGGATGAAGACACTTCCAAGATCCCGCCGAGATGGCACGGGCAAGGTGTTCATCGTGGGCATGCCGAGGTCGGGCACGACGCTTGTCGAGCAGATCATCGCAAGCCACCCGCGGGTTGTCGGAATCGGCGAACGGCAGATCATCTCAACCGCGGCTCGCGACCTGACCTACCCGACTAAGCCCGGGCAGACACACGCACAGCGGCTGGACACGTTCAGCCCGGCCGGGATCGACCGGATCGCCCGGCGGGTGCTGCACGAGCTTGATGAAGCGGGAGAGCATTCACCGGTCATCGTCGACAAGTTGATGCAGAATTTTCTGCACGCGGGGGTGATCGAGTTGCTGCTGCCGGGTGCGAAGATCATCCATTGCCTGCGCGATCCTCGGGATGTGTGCCTGTCGTGCTACATGATGCACTTCCCGGGGCCGGAGAACCAGGCCTACTCGCGTCGGCTCGATACGCTGGCGCATTACTACCGCCAGCACCTTCGGCTGATGGACCACTGGCACAGGGTGCTGACAACGCCCATCCACACGATTCGGTATGAGGAACTCGTCGCCGACAAGGAAGGGCAGGCGAGAGGGCTGATCGAGTTTCTCGGACTGGAATGGGATGATGCCTGCCTGGAATCGCACCGCACCAGTCGGACGGTCGTGACACTGAGCGTGGATCAGGTCCGAAAACCGATGTATACATCCTCCATGGGGCGGTGGAAGAACTTCCAGCAGCATCTCGGACCTGTTCTGGACCTGGTTCCCCCAGATGACGGGTAAGGTCGGTAGCAGCCACAGAGACCAAACATAACCCTATTTTATTGTCACATCCGTCTGTATATCTTTGATTCACCCGATTTTGGGCTTGCGTGCCCGGACCCGTTGGTGTAGCCTGCTGGTACCGGATCGTCATGGGCCCGGTACGAGCAGGAAGTAGAGAGACCTCCCGCTTCACAAGGTGTGTATTTTCGACGGGCGAAGTCCGTCTGCGTGCCGTGTGTGGTGAGTGGTTTCGAGCCAATTGGTAAGAGAGAGACAAGAAATTTCTTGGGAGAAATGAGACATGACAAAGATTGCGATTTTTGCTGCTGCCGGTATGGCCGTCAGCGCGACCGCGTCGGCTGACCTCACGGGTGCCACGCACACGAACATCCTGACCGCCGGTCAGTACACCCTCACCGCGACACCGCTTGACGCCCCGGATTTCTCGGGCATCCTCGGCACCGCGTACTCGAACATGGATCCGGGCCCCAACGGCTACGTTGCGTTCGCAGCGGCCGGTGGTGCGATCGGCTTTGATGACTACGACTCAATCGCGACCGGCGGCAACATCGACCTCCAGTCGTACCGCTTTGTCGGTGGCGTTGATGTCGCCGGCGGCGTTGCGTTCTTCGAGTTCTACGACGCATCGAGCAACTTCGTTGACTCGTTCGGCGTTGCGTTCCCGCAGTCCGGCAACTTCATCTGGACCATCACGATCTCCGGCTTCCCCGGTGCCATCAGTGTTCCAGACGCCGGCATTCACCAGATCGTCACCGATGCCGCCGGCTCCTTCGGCCCGGCCGCTCAGGGGCAGTGGTTCCTCGGCGATGCCGGCCCGACCGTGGGCTCCGAAGACAACACCTTCGGCGGTACCGGCGACGGTACGTTCAGCCACAACTTTGAAATCAACGGTGACTTCATCCCGGCTCCGGCCAGCCTTGCGCTGCTCGGCCTCGGCGGCATCGCCGCGGTCCGTCGCCGTCGGTAATCGACGAGACTGACTGTCTCCGACAGTACTCAATGTCCTTTCGGCGCGGCCCCGCCTCCACAGGCGGGGCCGATTTTTCATCCACTCACGCCCTGAACGGATGCAGCTTTTTTGCCTCTCTGGCCGAGTTCAGTGCTGCGAGAGCCGGCGGGTGTTTGGCCAACAACTTGATGAGTTGGCTTTGCGAGCACCGAAGGCGGACCGATGCCTTGTGAGCATCAAGGCCGGCATCAACGATGACATCCAACGCCTCAGCGAGCATCGCGGGATAGTCGCGGTGGGCCTCGTTACAGGCGATCCGTCCATCCTTCACACGAGACTTCCAGAGCTCAGAGCGGATCTCACCCACAGATACCGGCGATCGAATCCAGACAGCCAGTACCAGCCGAAGCCGGAACACTGCCTTCCGTTTGTTCTGTTCGGCGCTTCGCCTCTCGCCAGCGTGGGCCTTCAATCCGGTCGGCACATGGTGGATCTCGACCAGCGTTTGCACACGGTTGCGGTGCTGACCGCCGGGGCCGGGGGAGTGCCCTCGGTGAAATCGACACGCCTTGAGCAGCACCTCATCTTCCAACGTGGCAGGGTGAGGCGGATCGACATACACCGAACCGAGTCGCAGCGTGGTCATGGTGTCGCCGATGGCGAGGCCCGCAGCTCCAGGCCGTCGGCCTGCCCTTGCTGGAGGCGGTCAAATGCCAGTCCCGCGATCATGGCTGCGTTATCAACGCAGTACGACATCTCGGGCAGAATCAGATTCATCCCGATGCGGTCGGTCCATACTTTAAGATCATTTCTGAGCTTTGAGTTTGCCGAGACGCCCCCACCCACGAGTAAGGTTCGGAACGCACCTGTCTGGCTCGCGCGTTCGAGTTTGAACAGAACCGCCCGGCAGGCAGCCCGTTGAAAGCTGGCAGCCAAGTCTCTCTTTCTCGAAGGATCGAGTTCGTCGATCGTTCTGGGAAAGATGCCGCCGGGACCGGGGACGCCCCGGACGGCGTAGAGGAGCGCCGTCTTGAGGCCGGAGAATGAGAAGTCCAGCGATTCCTTCCCAAGCCGGCTGACCGGGAGATCCACAGCACGATCATCGGCGCCGGGCTCACGCGCGAGCCGATCGATTGCCGGGCCGCCGGGATGCCCGAGACCGAGAATCGCTGCGGCTTTGTCGTATGCCTCTCCGATGGCATCGTCGATTGTCGAGCCGAGAAGTTCGAGATCATTCGGACCGGTCATGCGAAATATTGAACTGTGCCCCCCACTCACGACCAGCCCGAGCGCCGGGTACACGTTGTCCAAGGCAAGATCCGATCCAAGAAGCCCGGCCCAGAGGTGCGCCCGGATGTGATCCACACCAACCAAAGGTACGCCGAGCGACCAACTCAGCGCCTTGGCCGATGACACACCCACGAGCAGGGCCCCGATCAGACCCGGTCGATGACCAACAGCCACAGCATCAATCTGATCCAGCGTGACACCCGCCTGTTCGACCGCTTCTTGGAGAACGCCTGTGATCCGCTCCGCATGGGCCCTACTGGCCAGTTCCGGGACAACACCCCCAAACTCCGCATGGATCTCGTGCTGGCTCGCCACGATGTTGGTGAGGACCTCTCGTCCATCGCGGACCACCGCGGCCGCCGTTTCGTCGCACGAACTCTCAATCCCGAGCACAAGCATGCCCGATCGTACGCCCCCTGCCCCATCGGACCGCTAGACTCCGCAAGACCTCTATGGACACCAACCACCGCACCGACACCAAGATCCAGTCCGAACGAGCCGTGCTGGCGGCGGTTCGGCTGCCCGATTCCCGATTCAACCCGGATGATCCTTTTGGAGAACTGACGGCTCTTGTGGAGCAGGCCGGCGCCACGGTCGTCGGTACGCTGGACCAGAACCTGCAACGGCCCCACGCCGGCACATACATGGGCTCGGGCAAACTGGATAAGTTGAAATCTCTCTGCAGTGAACTCCGCGCGGACACCGTGATCTTTGATCACGAACTCAGCCCGAAACAGATCGCCACCATCGAGAAGGTCGTCGAACGCAAGGTGCTGGATCGGTCCGAAGTGATCCTGGACATCTTCGCCAGCCGGGCCACGACCCACGAGGCGAAACTGCAGGTTGAGATCGCCCAACTCGAATACACCTACCCGAGGCTGCGCGCGATGTGGTCGCACCTCGAACGGATCGCCGGCGGCTCACCGGGGGGGGTCGGCACTCGCGGACCGGGTGAGCAACAGCTCGAAATTGATCGCCGACTCGTTCAGCGGCGTAAGACCCTCCTCAAGCAGGAGCTCTCCAAGATTCAGGCCCGCAAGCAACGGACGGTCGAGAAGCGAAACGCCGACCATTTCTCGGTGGGTCTCGTCGGCTACACCAACGCGGGCAAGAGCACGCTTTTCAACACACTCACCGCGGGCGGCGCCTATGCGGATGACCGTCTCTTTGCGACGCTGATGACCCGAACCCGGATGTGGAATCTGGGCCAGGGCACCGAGGTGATGCTCTCGGACACGGTCGGGTTCGTACGCGACCTGCCACATAATCTGGTTGCCAGTTTTCGAGCCACGCTCGAGGAAGCGACCCATGCGGATCTGCTTTTGATCGTGCTCGATGTCTCTGATCCTGCAGCCGAGCTTCAGTATCAGGAAGTGATGCGGACTCTCGATGAACTCTTTGATACGGTCAAGGCCGAAACCGAACGGTCCGCAAAGCAGGGCAGTGGCAACGACAACATCGAGCCGCGGCAACCACCGAAACGTGTCGTTCTGCTCAACAAGGTCGACCAGCTCCGCAACAACACGGAACTGCTCATCTGGCAACAGCGACTCGAGAACAGTCTCCCAATCTGTGCGCTGCCGCCGGAGGGAGACACGCCCCGCCGAGGCCAAGAGGAACTCCGTCGGTTGGTTCTCGATGAAACGCTCGGTGAGATCCGGGAGCTGACACTCACGCTCCCGATGCGAGAATCGCACGCATTGAATATTCTGGAAACCAAGGCCGATATTCTGGACCGTACCTACGAAGGAAACAACGTGACCATCCGCGCAAGGGTTGGGATACGACTGCTGGCTCGGATGAAATCAGCGGGCGCCCAGATCCGGTTCGATGATCCCGAAAGCCCGAATCGCGCCGGGGCTCCGTGGAAAGCGCCGTTGCCTTGAGAAAGTGACCCCACGGGGATTCGAACCCCGGTTTTCAGGATGAGAACCTGACGTCCTGGACCAGGCTAGACGATGGGGCCAGCGGTCAGTCGATGGTAGCCTTCGAGATTCTCGGTTCAAGCGCTGACGGCCTGCAGGACGGCCCGCCGGGCTTGGGCGAGAGCATGGACGGCGGCCTCGGCACGCGTTCCCGCGATGCACCGGCCCGACTCCTGTCCGGCACACCATGAAGCAGTGCAGCACCCGAACCCATCGGAATCCTCGAGTTCCAGTGTCGCCCCGAGCCGGTCGATCTCTTGCCCCACACGGTCGAGCGATGGGAACCATCGGCCCTGCGAATCACGATTGCATCCGGCGGTGTCCAGCGGTGCCCACCCGGTCTCGTAGAGCTCATCCACAGCAAATTCGATTGTCATCGCACAGCTCCCAGCGGTGAACCCCGCGTTACCCGCCTCCCCGATCGAATGCCGGAACGGCCACAAGAACGACCAGATCATAGATTACATGGGCGCCCACGGCGATCCCAAGCCCGCGTCCGAGAAAAAGCCCCGCCAGAAAGACCCCAGAACCGAGAAAGAAGATCAACGCCCCGGAATCGAGGTGAGAGACCCCATCCGAGCCGATCACGACGGGGTTGTGGTACGCGGCAAAGACGAACGCCGAGGCTGCGATGGTCATGACATCGCCCAGCCTGCGTCTGACGCCGCAGATATCGACCAGAAAGCCGTGGATCAGCGCCATCAGGGCAAACCGGAAGACCAGTTCCTCGTACACGCCGGCCCCGATGGCGATCGTCGCGCGCGCACCGCTGGACATCGCCTCGAGCCCCCCACCACCCCGACCGAACACCCCCGTCATCGCGGCCAGCACCAGCAGAGGCATCGCCCAAACCAAGGATTCGAGACCCATCGCTGTCGTGACACCCAGCCTTGCGGTCCAGGGCCTGCGTTCGATGAGGTGCCAGGAGATCAAAATTGTCACCAGCGCGATCGCCGGGATGTGGACACCCGCGATGCCGAAAAGCTCGAAGAGCGTCCGCAATATGGCGCGGGCAGCCAGACTCTGCGCAACCGCCTGATCGAGCCACATGAACGAGCCGAACTCGTACAACGCGACCAACGGCAACAAAAAGACCAGCACCTGAAAAGGCCTGGTCGAGGCGATCCAATAGGATTCCGTGGTTGTATCTTCAAGACCCGAGGAATCAACCGCGTGTGTGGCGCCCATCGGGGAGGCCCGGGTCAGCCCTTGACGCCGGCCTTGAGCCTTGCGGTGAGCCGGCTCTTCCTCCGGGCAGCCTGCCGCTTGTGGATCACCCCATGCTGGGCGGTGCGGTCGATGATGGAACAGGCCTTGCG
>DRKT01000010.1 GCA_011053195.1 Phycisphaerales bacterium | reverse complement strand
TTCTGGAACAGCTCGATGGCGTCGATGTGGCTCATGCCTCGGACGGGGTCGCCCCCGATGCCGATGCAGGTGGTCTGTCCGATGCCGAGGTTCGAGCACTGCCAGACGGCCTCGTACGTCAGCGTGCCGGATCGGCTGACGATGCCGACCGCCTTGCCCGTTTTGGCTTCGCTGATGTGTGTGTTGATGTAGCCGGGCATGATCCCGATCTTGCAGCCGTTGTTCGTGTACGGGTCCTTGGGCGACGTCCCGCTGCCCGTCTTTGGCCCCGGCGTGATGATGCCGGGACAGTTCGGCCCGATGAGTGTGATCCGATCCGCCGCCTCACGCCCCGCGTTCATTTCATCCAGCACCGCGCGGACCTTGACCATGTCCTGCACCGGCACGCCCTCGGTGATCGCGCAGATCAGTTTCAGCCCGGCGTCGGCAGCCTCGAGGATCGCATCACCCGCGAACGCCGGTGGAACGAAAATCATCGTCGCGGTGGCGCTGGCCTTGCGCACCGCCTGCTCGACCGTGTCAAAGATCGGCAGATCGTTGGCGTCGAGCTGGCCCCCCTTGCCGGGCGTGACGCCCCCGACCATCTTGGTGCCATAGTCGTAGCACCCCTTGGTGTGGATGGCGCCGAACGAACCGGTGATCCCCTGACAGATGACGCGGGTGTCCGCATTGACAAGCACGGCCATAGATCTGCTCCGATGAAAGGGCACACAAGACAACCGTGGCCGGGTTTCGGTCGGCCAACACGGGCAGCATAGGCCGAACCCGACTCATGCGCCGAAAGCCCACACGGTTGCCCCCACATCGGGGCCCATCGGAATCACTTGATGCGTGTGTAGGTCAGTTCCATGACCTTGAACGGCTCACCATAGAGGATCTCCCACATCTCGAAAATATGGGTGTCGTGGTCGATCCATCGCAGGACCTGCTTGTACGCCTTGCCGTGCTCGCCGGTGGCCGGGTCGTCCATGGTGCCCACGAGTGTCAGGACGGTGCCGGTCTGGTCGAGGTTCCCCGACGCAAGGCTGATGCCGGTGGACATGCTGTCAATCCAGGTCCCGACAAACAGGTTCCGTGTGTTGTCGTATCCCGTGGTGCCCATCCCGGTGAAGGACATGCCCATCAGATCACCCGCGTAGTGCATCTTGAGGTAGCGCCCGCCCATGATCATCTCGCTGGTGGCGCGGGCGGTCGACTCCATCGGCGGCGCCGAGGGGTCCATCCACATCTTCGAGGTGACATCAAACTCGCCGGCGAAGAGCGCGAGAAACTCGTGCGCCGCCCCGGGCTTGCTCGCCTCCATGTACGCCGCCATCGCATTTTCACCCGAAGCCCGGGCCTTGAACTCCTCAACATACCGCTTGCCCGGATGGTCGCCCTCAGGCTGCGTCGCCACCACGGCAACACCGGCACCGGCGCCGGCAAGAACACACACCGAAGCGAACAGGATTGCACGAACTTTCATATGATTGCTCCTTTGAAATTGAAATAAAGCCTCTGCGGTCGGCATGAATATACCGAACCCGAGGCTTTCAGGACGCAATCACCCAAATGATTCTGCAGCGAGGACCGCCGACCCGTTCAGGCAGCCTTGTTCCGCTTGTGCGAGACGCCGGCACGGTCGCGGACGCATGACGGGGCATCGGGCTTCTCGGTCCAATCGTCCACGCCTCGCAGGTTCAACTCGCTGGGCAGGGTCTTGCGATAGCCCAGAAGCCGAACCACCTCGAGCACGTCCGTCCAGTTGGGGTAGCTCTTGTTGTTGACAGCCTTGAATGTTTCGATCGCCCTGAGAAACAGGAACTGCTCGGCGTTCATCTCGCCCTCTTCGGCGGACTTGACGAAATCCGTCAATCGCCGACCCGGGCCTCGCCGGCGCTCCAGCCCGCTCGGCCTGGCATCCATGACGTTCTTGCGCCGGTCGGGGCCTTCGTATCGTTTTTCAGATTCGGCCAGTTTCGGCACGACCTGATCCGGCACGTGCTCATCGAGCGAGAGCAGGCTCTCCAATTCATCGTCGATCGTCCCGTCGGGAAAGCTCGGGTCGTAGTCCAACTCGTCGGTCGGCTCCTCGAACAGCTCCATGTCGTCATCGAACTGGTCGTAGCTTTCCCGGCACGCATCATCTCGGCTCATCGCCAGCCCTCCCGCGGGCCGGCGAGGGCTCAGTGTGCCGGCCCGATGTCAGAGTTCATCGTCGTCATCTTCATCGTCGTCATCGTCGATGGCGCTCGGCATATCATCGAAGTCGTCGTCGAAATCCTCTTCAAGATCCTCATCGTCGTCGTAGAAGTCCAGATCCTCGTCTTCCTCATCGTCGTCATAGTCCGCCATCACGGGATCTGTTCCGAGAACATCCCACTCCTCACGGTCCGTATCGCCCTCGGACCAGCCGAGATCAGGCCGGGTGTCGGGTTCGGGTGTCAGCAGCATCGGTTGCCTCCTTTCTTCGCGTGCCCACCTTCGATTTCGGCCGATAGAGTACCCACACATCCGCCCGCGTCAACAGGCCACGCCCAACCAATAAGGCCACACCAAGCATGCCAACCACGCCCGAAACCGACCCACCCAACGCACCGGCCCATGGGTCGGCCAACACGCCGGCTCCCGGGTCCGATTCGACGCCCAAGGTCCGCCCGTGGAACAAGCGAGGGTTCTCCCTCAAAGCCGGGATCGCCGCGATCATCTTCCCCGGCCTGGGTCATATCACCCTCGGCCTGCCCCGACGCGGGCGACTCATCACCCTCGGCGTACTCGGGCTTTTCATGCTCGGCTTGCTCATCGGCGGGCTCGATGCTGTCGATTCCCGAAACGATCGGTGGTGGTTCGCGGGCCAGGCGCTGGTCGGGCCCATCGCCCTCGGCACCGACTTCATCCACCAGACACTGCATCGTCACGATCTGGACAACCCCAACCGCCCGCCGACGATCGGCGCGGGTCTCGGGCGGATCAACGAAGTCGCGATGCTGGCCGGCGCCCTGGCGGGCCTGATGAACCTGATCGCCATTGTCGATGCGATGTTCCCCCCGATCCGAAGACGCAGCGAGGGGGCCCGCCTGTGACCCTCACCCTCGCGCACTGGCGCCCGCTGCTCGACCCGATGCCCGCCTATGGCTCCGAGTGGCTGCTGCTGATCCCGCTCATCGTGTTGATGGTCATCGCGTACAAGGCTGTCCGGTGCGAGGACATGACCCGATACTGGCGCAGCGTGCTGCAGATGTCCGCCGGCCTGATCCTCGGGCTGGCCCTGCT
>DRKT01000009.1 GCA_011053195.1 Phycisphaerales bacterium | reverse complement strand
TGATCCACCGTGTCGGTGAGATCTGCCGGGCCAAGGGCTGGACACTGTGCAAGGGCGCAAGGGTCGGGCATGATCGGCGGAGCGACGTCCCCACAGTTGGGCTGGACACAATCAAGACGCTCTACGAAAACGGCGGGCGGTGTCTGGCGCTGGCAGCGGGCGATGTCATCATGCTCGATAAGCCCTACCTGCTCGATCTCGCCGACGAAATGGGCATCGCGGTGATCGGCGTGCCGATCGGCCCGAGCGGGAATGCGCCGTGCCGGGATGACGACCCGACACCCGACGCCTGAAGCCGTGACCGATCCAGACCAGTCCAATCCCTACGTCAGCCGGGGCGGGATCAAGCTTGACCACGCGTTGAACGAGTTTCAATTCGATCCGTCCGGGCTTGATGCTGCGGATCTTGGATGCTCGACGGGTGGCTTCACCGATTGCCTGCTCCAGCGGGGAGCCCGGTCCGTCATCTGTGTCGATACCGCGTATGGCCAGCTCGCATGGAAGTTGCGAACCGATCCCCGGGTCACTGTTTGGGAGCGGACCAATGCGCTGCACGCCGAGCCGCCGAGCGCCGGTGTCGATCTTGTGGTGCTCGACATGGGCTGGACACCACAACGTCTCGCGCTGCCGGCGGCACGACGCTGGGTCAACCCAACCGGCCGAATCATCACGCTCATCAAGCCCCACTACGAACAGAGCAATGAGGAACGCTCGGCCCGCCCGCCGAAACAGGCGCTGAGCATCGAGCAGGGCTTGGCCATTGTCGAGCGGGTTGCGGATCAGATCAGAACGATCGGTTTCAAAATCGTTGATACGACCCAATCGCCCATCCTCGGCGGGGGGAACCGATCCAAGAGAAAATCCAGAGGCAACCCGGAATGGCTCGCCCTTGTGATTCCGGATTCGGATCACGGATCGGGACCTGTTTCTTCCTGATGCCCAAGAATGCTGAATGAATCGATCCCGGCCTGACGGAGCATCTGCACGAGCTCGATCAGTTGGCCGCTCTGCGAGGCCACATCGACCTCGAGTACGACCGGGGCCTCGGGGCGTTCTGCCCTGGCGGCATGGATGGCCTGTTCGATCGGGACATCGCGAACACGCTCGCCGTTGATTGCGTATGAGCCGTCGGCCGTCAGTGAGACGACGATCGGGACCGGGCCATTGGCCGCCTGACGTCCCGCCTCGACGACGGGCAGATCCACATCCAGCACATCGGCGCGGACCATGACCATCAGCGCAAACGCAAAGAACGTCAGCAGCAGGAACACCACATCCAGCAGCGGCATCATTTCAAGCCGGGGCTCGGGCAATCTGGATCGCATCCGCGGGGCCACGGCTCAACAGTATCCGTTCGTGGCGTCTCATGCAGGATCACCGGCCATGGGTTGACTCGGCGGGGTGGTGCCTCCACGATCAGGGGTAGGCATCGGAGACACACCATGGCCGTTCGGATGGAACTGGCACGAATCCTGATCCGCGAGTTGTCGGATTGCCAACTCATCGAGCTGCGCGAGGTTTCGCCCGATCCGGAGCATCGGCTCGAGAACCCGCGGTCCTTCCCCATCGTCATCGGGTTGCCCGAGGCGCAGGCCATCGACCGCCGGCTCAAGGGGCTGACCATGAGTCGGCCTCAGACCCACGACCTGCTGGCCTCGGTGATCGAGCACCTCGGCGGCGAGCTGCAGCGCATCACCATCACCGACCTCTCCGACCACACCTTCTTCGCCGAACTCACGATCAGAAAACACGACGGCGAGATCATCACCATCGACAGCCGGCCGAGCGATGCCATCGCATTGGGCGTCGCGACCGAGGTGCCGATCTATGTCGAGGAGCAGGTGATCGAGGCTGCCACGCGGGACGAGTTGTGACCGACGCCCCGGCGTACCTCACCCACGACCTGCCGGGAATCGGGGGCGTGATCCGTCAGCGGGCCGAGGATTTCATCGTCGAGGAACAGCCGCTCTATCAGCCTACGGGTGAGGGTGAGCATTGTTATCTGTTTGTTGAAAAAAAGGGACTTTCGACACCGGATCTGGTCAAGATCCTGGCTTCGCACTTCGGCGTGCGCGAGCGGGACATCGGGTATGCCGGGCGAAAGGACGCGCTGGCCGTCACGCGCCAGATTGTCAGCATCCACACCCCCGGCAAGTCGGTCGATGACTTTCCGATGCTCGAACACGAGAACATCGGCGTGCTCTGGGCCGACATGCACACCAACAAGCTTCGTCTCGGCCACCTGGCCGGCAACCGATTCAGCATCAAAATCAGAAATGTCGGGATGACCGATGCCTTGTCGGCGCATCGCATCATGCAGCGACTGGAACGACTCGGCATCCCCAACCGATTCGGACCGCAACGCTTCGGCACGCGCCACACCAACCACCACATCGGCCGGTCCATCCTCCTTGGCACCAACCAGAAGCGCCTCACGAAGAGCAAACGCCGTTTCTACCTCAACGCGCTTCAGTCCGCCATTTTCAATGCCGTGCTTGACATCAGGCTTGCAGACGAAACGCTCACCACACTTCTGCCGGGCGACCTTGCCTGGAAGCACGACTCCGGTTCGGTCTTCCCGGTCGATCAGGCTCTTTCAACCGATCCGCAAACACTGCGCCGGCTTGAGCAGATCGAAATCAGCCCAAGCGGGCCGATGTGGGGCTGCACTATGACCCGAGCGTCAGGCAGGACCGAGCAGATCGAGCTCGAAGCGCTCGGCGGGTTTGGACTCTCACCAGATCAGTTCATCGAGAGCCCGTCCGCAAAGCTCGTGCCCGGCGTGCGTCGGCCGCTGCGCGTTCCGATGATCGATGCCGAGGTCGAGGGTGGTTGCGATGAGTTCGGCGGATATGTCCGCCTTGCCTTCGACCTGCCAGCCGGGGCGTATGCCACCGCAGTTCTCAGAGAAATAATGAAAACAGAAATACCAAAAAATCGACCCTGATGATCAATTGACGAAATCAAGGGCAACATCAAGCTCGACCGTCACCGGAGCCAGGCATTCGCTCTCGCTGCAAGCCTGGTAGGTGACCAGAATCATCGGCCGGCCCGAGACATCACCCGTTCGTTCGAGGACGATCGGCAACTCGAACTCGCCTTCATTCACCAACAACGCCCCATCGACACCCTCAACGCGGTACTCCTTGCCCGCCGGATAGTCGGCATACACGGAGATGCCTGTGCCGCCGGCGACCGAGACCCGCAGGGGAATCACGAAGTCCTCATTCTGCTCGCCCGGATCCGCAGCGACAATGTGGTATCCATCCGCCACGCGAAGGCGAAGCGTCAGGGCCGCCGGTTCATCTTTGGAAACCGACACCCGATCGACCTCGGCAAAGATCTCCACCGGGCTCGCAACCGGTGGCACCGATGTGTCGTCATTCCCCGGTTTTGCATCGGCCCGCGAGAAGGCGGCTGCAAGATCCATGCCCGATTTCAACGCCCGGTACAACGCCCGGGTTGCGTTTACCACGCCGACCGGCGATCGCTTGATGGCCGCGCTGGTGGCCACGAGACCCCGCACCGCCCGTTCGGCAAAGCGGTCGTCGCCCGTGATGAGCGCAAGGTCGAGCAGCGCATTGAGATGGACCGACGTGGCGCTCGAGATCGCGCCGTCATAGACGGATTGAGGACGCACGAACAGATCGCTCTGCCCGACCGGCGTATCGAAGTATCCGCCGGTTTCCTCGTCACCAAATCTCACCTGCGCTTCATCCGCGAGGCGAATCGCCAGTTGAAGCGACGCATCGCCCGATTCGCCAAGCACACGCTGGGCCCGGTGGAGTGCGATCAATCCCGCCTCCAGATAGGCATAATCCTCGAAAAACGCCGGTGTTTTTGCGATCCCTCCACGGAATGTACGCAGGAGCTGCCCGTCGGCGTCGCGCATGTGCTCGTCGATAAAGGCAGCGGCGCGAGCGGCGGCATCAACGTACCGACCATCTCCACTCATCGCCCCAACCTCGGCCAAGCCACCAATCATCAACCCATTCCAGCCCGCCAGAATCTTGTCATCCGTTCTCGGCTGCTTCCGCTTCAACCGGGCGGCGTACAACGTCGCATTGATGGCATCCAACCGGGCATGAAAGGACTGAACATCCATCCCGAGCCGTTCGGCGACCTGCTCCGGACGGGCACTCAAACGGAGCACATTGCTCGGCGCTTCATCGGGATGGTGAGGATCTCGAAAGTTTGGGCCTTCCGCGACGCTGTACACATCCGCAGCGAATGCCGCATCATCTTCGCCCAGCTCATGCCTGAGCTCATCGAGCGTCCACAAGTAATTTTGCCCCTCTCGCCCGTCAACCTCGGCATCCTGCGCGCTGTAAAACGCACCCTCCGGCGAGGTCATCTCTCGCAGCACATACCCGCAAATCTGCTCGGCGACCCGGCGGTACTCAGCGTCGCCAAATGTTGCCGAAGCTCGGGCATAGGTCGAGGCAAGCTGGCCCTGGTCGTACAGCATCTTCTCGAAATGAGGTACGGTCCACTGGCCATCCACGCTGTAGCGGTGGAATCCACCGCCGACTTGGTCGAACACACCGCCGATGAACATTTTGTCCAGCGTGGTTCGGATCGTCGAATCGATGCCGTTGCGGGTCGTCTCGTCGCCGGATTCTCGCACAGCGAGCAGAAAGTCCAGATACGTCGGCTGGGGAAACTTCGGCGCCCCCCCGAAGCCGCCCCAAGTCGGATCGAAGTTCTCCATCAGAGCCGCTGTCGCTGCCTCAACCTCGTGGGCATCGACCACGACCGGCGTTTCACGCTCGCCGAGCTGCTCACGCACCGCATCGGCGAGTGATTCCGACTGCGTGAGGATGTCCGCCCGCTTCGTATCCCATACCTGGGCGATTCCGAGGAGCACCTGTTTGAAGCTCGGCATGCCCTGACGCTCGGTCGGCGGAAAGTATGTGCCGCAATAGAACGGGCGCAGGTGCTCGGGTTCGAGCCAGACGCTCATGGGCCATCCGCCTCGGCCGGTCATGGCCTGCGTTGCCGCCATGTAGATGTCGTCAATGTCCGGCCGTTCTTCGCGATCAACCTTGATGCAG
>DRKT01000008.1 GCA_011053195.1 Phycisphaerales bacterium | reverse complement strand
GACCGCGATCGATCACATCGCCACCGCAGCCGACCCACTGCCCTCGAACGACCTCTATGTCACCGCTGCCGCTGCATTCAGGCAGGATGGCGAGGCCGCGAACGATGCGGCAACCGAGGCATTCAAAGCGGCCCGCGACGCCTATCGGGGCCTCTCGTTGCGGGGCGAAGCCGGCGAGCGGATTGACCGTGTTGTTCAGGAACTCGATGCCCTGCTCGGCTCCGACGATGCTGCCACACCCGAAGACGTGGTCCCGGATGCCGACGCACCGCTGCCCGAAACGGAAAACTCCCCGATTGAGACCTCGGGCGAACAGGCGGCATCAGCCGAGGACAACGGCGACGGCTGATCGGGTACCCTTGCCGCACACCCCCGAATCAGGAACCCCGTAATGGCCGATCCAAGCAGGATGATTGAGGGTCCGAAACTCCCCGAGGTGCTCATGCACCTGCACCGCCCAAACGAGCCGGGCATCGGCGTCGTCACCAAGACCGAGTGGTGCACCACACGCAAGCCCGCCAGTTTCGTGCGCCACATCGAGATCGACGTCTCCAGAACCAAGCTCGCCGGCCACTTTCGAGCCGGGCAGTCCTTCGGCGTCCTCCCACCGGGCCTGAACGAAAAAGGCAGGCCCCACAGTCTCAGGCTCTATTCCATCTCAAGCCCGACCTGCGGCGAGGATGGCAAGGGGCAGGTCCTCTCCACCACCGTCAAACGCGTCATCGACGAGCACTGGGACTCCCACAAACTGTTCCTCGGCGTGGCGAGCAACTACCTGTGCGACCTCGCGGTCGGCGACGAAGTCCGGGTCACCGGGCCCAACGGCAAGCGGTTCCTGCTCCCCGAAAACCACAGCGAATACAACTACGTGTTCTTTGCGACCGGCACAGGTATTGCACCCTTCCGGGGCATGATCGCGGATCTCTACTCGAATTCGAGACCGGCGTCTGTCACACTGGTCATGGGCGTCGCGTACGCCACGGACCTGCTCTACGACGATCACTTCCGCGCCTTGGCCGATTCAAATCCCGAATTTTCGTATCTCACCGCGATCAGCCGGGAGCGTCAGGAGGATACCGATCGGCATCTGTACGCCCAAGGCCGGCTGGAGACCCACCGGGACTACTTTGTAGACCTGCTCGGCAAGGATAACACGCTGGTGTACGTGTGCGGTCTTGCGAGTATGGAGATCGGGATTTTCAAGCAGTTGACCAAGATCCTCCCGCCGGAGATCCGCGAGCAGTATCTCCGGGTCGATCCCGAGGTGGTCGGCAGCGTCGATTCGTGGACGAAGGACATGATCAACCGAAAGCTTCATCCGACCCGCAGGATGTTCCTTGAAGTCTATTAGGATGACCCGGATCGGCGCTCGGTGGGTCCCCTATAGTGCAGGGCGCCCGGACGGGCACAGACCGACGCGCCACGAAGGACCATGACCATGAATCGACCGACGCGACACTTCCTGCTCGCGGCCCATGCCGCCCTGCTTGTGACACTCTCCGCCGCCGCCCAACCGGTCGACCAGCGCGATCTCGACAAACTGGGATCCGATGACATCGAACTCGTCACCGATGCCAGGCCCGACATTCTCGACGTGATCGGCAATCCGGGGCTCTCGGTCGGCGATCGGCTTCAGGCTGCGGGCCAACTGGTCGAGCCCGTGCGTTCATTGATTGCGTCGGATGATGAGCTTCGGGAGGTCAACGGCTTGCTCCTGGCGGGCGCCCTGGTGACGCCCGATGCGATGGAACTGATCGAAACAGGCTTCGAGAGCGACAAGCCCGGCGTGCGGTACACCGCAACCCGGGCCCTGCGGAACACGTTTGCAATCCTCGGCTCGCAGCGCACACCCTCGCTCCAGGCCCAGGAGATCTCGAGGCAGATCAAAACCCTCGGCGAGGTGCTCCGGCATGATCCCGATCCATACGTCTCCGAAGGCGCTGCCCGCGCACTCGTCGCTGCGGCCAACATGGCCGACCCACGCCTCAACCCCATCGCACAGCGCGCCTTCTCTGAACTGGCGCTCGGAACGGCCGACCGGATGCAGAGCCTCGGTGATCTGCCCGAAGACCAGCACCTCGGCATCATCCGGATCGCGATGGTCACCAACTTCAACCTCCGCAAGATCCTTCAGGACCGCAAGCGGAACCTCGACAACAAGCATGTCATCGGCGCGGCCTCGGTCGCGGGCGATTCGTTGGCCTATGCCTACAGCCGATTCCAGAATGCCGGGCGGAAACTCGAGGCCATCGACCCGAGCGAACGGGACACACTCGCCCAACTCGTGGGGACTTCCGAGCTTGTGGTCTACTTTGCCCGGGCCCGACTCGAACGCCAGCCGGACCGGACCTCGCTGCGTGAAGCCTTCGCGTCGGGCAAGGATCGCGACTTCAATCGCGGAATTCTGGCGCTGATCGGGAAATCCGGCGTGCTGTGCAATCCGCCGTTCGGGCTCGAGGCCGATCGGTTTGTCCCCTCCGGCGGGTAAGCTGACCCCGCCCGGCCTCCGGTGCGGTATCCTCTGAGCATGCTCAAGCTTCTTGTCCCGTTTCTGGCGCTCGTGGCCGCGATCTTCGGCGTCGTTGCGACTGACCGTCCTGATCCAGAGGCCGATTTCACCTTCATCAACCGGGGCGATGTCACCACGCTCGACCCCCAGCGGATGAGCTGGATGCAGGACCTGCGCGTGGCAAGGCTGCTGTATGAACCGTTGGTCCGACTCGATGTGCTCAGCGATGACTACCACATCATCCCGGGTGTTGCGGAATCCTGGGATGTCTCGGATGACCTGACCGAATACACCTTTCACCTGCGCGACAATGCCAAGTGGTCCAACGGCGACCCCGTCACCGCGCACGACTTTGTGTATTCCTGGCGCCGAGCCCTGCTGCCCGAAACGGCTGCCGACTACACCGCGCTCTTCCAAAACATCGACGGCGCCAAGGAGTTCTTCACCTGGCGCAGCGAACAGACCAAGGCCTACGCCAAGGCGGCTCGGGACATGTCCCCGGAGCAGCAGAGAAAGGCCTCGCAGGAACTCTGGGAAGAGGCTGAGCGATACTTTGATGAACACGTCGCGCTGCATGCGATCGACGACCACACGCTCCATGTCCGCTTGACGTATCCGACGCCGTACTGGCTCGATCTGTGCGCGTTCATCGTGTTTGCCCCGGTGTATCAACCGCTGGTGCAGCAGTATGAGCAGATCGACCCGGAGACGGGTCTGGTCAAGCTCAAGCTGGGGTGGACCAAGCCGCCGCTGATCGTGTCCAATGGCCCGTTCGTGCTCGAATCGTGGCGCTTCAAGCGAAGTCTGTTCCTTCGCGCCAATCCGAACTGGTGGAACAAGGACTCGCTGGACATCGAGACGATCGCGATCCCCTCGGTCGAGGACCCGAATTCACAGGTGCTGGCGTTCGAGAGCGGCTCGGTGGACTGGGTGAGCGATGTGAACGCGGATTACCGCATCCAGATGCTCGCCGACAAACAGGCGTTCTATCGGGAGAATCAGGAGCAGTACGACCAACTCGTGGCGGCCGGCCTGGATCGGTTCGCCATCGACGCCGCGCTGCCCGACGACCCGCGCAAGAACATCCATGCGATCCCGGCATTCGGAACGTATTGGTACAACTTCAACTGTCTGGAAACGCTCGCCGACGGACGCGCCAACCCGTTCCACGACGCTCGGGTCCGACGTGCGTTTGCGATGTGCATCGACAAACAGCGTCTGGTGGACGATGTGCTGCGCATCGGCAACCCGGTGGCGAGAACGATCATCCCGCCGGGCTCGATCGCGGGCTACACCTCACCGGCGGGGCTCAAGTGCATCTCGGATGCGAAAAACGAACAGGAACGCCAGGCCATCATCGACGAGGCCAAGGCATTGATCGCCGAGGCGGGCTATCCATCGCCCACGGATCTGCCGAGGATCGAGCTGCTGTTCAACAAGGATGGCGGGCATGACCTGATCGCCCAGCAGATCGCCCGCGACTGGGAGAAATACCTCGGCGTGCGCACCTTCCTGGCGCAGAAAGAGATCAAGGTCTACAAGGACGATCTCAAGAAGCAAAACTACATGGCCAGCCGGGCCGGGTGGTATGGCGACTACGCCGACCCGACGACGTTTCTGGATCTTTGCCGGACCGACGATGGCAACAACGACCGCAAGTATTCCAGCGAGGTGTTCGACGGCTTGCTCGACCGGGCCAAGGTCGAGACGGACCCGGTCGCCCGAACCAAGCTGCTGACCGAGGCCGAGCGCATGATTATGGAAGATGACCTGCCGATGGTGCCTCTGTTTCATTACGTCACGATCTATCTGTTCGACCCGGACGAGGTGACAGGCCTGAACCCGCACCCGCGGACACAGCAGAATCTCTATTACATCGACATGCTCAGGGATGACAAGGGCCGAAACGAGGTCAAGCCATACCGGCACGCAGGACAGAGTTAGCATGCAGCCATCTTCACGATTCCAACTTGAAATGGGTACCATCCGATGATTGGATTGATCCTCCGACGCCTGCTCCAGCTCCCGATCATCCTGATGGTGATCTATACGATCACGCTGACGCTGAGCTGGGCGATCCCCGGCAACCCGCTCGAAAAGCCCGAGGGCCGCCAGCCGAGCGCCGAGGTCATCGAGGCGATGAAGCGGCAATACAAGCTCGACAGCTTCCCGGCGTTCTACGCCTCGTATCTCGAAAGCGCCACGGGCATCGCCTACGCGCGTGATGCACTGACGGGCAAACTCGCCGAGCAGAAGCGTGCGGCTGCGGAACTGGGCGTGGCACCGCCCGTGCATTACATCTTCGACCTCGGTCCGTCGCTGCAGTACAACGACTGGAACGTCAATGAGATCGTCTCGACCTCGCTGCCGGTGTCAGTCGTGCTCGGGCTGACCTCGATCGCGATCGCGCTCGGCATCGGGCTGACCGCGGGCGTGGTCGGTGCGGTCAAACCCAACTCGTTCGCCGACCTGGTGACGTTGTTCATCGCGATGATCGGGATCTCCCTGCCGAGCTTTGTGGTGGGGACGATTCTGCTGCTGGTCTTTGCGGTGCTCTGGCCCGTGCTGCCCGTCGGCGGCTGGGGCACGCTGGGCAAGCTCGTGCTGCCCTCGATCACACTGAGCCTGCCATTCGCGGCGTACATCGCCAGGCTCACGCGCATGGGCATGATCGAGGCACTCGACGCGGACTATGTGCGCACCGCGCGCGCCAAAGGCCTCAGCGAGATGACCGTGCTCGTCAAACACGCGCTCAAAAACGCGTTCCTGCCCGTGCTCAGCTTCCTCGGGCCGGCGACCGCGTATGCCATGACGGGCAGCTTTGTGATCGAAAAAGTCTTCTCGGTGCCCGGCCTCGGCCAGCACTTCGTCAACGCGGTGCTGAACAAGGACCTGTTCCTGATCATGGGCGTCGTGCTGATCTTCGCGACGATGCTGGTGCTGTTCAACCTGGCGGTTGATGTGCTGTACCGGTGGGTTGATCCGAGGATTCGCTAGAGCGTTACCAAGAATGCCAACACAATCGAGCTACAATCAACCGATATCAGATTAATTCGACGGAAGCTTTGTACTTAGATAGGAACAAACGGCTCCAGCAATACCTACTACCAACAATACCTCTTCAAATTGAAGATCTCGATCTTCTTTAACGTGTCTCGCTCGATCTGACGCAAAGCCCCAAAGATTGACGACCGCGTCATCGACCGGGCGAGGTATGAGACCGGGGTTGCGCTGGACAATTTTTCCAAGCGTTGCCTTTGAATCTGTAGCTTCTCTCGCAACACATTCCAACGCTCCCATTGCATGATGAACGGCGCCTGACAAATCAGGCTCTGGGCGGCGTGAAAGATCTTTTCTTGCCTCGTTCAATTCGGCTGTCGCAGTTATGAGGCCGGACAAACTCAAATCCTGCACTGCTTCACGAACTACGTCTTCAAAAGCGCCGTCTCCATGAACTTCAAGAAGAACGCTGTTAAGCTGCCAGCCTATCCCCTCCTCGAATAGAAGGTTGTTTATTGCAGCAGCGTATTTTTCAATCTGCCCCCTACTATCTAACCACTTTGCGAACGCCTATATAACATCATAAACCTTGTACCAGTCCGATGTATAGACAAGATCCTGAACTTCATTCCATATATTTGGAAACTCTGACCAATTATCGTGGTCTGGTTTACACCGAAGGGAGCCACACACAACATCTCGCATGCTGGTCGGGCTTATGCCCATGTCATCCTTTAGAATAGCAAGAAAGCCTACACGTACTTGCTCTGGAGCTTCGTTATAAATTAGTGGACCAGCGTTCTGTTCCTGAAACCCATAACGCCTCGAAAACGAACCGCTTTCATCTTTCACACCATATCTCCGATTTAGCAGGAAACACGTTGGCAAAAAATCAATCAACTCACTCTCAGAAAACGCTCGATCTTTGTTGCAACTGCGACCGGCTCCGCATCCTTCACCATGCACATTGACAGCAAGCTGTGCTCTGCGCAATTCGCGATTTACGCACAGCTTGCCTGTCGAGTCGAGCAGTGGCACCCAAGATCTTGGCCTTATGCCGAGGATTCTTCAAAGCTCGCTCCGGGTTCGACGCTGAAGCCGACGAACTGGCCCACCTCAAAGTCCTCAGCGGCTTGGCCGGGGGCGGTGGGCCGGCAGTGGATGGGCATGCCGGCGCTGACCACGATTCGGCCACTGTCGATCGCGATGATCGAGCCCTGGACTCGGCGGGGTCGGCCGAAGACGGGGTCCACGAATCG
>DRKT01000007.1 GCA_011053195.1 Phycisphaerales bacterium | reverse complement strand
GGATTCACACTTTTCGAGATGATTCTGGCGATCATGCTGATCTCGGCGCTTGTCTTTACGCTGCTCCCGGCGGCGGAGCGTGTGATGTCGAGTTCAGAGGCCTCTGCGCAGCGGGTCGATCAACTCGCACAGTTGGCGATTCTGGGTGATCTGTTGGATCGTTCGCTCTGGACAGGTTTGGCGGCGGATGTTGATGGCTCGCCGGGGGTGCATGGCAAGATCGACGAGCTTTCCATCACGACGACCGGCGTCCCGATGCGCACATCCGATCGCACAGTGCCTGACGATATTCTTCATTTCGATCTTGTATTCGATGCCGAGCGTGGTGAGATCAGGCTGCGCGAGAATGACGGACGTGATTCGGTGTTGGTGCAAGGTGCATCCTGGGTAGAAATTTCCTATCACAACGGATCGAACTGGGTCTCGCAGCACACCGGGGATCAGGGGCTGCCCCGGGCGGTTGCGGTCTCGGTGTGGTTCGAGGATGAGGGTGTTGTTTCGGGAGCGGATGAGGATGATGCGCATCGTGGAGAGGAGCAGGACCGCGGGGCGCCGGATTGGTGTCGCGTCTTTGCGGTGCTCGATCCGGATACGGGTTCGCCGGAGGCTGCGCCATGAATCGGCATGGTGTGGTGATTGTGGTCGTGCTGATGGTTATTGTGGCGATGGCGGTCGGTCTGGTGGCGATGATCAGCGATGTGCGCGGGCAGAGCGACACGGTCTTTGCCGAGATCGAGCGTTCCTCGCAACGACTTGCAGCCAGATCCGCGGTGCTGGCGCTCGCCGAGGAAATCTGGGCCGATCGGGACCGGGTGTTGTCTGGAAAGCTGCCCGGGGTCGCCTTGACGGAACAGATTCTGCTGAGCGAGGAAGGCTCGTCGTGGGAGCGCACACTTATGGCTCTCAGTGATGGCCGGACCATCGAGCCGATGTCCGCGAGGCTGGATTGCAACAACAGCAGCCGGGAGCAACTGGAGCGGTTGTTGTCGGATCATGTGGGAGCAGCCGAGGCGATTGTCGCCGGCCGACCCTTTCGCAGTCCGGGGCAGATCGCGGGCGTGCTGCGCCGGGCAGACATTTCCGAGGATGAGCTTCCCGGTGTGCTTTCGTTGCTGACCGTCTCGAGTTGGGATGCACCGGTTCGCAGCGGGGCGGGCGGGCAAGGGCGAGGCGAAGCGCGTGGACGACCGGGTGGTGGCGGCGATGCACCCGGCTCCCTCTCGTCGCATGGTGTGGCGATGTTCGAGCAATTGGCTGCTGGCGACTTTGCGCCATCAACACGGGGCGAGCTTGTTCGCCGGCTCGCGGCCGATGCTGTGCCGATGGAAGATTGGGATGTGCTGCTGGACACGTTTGATATCGGCAGCGAGGCGAAGAGGTTCGGCCTGATCGATCTGAATCACGCTTCCGAAGATGCTTTGGCAACGCTTCCGGGGATTGATGCGACGGTAGCGAAGCGGCTTGTGGATCTTCGTGAAACGTTGACGCCGGACCAGCGGCTGGGAGTGGTCTGGCCCGTGTCGGAAGGGATTGTTGATGTCGAAACATTCGCGGGCATGGTGGATCGGTTGACTATGCGGAGTCTGCAATACAGCTTTCGCGTCCGAGTATCGAGTGAGCATGGTGAAGATGAGGATTTCGAGACTGTTGAAAACGGCCTGGACCGCTCGGCATCGCAGGTGGTTGTGGAGTATGAGGTTGTGGTTGATCTCAGCGGCACGCGGGCTCGGGTTGTGTACGTGCGTGAGGTGACGGATGAGCGCTGGAAGGTACGTCCTGAGAAGCCGGAATCGACGAAGGAGGCGGAAGGTGAGGAATCTGATATCCTGATTCTGGGTGGAGACGCAGGTTCAGCCGATGGAGCAGAACCTGATCGTGGTGAGGTGAAGGAGCCTGCAGCGTCCGAATCCGGACCGGCACGCGGTTGGGGTCGTTGGCTTGTCGGACAAGGATCGTCGGAGGATTCCGATGGGGTTTGATGGTGTGATCGAATTGAGACGGGACCGCGTGCTGATGGCATGGGGTGGCCGACGTTCGGGCTGGCTGGATGAGGCGATTCCGCCCGGGCATGAGGATGTCGAGGCTCGGGGGCAGTGGCTTGGCTCGTTGATCGCAGAGCGTGGGGTTTCGTTGAAGCGGGCGATGGTGGTGTTGCCGCCGCGTGAGACGATGCTGCTTCGGCTGGAGTTGAAGGTACCGGCGCAGGTCGATGAGGTCGATCTGCACGAGATCACTCGGCTTCGGCTTGGATCGGAACTGACCATCGACTCGGCGACATGCCTCCTTGATGTGGTTCCGATAGCCGGGAATGAGTATGCGGTCAGTGCGGTTCCGGGTGAAACGGTTGACCGGTTGAGGCGCGTGCTGAAAGCGGCGGGCATCCGTGTATCAGGCTTGACGACACGGGCGGCCTGTCTTGCGGAGATTGCAAAGGATCGCGGTGCCGACCTTGTCGTGGCTGCGGGTGAGCGTGAGATCGAATTGTTGATGCTTGTCGATGGTGTGCCTGTGCTGGCGAGGCAGCTTGATCGCAATGGGGATTTGGTTGCAGCGGTGGATCGGGTGGTGTCAGAGATTCACCGGATGGCGACAGGGACAAAGTTGCTCTCGGGGCGGGGTGAGCTTGCATCGGCGGTTGTCATCGGCGATTCTGAGATTGTCAACGCTCTTGAGCAACGGATCGGCGAGGAGCTTTCAGTCGATGTCCTGGAGAAGTTGCCGACCCCGACAGGGGGATCAATACGGGTTCAACCCGTTCAGGCGTTGGTTGATTCCGATCGAGAGCCGGTGTTTCGTCTTCGGCATCTCGAGTCGGCGACCGGCCTGCGGTCTCGGGGCGTGCGCATTGGTGTTGGCCTTGGTCTGTTGGCCCTGATCGTGGTGATGATGGGCGGTGTGCTGGCCGGTCGGGTTCGAGGATCACTTGAAAGGCAGGTCAGTTCGTTGTCACACGAGTTGACGAAACTCCAGCGGGAGAATCGCCGACTGATGCGCGATCAGGCTCGGCTTGAGCATGTCAGCCGATGGGCGGGCGATGAGCCGAGGTGGAGTGAGCACCTGATGCACCTTCGCGGCGATGTGCCGGCACGGGGTGTCGTCTTTGATCGCATCTCGGGAAATCTCAAGCGTGCGATCTCATTCGAGCCCAAGCGTACAGGTTCGGGTCGGCGATACATCGGCGGCGCATGGACGGACGCTCAGCAATTGACGATCGACATCCATGGCCGCGTGGTGGAGCGTGGGTTGGTGCCGAAGTTTCGTGAGGCCGTGCTTTCCGATCCGGTGTACGACATTGAATCGGTTGGTGCGGATATGCCGGATCGGTTTGTATTCCGGATCACAACCGAGCAATCCGGTGATTCGGTGGTCGATGGCGGGGGGGCTGGATGATGAAGTCCAGGCTCTTGACGTGGATCATCGGCGCGGTCGCACTTGTGCTCGTCATCGGGCTGGTCGCAAGGAGTTTCTATTTTGCGCCGGTGGCCAAGCTTCGTGACAAATTGGATTCGTGGAACGCCGGCAAAGCGCAGATGGAAGCGAGCCTTGCGGATGCGGATACGGTGCGGGATCGGTTGCGGGCATTCGCCGAGACGGGACTCGGCAAGAGTACGGAGGTCGCGGAGCATCGCCTGCGGACGTTGCTCGGCCAGTTGTGCGACCAGAGCGGGCTGGCTGAGTATGTGATCGCAACGCGCGAGCCGGTGGCCGTTGCCGATCCTGCAGCCAAGGCGAGGCCTGTTGAGTTCAACAAGGCGATGCGGCAGGAAGCGGACTTTGTCGAGATCGAGGCTTCGATTTCAGGAGTGGGTCCGTATGCCTCGGCGGTTCAGGCTTTGGCGCTGCTCGAGAGGCAGCCGTGGCTTCATCGGGTGAAGGATTTTTCGATCCAGGCATCCTCGGCGGATCGAAAGCAGTATGAATTTCGCGCCTCGGTTTCAACGATATTGCTCCCGGACTTGGCGACGGTCGACACCGGGGAGCAGGCGACAGTTGAGCCGGTTCCGGGAGAGACACTGGATCGGTTGATCGCGTGGAATCCGTTCGTGGTGGTTCGGGAGCCGACGCCTGAGGTGAAGCCTCAGGTTGCCAGTTTGCCGCCCGAGCCTCCGTCTCCGCCATATGGGGATTGGCACATATCCGGGGTGATGCACTCGTCTCAGGGTGATGTCGAAGTGATCGTGAACAACACGCGCACGGGGCAGAGCCGGACACTGTCCCGCGGGGCGACTCTGCTCGGTCTGACACTGACCGGGGTGAAGGGCGACCGCGTCAGCTTTACGGAAGGTGAGTCTGGATACGAGGTTGCGCTCGGCGAGTCCTTGGCTGACCGGGTTCGCCTGATCGAGTAGACTGTTTCGAGTGCATGGAAGCGCTACGCGGAGCGTGGCGGAAGGAGTAGGTGGAGATGCCGAACAGTGCTCTCGGACTCGTGGAACGGGTTGTTCGCGTGTTGGCTTTGGTCGGGTGCGTGTGGCTTGGGTCCGGGACGATTGCCCAGACCGCCGAGGCTGGATCGGATGGGGATGAGATCCAGTCGAGCGAGCAGCCACGTATCGGGTTCTCGTTCAAGGATGCGCCGTTCGACCGGGTGCTTGATTTCTTCGCGCGCCAGAGCGGTGTTCCGATTATCTTCGAGGCCGATCCTCCGGCCGGGACGTTGACGTTTGTCTCGGGCGTCGAGTATGACCTTGACGGGGCGCTCAGTGTTCTGAATCTCATGCTCCGCCGACATGATCGGTACCTTCGGCACGAGGGAGATTTTTTGTATCTCTCGACATTGCCTGAGGCGGCCAAGCGCGCGGGCGAGTCGTATGAGATGGAGTTGCCCCCGGATATCACGCCAGACCAGATCGTCACGGTGACGATTCCACTGAGTCACGCCAACGCGGCGTTGATCGCCGAGCAGGTCAAGCCGCTGTTGGACTCGTTCGGTTCGGTGGTGGCGGTTCCCGAGCAGAACATCGTCATCATTGTCGAGACCGCAGCACAGGTTGAACGATTGTCACGCGTGATTCGATCGATCGACGATCGGCGTCCGGTTGACTCGGCGTACAAGCTGTTCCCGCTGAAGCATGCCCAGGCGGAGGCGGTTGTGCAGGCGCTCAAGGGGTTGGTTGGTGAGCGCGTGCAGCGCATCATTATTGATAAGGATGGGCAGCAGCGCGTGGTCGAGGATATCGACGTCGGTGGGCTGAATATCCAGCCGGATGCGCGCACGAACTCGGTGATTGTTGTCGGACCCCAGAGCCGAATCGATACGGTTGAGAAGTTGATTCTCCTTCTCGATGCGAGTGAGGATGGACTCGATGGTGATCGTCGGCTGGTGACTTTTTCGCTTCAATCGGTTTCGCCCGCGACAGCCAAGGAGCGGGTAGCAGCCCTCTTTGCGGGGCTGGAGGAAGCTCGCCGGCCGACCCTGGTTCCATTGGAGGAGACGGGGAAGCTGGCGATTGTTGGCTCCGATGCTGCGATCGTGCAGGCCCGTGCTTTGATCGACGAGTTGGACCCGACTGCAGCGGATGGAGCGGAGCCGGAAGATGAAGCGGTGGTGGTGCCCCTGCATCATCTGTCTGCGGATTCGGCGCAGAGCCTGCTTTCGCGTTTGATGACGCCTCGACAACAGCGATTGATTCGTTCGGTCAGGGGTGCAGACAACCGATCGTTGGTTGTCGCGGGCCCATCCGAGGAGGTTGCGGGGTTTGTGAAGCTGGTGGCCGGCATTGATCGGCCGGCGAACAGAGCGAGAGAGGTTCGGCTTGTGCGGATCGCGTCGGCGGACCCGAAGCGTGTATTCGATGAGGCGAGCCGACTGTTCGATGCGAGCGATGACTCGTCGGCTGAACTCGACCGTACCTTGGATGAGGATTCCGGCGCGGTGACGCTGATTGGTTCGCGAGAGTCGGTCGATCGGTTCGTCCGGGTGCTTTCCGAGGCGGATCAACTCGTCGAGATCTCGACCGAATCGCGGACGTATGAGGTTGCGGGTGGTGAATCCGAGGAGCTGGCTGCCCGACTGACACGGGTCCTCGGTGTCATCTTGCCGGGCCCGGGCGCAAGGCCGACGGTCATGGCGCTTCCCGAGTTGAATCAGATCGTGGTTCGAGCGGAGCCGATGCAGTTTGGACTGGTCGAGGGCGTCATCAATCAGTTGTCGTCCCATGCCTCGCGTGAGCTGGAGCTCGAGGTGATTCGGCTTCATAGCGCCGACCCGGACTCGCTTCTCAAGCGGGCACGTGAGCTGGCCTCGGCTCAGTTTCCGGATCTCGCCGAGGCGGAGGTGCAATTCGATGAGGCCTCCGGACATTTGATTGTGAGCGGGTCAAAGGCTTCTGTTTCGGCGTTTCGCAGCGGTCTGCAGCGGGCGCAGATGCTGATGCCGCCGCAGCGGACGACCCGGTTTCTTGATATCCAGCGAGCCAATGCTGCGGATCTTGTCGAGCCTTTGCAGGCTTTTTTGGCTTCCGCGGATTCGATTGATCCGGGTCGTGCGGTGCCGGCACCCTCGATCAGTGTGGTCGAGCGGACGAACAGTCTGATGGTGGTCGCGGAGCCGGCGCAGCAGGATTTGATTCGGGATTACGTTCGCCGGCTTGACGTGATCGAGCAGACCGATCTGCCGCCGCTGAGGCTTTTGCAGCTCCGCACCGCGGATGCCAAATCGATCGCGGCGATGTTGACGGATCAGTATCGTCAGCGGCCTCAATCCGAGCGGACGGCCAAGCCGGTCGAGGTTCGCGCGGATGAAGCGACGAATACGCTGATTGTTGCGGCACACTCTGATTTGTTTGATGACATCAAGTCGTTTGTTGATGAACTCAACAAGGACCGATCAGACGGGCCGGAACGGGTGACGAGACTGTTCCCCTTGCGAGTGGCGCGGGCGGTTGATGTGGCGCAGGCGATGGATCGGTTGTATCCCGAGCCCCCGGTACCGTTGGATCGCCGTGGTCGTCCGATGCCTTGGCTTCGTGAGCCGAAGCAGGTGACGGTATCGGCCGAGCCGAATAGCAACTCGTTGATCTTTGATGCTCCCGCGGACCGGATCGAATCGTTAACGGAGCTTGCCGAGCAGTTGGATCGGGTCGAGGTGCCATTGGCTGCAGAGCTTCGGACGTATCGGGTCGTCAATGCGGATATTTCGGTTATCGCCGGTGCTTTGAAAGGGCTTGCTCAGCGTGGCGTTTTGAGTGCCCCGGCAAGCGCGGGAAGGCAGGCGGTTCAGGTGCTCATCGAGACCGAGCCGATGAGCAAGACGCTGATTGTCGCCGGTGATTCGGTGACATTTGAGAAGGTCGAGCAGATGCTCGAAGACCTCTCAGCGGTTCCGGTTCAGCGTGAGGTGCGGATTGTTCCGATCTCGGGGCAGTTGGCAGCGGACGTGGCGCGTCGGGCCGAGCAGATTTACGAGGTCCAGACGGCGTCACTCCCGGATGCCGAGCCGATTGATGTGTCGGTTGATGAGCAAACGAACTCGCTCGAGCTCGTGGGTGAGAAGGAGTCGATGACGAGATTCCTGGCTGTGCTCGATGAACTTCAGAGCCAGACCGGGCCGGCGATGCAGATTCGGCTGGTTGAACTGCGGGCGGCCAAGGCAGGCGAGGTGACGGCCTTTCTCGAGGAGTTGACGGGATCGAGCGCGGCGATGAGCAATCATGGCGGCCCGATGCCGACGTATGAGGCGATCGAATCGACGAATTCGATTCTGGTTGCCGCGACGCCGGAGGATTGGTCGATCATCCAGCCTTTGATCGATTCTCTGGATACAGCCGAGGGGCAGGTTCGACCGCCGCTTCGGTTGTTCCGATTGCGATCGACCGATGCGACCAATCTTGCGACGATTCTTCAGCAGTCTTTTGATCGACGTCCCTCGGCTGACCGCGTGCGCCAGCCGGTGGATATCCGGGCCGACGCTTCGACGAACACGCTGATTGTCGCAGCCCACGAAGGGGTGTTGCCCGAGATCGAAAGGATCATTTCAGATCTGAACGATGCCAGGGCGCTTGATGATTCGGGTCGGCGAATTCAGATATTCCCGCTCCGGATTGCTCGTGCGGAGGATTTGGCCAGGACCATTGATCAGATGTACCCGGAGCCTCCGATGCCGCGGGATTCGCGCGGTCGGCCGAGGCCGGATCTTCGGCAATCGAAAGAGATCGTGGTCCGCGCGGATGCCGCAACCAACTCGCTGATTGTCGATGCGCCGTCGGCCAGGCTCGCGGGCTTTGAACAGCTTGTTCGTGAGTTGGATCGTGCACAGGTTTCCGATGATGTCGAGGTGCGGACGTACCGGGTTCGTCGCGCTGAGCTCGCGGATGTGCAGCGGACACTCAGAGAGTTGGCGGATCGCAATGCGCTCGGAGCCTCGGGACAGGCTTCGGTGACGATCACGACCGAGGCCCGAGGTCGGACGATCGTGGTCAGCGGGCCAACGGATATTTTCGATTCCGTCGAGAAGGTGATCGAGAGTCTGGACTCTCCGCCGGACTCGCCTACGCGGGTGCTCCGGCTGTACAAACTCGAGCATGCTCGGGCCGATCTGTTGGCGCCGATGCTGCGTGATACGCTCTTTGATCAGGCGAAGAGCATTCTCGGAGTCGCCGACGGTGATTCGGCCGATGTGTTGAACATCTCATCGGATGCGGGTTCTAACACGCTGATCATTTCGGCGCCGGAGCCGATTCAGGACATTGCGCAAGAGCTGGTCAAGGCGCTCGACACGGAGGCATCGGCGTCGTCTCGTGCTGTTGTTCGGGTTGTTTCATTGACGTATGCGGATGCCGCATCCATCGCGCCGACCCTTTTATCGGCTTCGGGGGCAATGGACATTGCCGGGCCGCTCAGACCGAATGTTTCGGCGATTGGTGGTGTGAACGCATTGTTGATATCCGGCTCGGCCGACGGCGTTGAGCGCATCGCGGATCTGGTGGCCTCGCTTGACACACGCCCTGTGGATGTCGAGGCTCCGGGTGTCGAGACTTTTGCTCTGGAGCACGCCTCGGCGACAGAGATTGCCAAGGCGGTTGAGCGATTGCTGGTGAATCAGCTCGAAACAGATCCTCGGGTTGTGGCGATGCGGCTTCGGTACGTGCGTGATCGTGCTCTCCCGGCGCCGACCGTGCGCGTCGAAGCAGATGAACGGACCAATTCCCTCGTGGTTTCCGCGCCTCGTGCGACGCTCGAGCTGGCCCGGGCCATCGTCGATCGGCTCGATCAGCCGGTCGATTCGGCGAATGTGACGATGACATTCATGCCGACCCGAGCCGACGCCAAGGCGTTGAGCGAGACGGTCCGACACATTCTGGAGCGTACGGAGCGGGGGCAGGCCAAGGGTGCCGAGCTGTTGTATGAGCCGGCAAGCCAGGCGATTGTCGTCACGGGCGGGCAGGAAGCGGTTGCGCAGGCGGTGGACCTGCTGTCTGAGTTTGACGACCGGGCTGTGGCAACGCCCGAATCGACCATGGTGATGATCGATCTGGACCATGCTGATGCTTTGGCTGCTGCTGCGACGTTGACGCGGGTGTTGACCGACCAAGCCCAGTGGCCGGCGCAGCTCCGACGGGCGGCGGAATCCGGGCTGCCGGTCTCGGACCCGGTGTTTACTCCGGATTCTGAGTCCAACAGAATACTCATGATTTCACCGACTGCACTCGTGCCTCTGGCGAACAAGCTTGTTGATTCGCTCGATCGGGCACCGGCGAATAATCCTGTCGAGACACGGGTGTTCCACCTTCAGCAGGGACAGGCGGCATCGGTCGCGCCGACCGTGCTTCAGGCGTTGCGGGCGACGGCATCGTCGAGCGAACCGGAGACGTCGGTGACGGCCGAGACGGTCAGCAACAGCATCGTGGTCGTTGGCCCACCCGAGCGAGTGGCTCAGGCCGAGGAGCTCGTTGGCGAACTCGATGGCGCGACGGATACGGATGGCATCGGTGTGCGCACGGTGAAGCTCGTGCATGCCCGGGCCGAGATCCTGGCGCCGATCATCGAGAGCATTGTTCAGCGTCGGTCGGAGACCGATCTGATGCCCTCTTGGATGCTCGGAAATTATCTTGCACGTGGTGGGCAGGTTCGCCAGCGGGCACAGGTCGTGGCCGAGCCGAGGCTGAATGCGTTGATCGTCAGTGGCCCGATCGGTGTGCTCGATCTTGTCGAGCAGGTTGTCGCCGAGCTTGATGTTGACCCGGAATCAACAGCACAGGACCGGCCGGTGCGTGTTCTTGCAGTTCGCAATGCGGACGCATCGGCACTGGCGGAGACGATATCGGCGGTCTTTTCTGGTGATGCTGTGACGGTTGCTCCACCAGTGGTGCGGGTGGATGTGTCCTCCAATGCGCTTGTGATTCGGGCGAGCGAGGAGCAGTATGTCAGGATCAAGGAGATCGTTGACGAACTCGATGCCGCGGCCATGGCAACGAGCCGGCAATTCAGACGTATCAGTGTCGATCCATCGCGCCTCGAAGCCGGGCAGATGGCAGAGTTGCTTCGCGATGTTCTCGAACAACAGACCGGGACGACAGTGCAGGTGATTACAGTTGAAGAACTTTCTGAACCCGATTCAGTGGGGGATGATGCCGGTGCGATGCTGGAGCCGATGGGATCGGTGTTCTTGCCGGTCAATGCGATTCTGTACGCGGTGGTCGCGTTGCCCATTGAACACTTGGACCAACCTGAGCCGGATGCCGACGTGTCGGAAGATGACGGATCTGATGAGCCTGCGGTGACCATCACGGTTGACCCGGCGACCAACACACTGATCGTGTCCGGGTCGGTCCGGATGACGGACCGAATTGCCGAGCTTGCCGCGGAGTTGGAACGGCTCGCCCCGGCAGAGCGGACGCGGGCCCGGGTGATTCGGCTGCCGGAGGGGGTAGATCCGAACCTGATATCTCAGATTATTGCCAGAACAGCACGCCAGATTGGTCGTCGAACAGAGCAGAATCCCGGAGGGTTTACCGGTGTGGTGGCCTCGGCGGCGGATCGCGTTGGGGGCAATGTGATCGTGTGGGCCAATGACACCGATTTCCAGTCGGTGGGGCCTTTGGTTGCCGCACTTTCGCAAGGTGAAGCAAGCGCACGCCGATTCGTCAAGGTCTATCCGCTGAATTCGATTCGCGCCAGGCGGGCGGTGCCGGCTGTTCGAGATTTCATTTCGCCGGCGCCAAGCGGCCGGCAGGCACGCAGGCTTCGCGCCTCTCGGGTGGTGATCCAGGGACCAGACGGATCGACTTCGGAAACGGTGCTCGATCCTTCGGAGATCTCGATCTCCTCCGGTCCGGGAGATGCTTCGATCATCGTGTCGGCGCCGCAGGAAGCCATCGAAGCGATCGACAGCTTTGTTTCCATGATAGATCAGAACCCGTCTGAGAATAGAATGGCGATACGTCGGTATGCACTGCAGCACAGCGATGCGAGGACATTGGCGCAGGCATTGTCGCGTATGTTCAATGCCCAGCGGCAGCAGAATCCTGATATGCCAAGGCCGGCGATATCTCCTGTTTCTCCGGGAAATGCACTGCTTGTGTCGGCTACCGCCGAGCAGCACGCCGAAATTCTCCGGTTGTTGCCCGAGCTCGATGCTCAGCCGATTGCTGAGGGAACACTGCTGGAAGTGTTTCGACTGGAAAACGCGCGTGCATCCCGCGTCCAGAGGGCGATTCGCGAACTGTTGCTCTCGCGTGATCCGGCGCGTGCCGGGCGTATGGCAATCAGTTCGGATGATGCCAGTGGTGTCGTGATTTTCCGAGGTTCGGTGGAAGATGCGGTTGCCGTCCGTGAGATCATTGCCGGTCTGGATACTGCCGATTCAAAGGATCTTCCTGTTCGAACCTTGGTGGTTGAGCGAGCCGATGTCGCTTCGGTGGCTGCAGCAATCACGCGGTTTTTAGCGGACCGCGATGCGGCATCACGGGGAGCCGGCCGAAGTGGAGGCCCGACCGCAGCGATCACGGCCGATCGCCGAAGCGGGAGCCTGGTTGTTGCGGCCGATGATGAAGACTTTGAGATCATCCGCTCGCTTGTCGAGAAGTTTGATGCACCGACAGAATCGCGGGATCTGGTGTACCGCGTGATCCGTCTCGAAAATGCGAGGGCACTGGGACTGAAGACTACACTCGCGGATCTTGTTGATGAGATGCAGTACGAGCGTATGTATTCACGAAACAGACCGGCTGGCGAGCCCGATGATCGTGTGTATATTCAGACCGACGATCGGCTGAATGCCGTGATCGTTGTGGCGTCGCCACAACGGATCGAATCGATTGAACGGATTATCGCGGATCTTGATCTTCCAACGGGAGAAGGCGGGATGCACGTGATGCGAGCAGTCGCGCTGAAGCATGCCGATGCGTCGACCGTTGCGCGGGTGATCGTTGAATCAACGAAGTCTCCGGACTGGCCATGGTGGCGAGGACGTGATCCGCAGGCGGTCATCGCGGAGGTGGATCGTTCCCGAAATATGCTGTTGCTCGTGGGCGATAAGGAACGGGTCGAGATGGCGGTCCGGTTTGCTGAAGAAATCGAGAGTTCGAGCGGTCTGACCGGGGGCGAGGTAACGACCATCCGGCTGACCCACGCTCGGGCGGACCGGGTTGCCCGCGCAGTCGGGCGGTTCTTCCAGCAGCGGGCCCGCGCGAAGGGGCTCAATGCGTCCGAGGTTGCTGCGATCGGGTCCCCCGATGGGAATGTACTCATTATATCGGCCAACAAAGAAGATACGGCGTTGGTTGCCCAGTTGGTTCAGGAGATCGACAAGCCGGAGCTCGGCGACGATCGAGAGATCGAGGTGTATGTCCTTCGCAACGCCGATGTGGCCCAGACTGCACGGTCGGTTGCAGCGATGTTTCCGAGCCGGGGGGCACCGCCGGAAGAGCGCGTGATTGTTACACCACAGGCCCAATCTAATTCGCTACTTGTCTCAGCGCCGAAGAGGCTGCATGGCTCGGTCGCTGCGTTGATCGGTGAGTTGGACCGGCCGCCGAGCGAACAGGATAACCGGATCGTCACGGTGACGCTCGAATCGGCCCGTGCCTCGGATGTTGCCGAATCATTGCGTGATGCCTTGCCGGAAAGTGTGAAGATCAAGATCACGCTCGTCGATCGGAGCAATTCGTTGTTGCTGACAGGATCAGATGAAGCCATCGAGCTTGTGATGCGGCGCATCGAGGAGTTGGATGCAAAGCCGATTCGGAATCTGATGGAATTCAAGCGGGTTCGTCTGGTGCATGCCGAGGCGTTCGATGTGTGGAGCACACTTCGGCAGATTCTCCGGGGCAGAGACTCCGGAGCCGGGCCGGTGCCGACGATCGATTACGAATCAAAGACCAATACGCTCGCAATCTCGGCTTCAGCAGATCAGATTCAGGAATTGATGACAATTGTCAAGGAGCTCGATGTTCCGCCGGAAGTCGAACGTCGAACGGAATTTGTGTCGCTTCAGTTTGCCGATGCTGAGCAGGTTGCCGATGCGTTGACGGTATTTTACGGGCCACGTTCCGTGGCTGCTGCGACACCGGGAGCACGCACGGTCACTATCGTGCCGGACAAGGCCTCGGGTTCGCTGGTCATCAGTGCCGACGTCACCGAGTGGGATGGCATTCTCGCATTGCTGACGAAGCTCGACACGAAGCAATATGATACTTCACGGCAATTGGCGGTACTGAAGCTTGAGTATGCGGATGCCAGCAGTGTTGCTGCGGCGCTGGATGAAGGGTTTCGTGACACACTCGAAAGCCGAGTCCGCCGGAACCAGGCTCGCGTGCAGAATCAGCGATCGTCAAACGAGAATACACAGGAGACGACACTGCCGGTGCTGATTCGGGATGAGGATCTCCCCACGGTTTCCGCCGAGCCGGAGACGAATTCGCTGGTGGTGTTTGCTGGGCGGAGGGATCTGGAGCGTATCCAGAGCATCGTCAAGCAGATCGACCGCGCCGAGTTTGTCGAGTATCCGCAGGCGAAGATTATTCCGGTTCGGCACGGGAAGCCGAGCGAGATTGCTGACACAGTCCGGGCGCTCTATGCGCAGCGCAATACCGGCACGGTGCAAAGTCGACGAGCGGTACTGATCGTCGGAGATGACAGCAGCCGGATGTTGGTTGTTCGCGCCGACGAACGAACATTCGCGCAGATCGAGGCACTTGCCGAGGCTGTCCAGGAGCGTGCGGATCTGAGTGGTGTCCGCGTCCGGATTCTGACTCTGCACAATGTCCCCGCAGTAAAGATCCGTTCGGCTCTTGAGCAAGCGTTCCGCCAGACCGCGGTATCAAGGGGCGAATCGCTCTCGATTCAGTTGGACCGCACCAACAATGCGCTCGTCATTGCCAGCACCGAGACCATGTTCGAAGAAATCCGATCAGTGGCGGAGGAACTGGATCGCCCCCTCAATACTGTGCCGGAGGAGCAGGGCGACCGCCAAGGTGCGGCATTCGGTGGGGTTCAGATTGTTGATGTGACGAACAACGATCCCGAATCAGTCATCGCGATCCTTCGGGCAATGGGGGTCAGTAGGCCAATCAATCCCGAGCGGCCGGGGCTGGTCGGGGATCCGGTGCAGCTTGTGGCCATGGCGTCACGCCGCGCGATTGCGATCACCGGTACTCCGGCGGATGTTGCTGTTGTGGCACGCCTGATTCCGCTTCTCGATCAGCAGGCGGTGGAACAGGCACAGACTGCTGCGGTTGTCTCGCTCGATGTTGCCGATGCCACAGCGGTAGCCGGCACGCTTCGTGAGTTGCTGTCGCCTCGAGAGGGTGCGATCGGCTCAACCCCGGCGCTTGCCGCAGCCGAACATCTTCGGCGACTGAGTCTGAGTCGGGGTGTCGATGAGCCATTGAAGCTCGATCTGGCCGTTCCGATCAGAGTCATTCCGGATGAGCAGACCAATGCGATTCTCGTGGCCTCGACGGAATCGAATGTGAATAGTGTGCGAGAACTGGTCAAGATGCTGGACCGGCTTCCGGTCGGCGATGCGGTCATGATCAGGATCTTCCCGCTGAACAATGCCGCGGCCGATCGCACGATGACGATTCTCAACGATCTGTTCAGGCAAGGGGATGTGATCAGCAGGGCACCCGGGACCGACCGATCACGCTTGCCGAGCACCGCTGCCGGGCATGCGCTGATCAGCAATATTGCGCTGAGCGTTGATGAGCGAACCAACTCATTGATTGTCGCCGGTCGCGAGGAATCGGTTGCGTTGGTTGAAGTGCTGATCAAAGATCTCGATACGGATCAGGCTTCGAACTGGGTCGAGCCGACGATTATTCCGCTTCAGCACGCGGACCCGCGTGATCTGGCCGATCAACTGAACTCGGTGCTCGTTGACGGGTTGGAGGATACGCCAGAATCGCGATCGCTCAAGCGGCAGGCCGGTCGCATTCGGCTCGCTGCCGAGGGCGGTGAGGGCGAGCAGGTGCTCCAGGCCGATCTGTTTACACCGATTGGCACGCTCATCATTTTGCCGGAACCGAATCTGCAGGCGTTGCTCGTGCTCGGGAGTCCTTCCAATATCAGCATCGTTCGCGGACTGGCGACAATGCTGGACGTTGAGGCGGCTTCGGCCTCGAACAGTGTCCGCCTGTTCCCGCTTGTTCATGCAGCGGCTGACAGGGTTGCGGGTGTTGTCGATGATCTGTTTCGCGAGCGGGAGTCGCTCCCGGGCTTTCGCGATGAGGACAGGCTGATTGTTTCGGTTGATACCCGGACAAATACACTTATCGTTTCGACCAGCCCGGCAAGCTTTGCGGTGCTCGAATCACTCCTTGATTCCCTCGATACCGCGGACCCCAACTATGCAATCGGTCTGCATGTCTTGCCTGTTCATAACGGAGATGCGGCCCAGCTGGCGCCGAAGATTGAAAGGCTGATGCGTGAGCGGATCAGCGCTGCGCAGCGTTCCGGTTCGGTCGAGTCGCCGATGGATACGTTTACGATCGAGTCCGAGCCGGGCACAAACAGTCTCATCAT
Source organism: Phycisphaerales bacterium (assembly GCA_011053195.1). Taxonomy (GTDB): domain Bacteria; phylum Planctomycetota; class Phycisphaerae; order Phycisphaerales; family UBA1924. The sequence continues at coordinate 4,172 of DRKT01000007.1, read as the reverse complement.
TGCCGCGAGCGACGAGAATTTGCAGCTTGTTCGAGAGTTGGTGGACATGCTGACCGGAGATGAGGCGCAGGAGCTTGCCCGGGGTATGACGGTCGAGGTGATTGCTCTTTCCAGCACCCGACCGATTGATGCGGCCGAGGCTGTCACCGAGTTTTATATCACGCCGGAAAATGAGCGACGCGGCCCGGGTTCTGTTGCCGTGATTCCCAATTCACGCCTCAATGCCCTGGTCGTCCGCGGCACGCCCGAGGATGTCGAGGCTATCCGGGACATGGTGGCCCAGTTCGATACCGCAAGCCCAACCGCAACGCAGGACGTCCAGCGGATCGAACTGAACACCGCAAATGCGTTTGAGGTGGTTCAGCTCCTGAACAGTGTGCTTTCCGGTCGAACCGTTTCCGGGCCACGCTCCAGATCGGGTCAGGCGGTGAAACTCAGATTCCTGCGTGACCAGATGATCGAACACATCGGCGAGGAGCGGGACGTTGCCGAGGCGGAGATCGACTCTGTGATCCGAGAGCAGGTCTCGCTGACGCCGGAGCTTCGCACAAACTCGGTGCTCGTGGTGGCCCCGCCCGAGGTCATGAAGTTCATTGAGTCCATGATCGCGGATCTTGACACGACCAAAGCCGGGACTCGCCAGATTGAGAAGTTCAGGCTCGAGAATGCCGACGCGCGTGCGATGGCCAGAGTGTTGCAGGATCTGTTCAGTCTCCGGCAGGATGGGCGGGGTCGGTTGTATCTTGTCCCAAGCGGAGCGGGTGCAGAGTCCGAGGCTGGTCCGGAGAATGACGACAACAGCAACTCTCTGGGTGGTCAGGGGCTGACACCCGTGCCTGATGACCGCCAGCAGCTTGCTATCACGATTGACGCGAGAACAAACACCCTGATCGTCTCAGCGACCGAGGAGTACCTCGAGCTCGTGCGGGGTGTCGTCAATGATCTGGATTCCATTATTGCCACCGAACGAGAACAGATTGTCCTTGATCTTCAGTATGCCCAGGCCCAGACAGTTCAAGACACGTTGCAGCAGTACTTTCAGCAGGAATCCCAGCGGATTCGTCAGGTGCTTTCTCCGGGACAGAGCGGTTCGCTTACCAGACAGCTCGAGCAGGAAGTGACAATTATCGGAGATCCGAAAAGTCAGAAAGTGCTGATCTCGGCATCACCCCGGTACATTGAGACGGTGAAGTCCATTGTGCGAGAGCTTGATGCCGCCCCGCCGCAGGTTGTGATTCAGGTTCTACTGGCGGAGGTGACACTTGATGATTCCGATCAATGGGGCATCAGCGCCAATGGATTCCAGGTCGGGGGAGACAACTATGATATCGGTTATCTTGGTGCGGGGGCTTCGCTTGCGACGGCTCTCGGGGTCCCCAACCTTTCGGTTTCTTCCACGGATTTCAGTCTGCTTGTCCGTGCGCTTCAGGCTCAGGGAAAGCTCGAGATTCTGTCCAATCCAAGGTTGACAGTCAACAACAATGAACAGGCATCGATTCAGGTCGGTGAGAACGTTGCGTTGCCCGCTGATGTCGAGACGTTGACCGATGGGCGGACGCGTGCTTCTGTTCGGCGGGAAGATGTCGGCGTACTTCTTTCCGTCACGCCTTCGATCAGTTCGGATGGCTTTGTCAGGCTTGATATCCAGCCGGAGATTTCGGTTGTCACCGAACGCACAACACAGATCACCGAGGACTTTGAAGCTCCGATTATCAGCACGAGGCGGGTTGATACAACCGTGACGGTGCGTGATGGTCAGACCGTGGTCATCGGCGGGCTGATCCAAACAACCAAGCAGGATCGCCACACCAAGGTGCCCCTGCTCGGCGATATCCCGTTCCTCGGCATCCCATTCCGAAGTCACGACATCAAGAATGTGCGCACCGAGCTTCTCATGATCCTGACGCCAACCGTGATTCCGGGGGGCTCGGCATCGGGTGCCCGAATGCTCAATGAAGACACCAAGCATTACATCGACAGGTTTGTGAATCCCGAATCTGTCCGGGATATAATCGACCGTTGCAAAATGCCGGTGGTTCAAGAATATCCTGAACCGTTGCTGTACGGCCCTCCGGTTGAAGAGTGATCTTGCACCATGAGTAGATTTCCGGGTATACCGTTGGCGGTGGTATCTGCTTTGTGTGCCTCGCTGGGGTGCGTGACGGACGGCCCCATGCCGACAAACCGCCGAATTGGGAGCCAGCCCAGTGATGCGCAGGCCACGGTGCTGCTGTTGAATCTCGGGCCCGCAACCGATTCGGATGGCGATGGTGTCGCGGACACGGTGATGGCCAGTGTGCATTTGTTTGACGAGATGGCGTATCCGCTGTCGCTGAACCTGCCGGGCGAGATGAGGTTCGAAGCGTATCCCAGCGAGAAAACCACGGGCGAGCCCATCGAAACGTGGTCATTTTCCGGGCGGGATCTTGCCAAGCGAGCCTATCGGGTTGAGGTCGGTACGGTGTACCGGTTTCGGCTCGGCATCTCGCCGGAGGTTGGCCCCGTCAAAGAGAGGGCGATGACATTCCACTGCACCTTTACACCTCTTCACGGCAAGGCAGTTCAGGCCTGGCATCGGGATCTTCGCTGGACCTCACCGATCGGGCCATCCAGCGGGTTCGGCGGGTGAGCAATTGCAAGTCCTCTGTGTTGCATGGTCGTTGATCGAATTCGGCCTCGCCGCCCGGACTGGTCGGGCCTTTCGCCTCGTGGGGGTGGAGCCGTATGCCACGAGCGGTTGGGTGACCGGACACGACCGGTAAAATCAGTGATCCGGCTTTGAATCCATTGAAATCTTGTTCGGTTTGGGTGGATCTTCCCACGCAATCGGCCGAACCTATGGCATACGATTGGTCCGATCTGTCTTTCTGGCTGATGCGGGGACAGGGTTGGTGAGCATGCGTCAGCGCTTGTCGATGAGGACGCCATGAGCAGTGAGCCGAGGGCCGTACGTTCGAGCATCAACGGGTGGAATGCCCAATATCTCGAATCCCAGCATGAGGCCTATCTCAGGGATCCGGACGCGGTCCCGCCCGATGTTCGGGCTTTTTTCCAGGGCTATGAGCTTGCCCAGAGCGATTCGGATGCCGGGCCTGGGCTTGAGGCCGGTGCCGCGGCGTATTCGTGCAGTTCGGCGCCCGAGGATCTGGCTTTGGCTTACCGCAGCCGAGGGCATCTCGCGGCCAAGCTGGACCCATTCGGGCGACCTCGCAAACGGCCGGCAGCTCTCACCCTCGAACAGTTCGGCCTGACCGAGGCGGATCTGGACAACCCGGTGCCGGGCTCGATCATCGGTCGGCCGGGCATGGTCACGCTTCGCGAGGTCGTAGATCGTCTGAGCATGCTCTACACCGGCACCGTCGGTGTGGAAGTGCTGCACATCGAGGATTACGAGGAGCGGAACTGGTTTGTTGAGCAGTGGGAGTCCATCGACGGGCGTATTCCGCTGAGCCGGGGCGAGAAGGCGCATATCCTCGAACTGCTGATCAATGCGGAGGCATTCGAGTCGTTTCTCCAGAGGCGATATCCAGGCGAAAAACGATTCAGCCTCGAAGGCGCCGAATCCTTGATCCCACTGCTCGATCAACTGCTCGAACGGCTCGGGGACCTTGGGGCTGATGAGATCGTCCTCGGCCTGGCGCACCGTGGCCGGCTGAATGTGCTCAACCAGATCCTCGGCAAAACCCCGGAACAGATTTTCACCGAGTTCGAGGATGCCTGGACCGGCGACTATTTCATGGATGAGGGTGGTGATGTCAAATACCACCGCGGCTACTCCGCGACGAGACAGTTCCCCAACGGCAAAATGATTCATCTTGCGATGGCATCAAATCCGAGCCACCTTGAAGCGGTCGGGCCGGTGGTGGAGGGGCGTTGCCGGGCCAAGCAGCGTCTGCGTAATGACCACGAGCGGACCCGGGTGATACCGATCAACGTTCATGGTGATGCTGCGATATCGGGGCAGGGCATTGTCGCTGAGACGCTGAATTTCTCACAGCTCAAGGGCTACCGGACAGGTGGGACGATTCATGTCGTGGTGAACAACAACATCGGATTCACCACCAAGCCGGAGGACAGCCGGACCGCGACGTATTGCACCGATATCGCCAAGTCGATCGGGGCTCCGGTGCTGCATGTCAACGGCGAAGACCCGGAAGCCGTCGTCACGGTCG
>DRKT01000006.1 GCA_011053195.1 Phycisphaerales bacterium | reverse complement strand
CCCCTCGATGTCTTTGCGACCCATATTCCGATGCTCGCACTGGCGCCGGCTGCGGATGTGCTTCTCTGGGGACCGCATGCAGACCGCAACCATTTCGACCAGTACGGGCTCAAAATCGAGCATTGGGCCCGGCAGTTCGATGTGCCATTCATGTGCAGCAACAGGCTGATCGACGCCATACTCGAACAGGATGGCACGCGGAATCATGCATCCGAACGACTCGTTGCATGCAACGGCATCAGCGGCACCGAGATCGCGTCGTCAATGCTCACTGCATTGGGCACCCAGCTCACTGGCTGAGTCACAGCCCGAGCAGGAGCCGGTGAGGATCTTCAATCGCTTCTTTCACTGCGACCAGGAACTGCACAGCGCCGGCTCCATCTACAACCCGGTGGTCATAACTAAGCGCAAGGTACATCATCGGTCGGATGACCACACTGCCCGGGTTGTCCGGGTCCTCAACCGGTCGTTTCTTGATCGCGTGCATGCCGAGAATGCCGGACTGCGGCGCATTGAGAATCGGTGTGGAGTTGAGACTGCCGAAGATCCCGCCATTGGTGATGGTGAACGTGCCACCGGTCATCTCTTCGAGCGTGATCTTGCCATCGCGGGCACGGATCGCCATGTCCTTGATACCGGCCTCGATCTCGGCGAACGAGAGTGTCTCGGCGTTGCGCAGGACGGGCACCACGAGCCCCTTCGGGCTGGAAACCGCTATCGCGATGTCGCAATAGTCGTGCATTTCCAGTGCCGGCTTTCCCTTGTCATCCTTAACGATAAATGAGTTGATCGATGGTTGGGCCTGAAGCCCGCGCACGACCGCTTTGACAAAGAACGACATGAACCCGAGCCCGATGCCGTGCTTGGTTGTGAACTCTTCCTTGTACGCCTTGCGCAGCTCCATCACCGCGGTCATGTCGCACTCATTGAACGTGGTCAGCATCGCAGCGGTGTGCTGGGCCTCGACGAGTCTCGAAGCGATTTTTTGACGCATGGGGCTCATGCGTTGGACGTGCTTGGCGCGGGACGTGGAAGGAACGTGGCCTTGCGACGATCCCGTGCCGCCGGTTTGAACCAGCGCGAGGACATCGTGCTCTCTAACCCGCCCGTGGGCACCGGTGCCGACGACCGATCCCAGATCGATCCCATGCTCGGCCGCGATTTTCTTGGCCAATGGTGTGGCGTTGACTTCACCGGATGGCTGCGATGCCGGGGCGTGGATCGGCGGAGATGTCGGCTCGGCCTGAGGAGCCTTGGGGGCCGGTTCGGCTCGCTCGGCTGGCTCCGGAATGGGTGCGGACTCGTGTTCCGCTGCTGCGGGCTTTTCGGCGGACTCGTCGATCTCAGCGACGGCCACCCCGACCTCAACCGTGTCACCCTCGGCAAACTTGTGCTCACCCAGGATGCCGGACGATGGCGCCGGGATTTCCATGGTCACCTTGTCGGTTTCAAGTTCGAGGACCGTCTCGTCGCGATCGATCCACTCACCGGGCTCCTTGAGCCAAGTCGCAATGACGCCCTCGGTGACTGATTCGCCCACGTTGGGGACGATGACTTCAACTGCCATCTCCATGCACTCCGCTTGTTGTCCTTCGGTCAGCCGGCAGCGAGCGCCGGCCGATCGTCAGATTGGTTTGAGTCATCCTTGCCCTGAACCTTGTCCGCACTTGCCTTCGCCCCGATGGCGTCGGTGATCACACTTTCCTGCTGAGCCCTGTCTTTCTTCTTCGAGCCGGCTGCCGGGCTGGCGCTCGTGTCTCGGCCGATGTAATGGAGTGAGTCCATTCCCAACTGCTCACGCAGGGTATCCGCCATAAACAGATAGGCACCCATATTCCGGGGCTCCTCCTGAACCCAGCAATACTCGGCATCCTTCGGATAGCGTGCAAGCATCTCGCGCGCCATCTCGCTGTGGAACGGGTACAACTGCTCAAAGCGGAGGATGGCCAAGTCTTTCAGACCGAGCTCATCCCGGCGGGCAGCAAGCTCGTGGTAGATCTTCCCGCAACAGAGCACGACACGCCTGACCTTCGAGCGGTCGCCGCCGAGCTGGTCGAACATCGGATCATCGATCATCTCACGAAACCGACCCGAGGTCAGTTCGCTGACGTCGCTCGTCGGCACACGGAGCAGGCTCTTGGGTGTCATCACGATCAAGGGCTTGCGGAACGAACGCTTCACCTGCCGCCGGAGTGCATGAAAGATCTGCGCCCCGGTCGATGGATGGATGACCTGAATGTTCGTATTGCCCGCGAGCTGGAGGAATCGCTCCATCCGAGCCGAGGAGTGCTCGGGCCCGGCCCCCTCGTAGCCATGGGGCAAAAGCATAACCAAGCCCGACCATCGTTCCCATTTGACCTGCGCCGAAGCGACGAACTGATCGATGATTGCCTGCGCCCCATTGACAAAGTCGCCGAATTGGGCTTCCCAGCAGACGAGCATGTTCGGGTCCGCGAGCGAATAGCCGTAATCAAACGCGAGCACCGAAGCCTCGGAGAGCGGGCTGTCGTAGACACAGAACTTCGCCTGGCGCCGACGGCCGGTCTCGTCGAGTGTGCCCGGCGCCTTGTCGGTGCCGAATATCCCCATCTCGCAGATGTTGTTCAGCGGCGTGTAGGGCTCGCCCGTCTCGGCATCATACAGAACCGCGTGCCGACTGCTGAACGTACCCCGACGAGAATCCTGACCGGACAGCCGAACCGCATGCCCCTCTTCGAGCAGCGTGCCGTAGGCCAGAATCTCGCCGTCGGCGTAACTGATCTTCCCGCCATCCCAAAGCTTGGATCGACTTTCAAGGAGTTGCTTCAGTTTGCGGTTGACTTTGAACCCTTCGGGCACGGTCCCAAGTGCTTTGCAAACGTCCTTCAGATGTTGCTGCGATACCGACGTGTCGGCCGGAACGAACGAGTAGCCGTGCTCAAACCCGGCCCACCGCTCGCTCCCCGGATCGATGGTCGGATCTTTGGGTGAAGTCCGGGCGATCTGCTGCGCTGTATCGAATGTCTCATTGATCCGCTTCTGCAAGAGCGAATGGTCGTGCTCCGAGATGATGCCCTCCTGACGCATCTGCTCGGCGTAGACATTCATGACCGACTTCTTCTGCTTGATCAGCTTGGCAAGCACGGGCTGGGTGAAGGACTGCTCGTCCTGCTCGTTGTGCCCATACTTGCGATAGCACCACATGTCGATGAAAATGTCCTTGCGATAGCGCTGACGGTACTCGGCTGCAAGCTTGGCGACCGTGACGACGGCTTCCGGGTCTTCGCCGTTGACATGCAGCACCGGAGCCCCGATCGACTTGGCGATATCGGTGCAATACGTCGCGGTCCGGCTGTCCTCCGGCTTGGTGGTGAATCCGATGTTGTTGTTCACCACGACATG
>DRKT01000005.1 GCA_011053195.1 Phycisphaerales bacterium | reverse complement strand
TGGCCGTCGCGTGCGAGGCGATGACGGTCTTGGCGCCCTCGCCCGTGTACCCGCCGTAGATTCCGTTGATGTCGCACGAGGGTCTGGCCCACTCGCGCTCGGTCGCGTTGAAACCGGCCTCACCGACGTCCGCATCCGGCCCGAGCCCGATCGAACGCAGGGCCGCGACCGAATCGATCCCCAGTCGTTGCCAAGCCCTTCGCTCCTCATCCGTCACCGGCTGCACATCATCATAAAATCCAGGAATCGTGATCTTTCGATCCTGATCCCAAAGCTGCGCCAGCACCTTGACCAGCTCGTTGACCGGGTTCGGCGCCCGTCCGCCCCAGAGCCCGGAGTGCAGGTCCTGATTCGGACCGTGCAGCGTGATCTCGGTGTAGGCCAAGCCGCGCACGCCGTAGGTGATCGCGGGTTTGCCTCGCCCGAGCATCCCCGTATCCGAGATCACGCAGACATCGCACGCGCCGAGCCGATCTTTCTGCTCATCGACGAACTTCTCGAGGTTGGCCGAGCCGGATTCTTCCTCGCCCTCGATGAGCACGGTCATCTTCACACCGCCGGCCGCTTTGCCGCTGATCTCCTTCCACGCCCGCATCGCCTCGAAGAACGTCGCGACCTGCCCCTTGTCATCGCACGCCCCGCGCGCCACGATCCGCTCGCCGATCTCGCCCTCGGCGGGCCGAATCACCGGCTCGTACGGCGGGTTGTCCCACAACTCCAAAGGCTCGGCGGGCTGAACGTCGTAATGGCCGTAGAAAAGCACATGAGGCCCCGCATACGCCGGGTCGCCGGGCGTACTCGCCAGAATCACCGGATGCCCGGGCTCGTCTGCCGTTCCCGTCGGCATGATCTCAACATCAAACCCGGCGGCTTTGAGCTGCTGTGCCCCCCACTCCGCGGCCCGACGCACATCCGCCGAGTACGCCGGATCCGTGCTGACGGATGGAATCCGGAGCCACTCCATCAGCCGACCGATGGCATCCGCTTCGTGCCGATCGAGATACGAGACAACCTGCTGCGTTTCCATCGTTGCGTTCCTCGCCTTGCTGCCACGGAATCGAAAACCGCCCGGAAGTCCGGGCGGTTGAGCGTATGCCGGGCGTTGTCTGCGGGCGATTACGGCAGGATATACCCAGATGAACCGTCAAGCGTGCCCTGTTTGAGCGTGGTATTCACCCATTCCTGCGCTTCCGTGGTCAGCGACCCAACGGCACTGTCCAACACAAGGCTCCCGGAAGGCGCCCATCTGGACATGTCCGTCCAGACTTCCTTCTGTGTCAGGTTCTCGGAATGCCCATCAAAGAAGGCAGCATTGAGTGAGTTACCCGGATGCCGGAACGACAACGGCAGATTGTTTGGCGCACCGGGACCGGCTGCGCCATACGCTGTGTTGCCCTGCCACTGAGGTGTTCCGGAAGTAAAGGCACCAAAATCGATGCTGTTGTTGTTGTTGCCGGTGCGGAAATCAAAATCCAAGGCATCATTAGGCGGAAGGAATCTGGTGCCGTCGGCAACAACAATTTTGTTCGACGGCGGACCCACCTGGTCAACTCTATTTCGGAACCCGCGGGGTGTATGAACAGAACCGGCAGGACCGCCCGACCACACCGGCGGAAAATTGTCATACAGTGCTTCGTATTTCGACATGTCATTGACGACACCCTGCCCCGGGATGAACCCAATCCGTGGAGTACCCCACACCGAAAAGGCGCCCGGCATGAGATAGCTCACCTGCCGATATCCAACTTCATCAGCGTAATCATTAAATTGGCTGACGTCGGACGGGGTCGGGCTAGCCGGGAACAAATGGGAAAATTCACGCGCCGCCGGATCGGCAAAGTCGTTCAGGATGTTTCCGAATCGGGCAGCCCGTTGTGCCGAGAAACCGAGTTCTTCTCCAAGAGTCGGGCTGATGAAATCATAATACTGCACCGGAGTGACCGCAGAAGTAGCGCCTGTATAGTCGATCGTTCGGCCGCGGGTTCCGACATGCCCGGCCCATCCGGATGTCGAGGCGCATGCATAGTAGTCCTTGTTGTCGGAGGAATAGAACGACTCTCCCTGAGCCAACGTGCGCAGCTGCGATTGGTCGACAAGCGACCTGGCCGCACCACGGGCCGACCCCAACGCCGGCAACAGAATGCCGATCAACAATGCAATAATCGCAATCACAACAAGCAACTCGATCAGCGTAAACGCCCGTCGCAAATCGATTGCCATATCTCGTCTGTTTGCCTTCGTCATTTCATTTGCTCCGGCGGACCCTACCTTTGCCCGCAAAACCTATCCCTCTTTCGCTACCTTTTCTTTCGCTTGATGACCTCAGGTTTGATCTTGACCGGCAGATCCAACTTGCCCGTCTCGGGATCAACCTTGTCAGATATTTCCTCGATACCAGACAATGCCGGCATGTAGTGCTCGCTGATGTGCCAAGATTCTGTCTCATCATCGAGCTCGATCGGCAGCAGGGTGCGTTGCCCGGTTTCGGGACTCTTGACGGGAATCACAACGCTGCGGTTTCGGAGGGAAACCGTGTATGTGTCGCCGGTCGTCACATCAACGAGAATAAGCTTGTCAGCCAAATCCGGTCCGGAATCCTTCCCAATCGCCAGCACGATCCCGCCGATGCCGACGAGGAGGCCAATCACCACCACCGCAATCTGCCAAGGCTTTGCCTGCATAGGGATCTCCACATACCCGAACGGAATTGACGACGCCCATTGGCGACGCGGGCCAACGATACCCGCACAGGATGGTATCCGCTAGCGTACCCGATCAACAGCCGTGCGGGCAGCCCAAGGCCGGTCCGAGCGCCAAAATACACGGGAACATCACGTCACGCCTCACCGCAACCTGAGATTTTGGGGGATCTGCAACCCAACCGACAGGGCCCTAGCATCTTCCCGACCCCCAGGATGATTGGATCTGACCGCTGTGCGATTGATTCTGCCCAACCCCCGAGGCTTCTGTGCCGGCGTCCGAATGGCGATCGATGTGGTCGATCGGGTGCTGTCACTGAACCCGGACCGGACGGTCTACGTCTTCCACGAGATCGTCCACAACCGGCATGTCGTGGGCCGATTTCAGGAGCGGGGCGTCGTCTTTGTGGACGATCTGGCCGAGGTGCCCAGCGGCTCGGTCGTGGTCTTCAGCGCCCACGGCATCCCACCTTCGGTCCGCCAAATCGCGGCCGACCGGGGCCTGATCGCGATCGACGCCACCTGCCCGCTGGTCACCAAGGTCCATTCCGAGGCCGGCCGATACGCCGCGAAAGGCTACACGATCCTGCTCATCGGCCACGCCAGGCATCAGGAGGTGATCGGAACGCTCGGCGAGGCCCCGGACTGCACCGTCGTGGTCGAATCACCCGAGCACGCCGAGACGATCGAACTCGAACAAACGGATCGGCTGGTCTACCTGACGCAGACGACGCTCTCGACCGATGACGCCGGCGCGATCATCAGTGTGCTCAAACGCCGATTCCCGAAGATCCACGAACCAAGCGAGCCGGACATCTGCTACGCGACAACCAACCGCCAGCACGCGGTCCGGCAGATCGCACCCAAGGTCGATGTCGTGCTCGTCGTCGGCAGCCGCAACTCGTCCAACTCCGTCCGCCTAACCGAGATCGCCCGCAACGTCGGGACCCCGGCGTTCCTGCTCGATGATGCCGACGAACTCGACGAGGCATGGTTTCCCAACGGCGCCGATTCGACGGTGCTGATCACCGCCGGAGCCTCGGCGCCGGAGGATCTCGTCGCCGGCATCTGCCGAACCCTCATCGAACGCTTCGGCGGCTCGATCGAACAGTGGGACATCGTTGATGAGTCCATCGAGTTTGCCCTCCCCGCAGCCCTGCGCCGGATGATGGCCGATGCCGGCTTGGACGGGCACGCCTCCATCTCGGTCGATTCGGGCCTGAGTGGGCGCGAGGCCTACGGGGCGGTTCCGCTGACTGTCTCAGCCCGGAGCGAGCCGCCGCGTTCGCTCAGCGAAGGATCGTCGGCGTGAAGCACCCGCAGAACCACGTCTTCGACATGACCCCGGCGGACTTGGAAGCCTGGTGCGGGGCCCGATCCATGAAACGCTTTCGCGCCAGGCAGATCCTTGAATGGATCTACCAACACCACGAACCCGATCCGAGCCGATGGACCAACCTCGCTGAGCGCGACCGTCGGTATGTCGCCGATGAGTTGACCATCCACTCGGGCCGGGTCGTCTCGCATCAACTCGCCAGCGACGACACCCAAAAACTGCTCGTACAGTGGAATGATTCGCCGGCCCCCGGTTCGCTGCCGATCCTGTCGCACGATGACCCCTCCCTTCAAACCGAGTGCGTGATGATCCCCTCGCTCGGCCACGACACGAAACGAAAAACCGCCTGCATTTCCAGTCAGATCGGCTGTCCGGTCGGCTGCCGATTCTGCGCCTCAGGTCTTGCCGGGCTCGATGGCAACCTCTCCACCGGACGGATTGTCGAGCAAGTCTGGCGATTGGGTCGGCTCGAGGGTGTCGGCCGAATCAGCCATGTCGTGTTTATGGGTATGGGTGAGCCGCTGAGCAACTTTTCCGCCGTCGTCGGTGCAATCCGCCGCTTGGCTGCCCCGGCGCCCGAGGGACTCGGCATCAGCGCTCGGCGCATCACGCTCTCGACCGTGGGCCTGCCCAAGGCGATCGAACGGCTCGCGGACGAACTCGACCTGCCGATCACGCTGGCGCTCTCGCTGCACGCCCCCACCGACGAGATTCGCCGGGAGCTGATCCCATGGGCCGAATACACGACGATTGATGAGCTGCTCACCGCGTGCGATCGCTGGTTTGCCAGGACGGGCCGGGAGATCACGCTCGAATACACGCTCATGGGTGGGCTGAACGATGAGCCGGCGCACGCAACCAAACTCGCCGAACTTGCCGGCACACTGCGCGCCAACGTCAACCTGATCCGGTACAACGAGGTCGAGGGGCTGCCCTACCGCCGGCCTGCGGATCGCAGCGTGAATCGGTTCCAGACGATCCTGCGCGATCGTGGTGTGAACTGCCACATCCGCGCCAGCCGAGGCCGGGACATCGCCGCCGCGTGCGGCCAACTCCGCCATGAACACGGGAACAATCCGGCATGACAGAGCCGACGCCAAGCTTCCATATGTGGTCGATGACGCACATCATCGTCATGCTCGTCTCGGCGCTCGTTGTGTGGGCGGTGGTGGCCGATGCCAATCGACGCCGACGCAAGAGCCCGCCGGATGCCGAGGCCTTCAACCGTTGGCTCGGCATCGGCATCCTCGCCTTTGAGGTATGGCACAATCTGTACTGGGCATTCTGGCACGGCAAAGGCTTCAATATTCAGGAAAGCCTGCCGCTGCACATCTGCGACCTGGCCGGCCTGCTCGCCGGTTTCGCACTTCTCTTCCCGAACCGCCGGCTCCTGGCGCTGATGTATTTCTGGGGTATGGGATTGTCCTCGCTCTCGTTTCTGATCCCTGTGCTGAAACTCGGCCCGGCCCACCTCGAGTTCTGGACCTTCTGGATCAGTCACCTCATCGTCGTCGGCGGCGCGGTCTACGTCGTCGCTGCGATGAACTTCCGACCGAAGCCCAGGGACCTCATCTTTGCGATCAGCGTGAGCCTGGCCTATGGCGGGTTCGCCCTGCTCCTCGATATCTGGCTCGGCACAAACTACGTCTCCCTCGGAAAAAACTCGCCACCCGCCGAGTTCCTCGGCCCCTGGCCCCAACGGGTCCCGCTGCTGGCGCTGGCCGGGGTCCTGCTGATGACCCTGACCTGGGTGCCTTGGGCGATTGTGTCCCGTATCCGAACGACCCCGTCTCCGAAGCCGTAGGATGCCCGCCATGCCGCTTGTCCTGGCAGGCTTTGCCCTGACCGCATTCGCCGTTTCGTGGATTCTGACCGCTGTGGTTGTGCGCCTCGGGCATCGGCTCCAAACCTTCGACACCGCCGGTGTCGAGGGGCAGGTCAAGGCCGAGACGCGCCGCATCCCGAACACCGGTGGCCTCGCCATCGCCATCGCCATCCTCGCCACCCTTTTCGCAGCCGTGCTGGCGATCTGGTTCGGGCTTTCTGACCGGCTCGGCTCGGACAAACTCCCGAATCTTGCCACCGGCGTCGCCGAGAACGCGAAGACGCTCTGGATCTTCATGCTCGGCCTCGCAGCCATGCACGCGCTCGGGCTTATCGACGATCGGAAACCGATGCACTGGCTCCCCAAGCTCGGCGTCATGCTGCTCGTGCCGACGCTGGTCGCCTGGCTCACCGATTCGCGCATCCTCACACTCGCCGATGCCCACGTCGGCGGGTCCTGGCTCTCCATCGGCATCACCGCCCTTTGGTTCGCTGTTGTCATGAACGCGATGAACTTTCTCGACAACATGGACGGGCTCGCTGCAGGCCTTGGTGCCATCATCGCAGCCTCCCTGCTCGCCATCGCCTCCCTCAACGGCCAATGGTTTCTCGCCGCCGGGGCCGCCACACTCCTCGGTGCGACGCTCGGATTCCTTCCTTCCAACTTTCCAAGAGCCCGCATCTTCATGGGCGACGGCGGCTCGCTCACCCTCGGCTACATGATCGCGTTCCTCACCGTCAGACTCACCTACCTGAACAGTGATTCCAGTCAACCGCACTGGCACCTGCTACTCGTGCCCGCGGTTCTGCTCGCGGTCCCGCTGTACGACTTCGCCAGTGTCGTGCTGATCCGTCTGTCACAGGGCCGATCACCATTCGTCGGCGATCTCCAGCACTTCTCCCATCGCATGGACCGCCGGGGACTCGGCCCGACCGGAGCGGTGCTCTCGATCTGGGCGTTGACCGCGGTCACCGGGCTCGGAGCCGTCGTCATGGCCAGAACCGACCCGTGGCAGGGCGCCATCATTGCTGCCCAGACTCTCGTCGTGCTCGGACTGCTCGCCTTTCTCGAGCGGGGCATCCCGGAGCGCCGACCATGAACGCCCGAAAGCTCGAATGGGCCGGGCTCACACTGATCCTCTGGTCCGTCCTGACGCGAGCCTCCGTCAATGCCGAGCCTCTACCCGGCTGGGATGCCGACCCCACGCAGGTCGTCGTCACCATCCTCGGCCTCGGCCCCACAGGCTCGCTCATGCTCGACCTCGCCGCGTGGCTCGGTACGCTGCTCGTCCTCACCGGTGTCCGCAAACAGCGTCAAAAAATCTCGCTGCTCATCCCGCTTGCCCTGCTCGGCGGGGTCGCCGTCTGGCTGCGCACAGCCCTGCTCGACTGGCACGATGTCGAAGCCGTCCGCATCGCGTCGAGCTGGTCGGCTGCCTGGGCCGGATTCGCAGGCATCGCCATCGCAACAAGACGCGAATCGGTGCGTCGTCTCGTTGCGGCAACCCTCATCGGATTCGTGATGTTCTTCATCACCAAAGCCGCGATTCAGATTTTCGTCGAACACCCGGCGACCGTCGAACTGTTCAATTCAGACAAGCGAGCGATCTTGATCGGTCAGGGCATCGACCCCGGCTCACCGCAAGCCCTGATCTATGAGCGCCGCCTCCAACAGCCCAATCCCACCGGATGGTTCGGGCTGTCGAATGTTCTGGCTGCCTTTCTCGCGATGGGCACGATCGCACTGGCCATCGCCGGGGCCGGCGTCCGCGGCGCCGGCCGATGGGCGATCTGGTTCGCGGCCCTGCTCACGGCTGCGACGCTCATCCTGACCGGTTCCAAGGCGGGCCTCGGTGTCGCCGGCCTGGCCCTCGGGGTGTGGTTCATATTGACACGAATCCGCAGGATTCCGCCGCGGGCGGTCATCATCGCCGCGGTTGCCGTCCCCCCCGCTGCACTCATCGCTCGCGGCCTCTCCGGCTGGCCAGCGGGCGAACTCTCCCTGCTGTTCCGCTGGTTCTACGCCCAAACCGCAGCGAGAATCTCCATTGCAAACTGGCTCACCGGCGTCGGTCCCACGGGCTTCCGTGATGCCTACATGATCGCCAAACCGCCAGCCAGCCCGGAGGATGTCATCAGCCCGCATCTGGTCTGGCTCGACTACACCGCCACCCTCGGCTTGGCCGCCCTGCCGTGGATCATCGCCCTCGCCGCCATCATCTGGCTCCTCTCCACACCGGCCGCGACCCGATCCAAACCGATCTCGTACCCCACGCCGACCCGGGCCGCCCGTCCGTGGATCATCCTTTGGGTTCTCGTGCCCGTGCTCGTCGGCGCCTGGCTCGAATCTCCGGCGACCACCATCGAGGCCTCACTCGGCCGACTCCTCGGCGTCGGGTTGTGGGTCGGTCTGTCGGTTCTGCTGCTGATGTTTCGTCAACCCGGCCGAACACCCATGGCCCTCGGATGCCTCGCCCTGCTGGCACACGCCGAACTCGACATGGTGATGAGCCTGCCCACCGCAGCTCCGCTCGCTCTGGTCATGCTTGCCGCCGTCGGAAACCGTGGCAATCGGAGCGTGGGCCCAATTGGGTATGCCGTCGCCATCCTCGGCCTGATCTTCACCGCGTCCGCGCTGCCCGGCATGGCCACGTGGGAGCATGCCCTGCGCACAGCCAGCGCCGAACTCCGACCGATCGCGGAAATGAATCAGGCGGTGCAACAGCAGTCTCCCATTCCACCACCCCGGATCCTGTCGCCCCGCGAGAGAATCAAACTCGAACGCCGGGCCCTGAACACGCTCACCGATGCGACCAGGCGAATGCCGGCCGATCCCCGTTCCGCTTCGGCCTCAGCCAGACTGGCCCTGACAATCGCCGATGAATCCACCAGACTGGGCAACCCCGATCCGGCAATCGAGGCACTCGACACCGCCCTGGCAACACTCGAGCTCTCCGACGCCCGCCGAGCCAGTGCCTCGACCAAGAACCTCATCGGAGCGGTGACGTTGACCAAAGCCGACATCCTCGAAGCCTCGGCCCTGAACGACGACGTCCGGGAACTGAGGGCACGAGGCATCGAGGCGTGGGAACAGGTCGTAGCCCTCTCGCCCAACGCTTACCAGGCCCCCGCACGATTGGCCGAGTTTTTTGCAAGCCACAACGACCCCGAAAAAGCCCGCCGCTGGGCCGAGGAAGCGCTCCGACGCGATACCTTGACCGACCTCGATCCGCTCTCCTCGATGCCGGAATCCCGCAAGAAACGGCTGGAACAGATCGTCCGTCACCCTTGACGCCCCACCGCGTGGGCCTAGCATTGGCCGCAATGTGCTCGGAGCCGGCCCAAACGTGAACGGGTCGCCGGCCGAGATGGATGGATGCCCGCGATGGATGATGACGACGACACACCGACCGACCGATCCTGACCGGCATTCCATCACAACAGGCACCTCAATATTGCCGATACACCATTTCCCGCCACGTCATCAGACGGTGCGGTTTCACAGAACGAAGACAGACCACCAGACCGCGCTGCACCCGCCAAAGCAATGGGCCGGGCAGTCGGCTCAGTACCAGCACGCAGAGGACCGAAACAATGGCCACAGACCTGAAGCACATCCGAAACATCGGCGTCGCAGCCCACATCGACGCCGGCAAGACCACCGTCACCGAGCGGGTTCTCTTCTACACCGGAAAGAACTACAAAATCGGTGAGGTCCACGAAGGCACCGCGACCATGGACTTCCTCCAGGAAGAACAGGAACGCGGCATCACCATCCAGTCCGCAGCCACCACCTGTCCGTGGACCCGTCATGGCGAAGACTACAAAATCAATCTCATCGACACCCCCGGACACGTCGACTTCACCATCGAGGTCGAGCGTTCGCTCCGCGTGCTCGATGGTGCCGTCGCTGTCTTCGACGGCAAGGAAGGCGTCGAAGCCCAATCCGAAACCGTCTGGCGCCAAGCCGACCGCTACGGCGTCCCCCGCGTCTGCTTCATCAACAAGATGGACAAACTCGGCGCCAACTTCGAATACAGCTTCAACTCGTTCAAGACCAGACTCGGCGCCAACCCGATCGCTGTCCAAATCCCCATCGGCCACGGCCAGGACCTGCAAGGCATCATCGACCTGCTTGAAATGAAGGCCTTCTTCTTCGATGTCGAAAGCCAGGGCGCCAAGATCACCGAGAAAGACATCCCGGACGACCTTCTCGAAACCGCACAGCGCTGGCGCCATGAGCTCATCGAAGGTGCTGCGGGCCTCGACGATGACCTCATGGAGAAATACCTCGAAGACGAGGACAGCATCTCCATCGCCGATGTGAAAAAAGCGCTCCGCAAGGGCACCATCTCCCTCGAGTGCAACCCCGTCTTCTGCGGTTCGGCTCTGAAAAACGTCGGAATCCAACGCCTCATCGACGGTGTCATTGACTACCTCCCGAGCCCCGACGAGGTCCCGCCGGTCGAGGGCGAAGACCCACGAGACAAAGACATCAAACTCATCCGCGACCACAAAGACTCCGAGCCTTTCTCCGCGCTCGTCTTCAAGGTCGTCAACGACACCCACGGCGACCTCACCTACCTCCGAATCTACTCCGGCATCCTCAAGAAGGGCGACCGCGTCCTCAACCCCGGCAACGGCAAAAAGGAAAACATCAGCCGCATCT
>DRKT01000004.1 GCA_011053195.1 Phycisphaerales bacterium | reverse complement strand
TGCCCGACCAGAGCAGTTCTTCATCATCCTCACGATCGCCCGCGGAAAAAGTCAGAATCGTCGAGCCGGGATTCAACCGCCTCAGGCCCGCGACGATCGCCATCGAATCGATCCCGCCCGAGAGCGCCACCGCCAGCGGGTCCACAATCCGAGACCGCCGATCCAGAGCCGAGAGAAACGCCTGCTCGATCCGGTCCGCGTGCGCCTCGAACGGAAGATCCTCAACCGCCGGCTCGGGCTTCCAGTACCGTCCTGATTCGACGACCTTGCCGCTGCGAATCACGACATAGGAAGAGGGCGCCACCGCGCGCACACCGGCGAACATCGTCCGGTCCGCCGGTGTAAACTTGCTGTTGTGAATGTGCTGCAGCACATCGAGATCAACCCGCGGCTCGAGCCCGTCCATCCCCAGCAAACCCTTGCATTCACTTGCAAACACGATCGAATCACCAATGGAGGCGTACACCACCGGTCGGGCGCCGCAGATGCCCCTGGCCAGTGTAATGCTGCCATCGCGTTCATCGTGCACCGCGATCGCAAACAGACCATCAATGTTGCAAAGCACCTCACGGCCGTACTGATGCCAGAGCTGCGCCAGTTCGTCGATGCACAGCGATTCGCTGCCGGCATAGCCAAACAGATCAACATCACCCGCAATCGTGATCGGCCCCTCGCTTCCAATCCCGTTCTCAGATGCACCCAGCACCGCTCCGTCGCACTGTCGCACACAGACGCGCGGATCGTGCTGCACTCGGTGCGACATCGATCGCAGCATCGTCTCGACCGAAGACCAGTCCCCACCTGTTCGCCCGGCAATCACGCCCATGATGCATTGTCCTTGACGTCAATCCTCGGCGAACCGCGCGCGATATGGACCAGTCCACCGATCAACCCAGTGACCAGAAACCCGCCGAACTCGATCCACGCAAAGGCCACCGCCTGATCCTTTGATACTCCGAACGAGCCCAGCATCAGGATAACCACGGCCTCGCGCACGCCAACCGCATTGATCGAAATCGGAAGCGTCATCACGAAATACGCCACCGGCACCGCTGCCACATACGCCCACGGACTCGGGTCCAGACCCAGCGCCCGACCGATCAGAACCCAATACAGCACCGCATTGAGCTGCAGCAGCACCGACCAGGCGAAGGTCGTCGCAAGCGTCCCCGGCTTGTGCCGATACGCGCCGAACGCAAGACCAATCTTGTGCGCCATCCGCTCGATTTTCGCCGGCATCAGTCTGGCAAACCGTTTGGCCAGACGCCGCTGAAAGCCCATCGGCGCCAACGCGGTCGCAAGAATCAGCGCAAAGCCGAAGGCCGCCATCGGCCCGATGACCATCAACTGCGGCACCTGCTGCTGGATGGTCGGGCTCAAGAGCGCCGAACCCGCTGCAAAGAGCGTCAGCACGAAGAACCCGAACAGCCGACCAATCACGACGGTCGCGAAGCTCGTTTCGGCATCCACCCCTGCCCGCCAGGTATCGAACATCCGCACCGCGTCGGCAGCCAGAGACGAAGGCAGAAACTGCTTGAAGAACATCGCCGACATGCATGATGCAAAGAGTGACCGCCAGCGAAGATCGAACCCGCGCGCCTGCAGCAACCCCTTCCAACGGATCGACGTGATCGAAAGCCCGACCATCGGCGCCAGGTATGCCAGAATCAGAAATCGTACATCCACCTCGCGCAACGACTCAAAGATCGACCGAACATCGGTCAACCACACCACCACCCCGATCAGCACAAACGAGACCGTCGCGTTGAACCAGAAGCGCACGCGCTTGGATCGCACCAGCGAGCCCAGACTCATCACTGCACGTTTCACGGCTGGTCATTCTCCGAGCTCGCTCGGCTGCGGATTACCTTGGCGGGTACCCCAACCGCGATCGCCAGTGGTGGAACATCTTTCGTCACCACCGCCCCGGCCCCGATGACCGCCCCGTCGCCGATCGTCACACCATCGAGCACCATCACACCGGCCCCGAACCAGCAGCCATCGCCGATCGAGATGCCCTTGTGCTCGACATAGCCCTGATCCGCAATCGGGATATCCAGCCGATCTGTTCGGTAGGTCGATCCGCCGATGTAGACGTTGGGCCCGATGACGGTATCGCAACCGATCTTGATCGAGGCTCCGATGGGTGCATGGATCACCGCGTTGGCGCCGATGCCGCAACGGTCCCCGATCTGTATCGATCCACTCTTGGCCGAGAGTTTGCAGTTGCGCGCAAACATCACGCCCTGACCGATATCCACTGCGCGATCGCCCAAGCCGTTGGCATCAATCGAGCAGAGTTCATCCAGAATCGTGCGTGCGCCAAGGTGGATTCGCTTTGGGTGGCGCAGGCTGACGTATCGGCCGACGACCACGCCCCTGCCCATCGACCCGAAGAGCGTGCGGTACACCTTGGACCGGATGACCAACCCGAACGCCCCTGGGAGCGAATCGCAGAAGCCGAGCACGCATTCATACCAGATCAGGGCCGGGATCCCCGGCCTACCGACAACTAGTTTGCTGTAGCGGGCCAGAGCCGAGCCCGAACCCTTTGTAGCGTTGTCTTTGATCGAGGACATCGTGTTTCCTGCTGCTCGCCGGTTCGAATGGCAATGGTCAACCGATCGGGAGCATCATAGCGCCACCCAAACATCGTCCAATTTCAATTCATCCTCGACCGACTGTGAAGTATCGACACTTGGATACGGCGCGAATCACATCAAATTGCCGTTTCCGTGCTGATTCGAGGGTGAATTCGGAATCAACCGATCCGCCCAAGGACCGATAGACTCTGACGATGCCCGAGCTCCATACAACCTTGGTACTGGTCTTGGCATCGCTCCCGGTCTGCCTGGTTCTTGGTGCCCTGTTCGTTGTGCTGCGCCGGAAAGCGGAGCTTCGACGATTCGAGCGCAGCGCCAGAGAGCGAGCCCTTGCCAAGAGCAGAGGTACGGACAAAGCGAGGCTCCAGTATCCGAATATCGATCTGACCAGTTGTGTCGGCTGTGGCGCCTGTGTCGATGCCTGCCCGGAAGAGGGTGTGCTCGATCTGCTTCACGGTCAAGCGGTCGTGATCCACGGTTCCCGATGTGTCGGACACGCGCGATGCGAAGATGTCTGCCCGACCGGTGCCATCAACGTCACCCTCGGCAATGTCAGCACGCGCAAGGACCTGCCCGCGATTGATGAGAATCTTGGTGCGATCGGCGTCCCGGGCTTGTATCTTGCTGGTGAGCTCACGGGATTTGCCCTCGTGCGCACGGCTGTGGAGCATGGGACCGCTGTGGCCAACCACATCGCCCACGAAATCAAATCACAGCGTCTCAACACCACATCTTCGGATCGGCCGGACCTGTTGATCATCGGTGCGGGACCGGCCGGGCTGGCGTGTGCGCTGCGCGCCAAAGAGCTTGGCCTGAGCTCGCAGATCATCGAACAATCCGAATCACTCGGAGGCACAGTAGCCGGCTATCCCCGCCGGAAGATGGTGATGACGCAGCCCCTGCGCCTGCCACTGCACGGCAAGCTTCCCAAATTGGAGTACCAGAAAGAAACACTCATCGAGTTGTGGACCTCGTTGGCAGAGAAGCACAACCTCGACATCGTCACCAACTCACAGGTGACCGCGATCCACAAGACGCCCGAGGGGCTGGCTGTTGAAACGTCGACCGGACGATACACCGCCCCGTATGTATGCCTGGCGCTCGGCAGACGTGGCACACCGCGCAAGCTCGGTGTACCCGGCGAGGACCGATCGAAGGTGCTCTACAGCCTGATCGATTCGGAATCCTATTCCAACTGCAACATCCTCGTGGTCGGCGGCGGTGACAGCGCGGTGGAGGCGGCGATCGGCCTCTCCCGACAACCGGGCAACACCGTCACCCTCTCGTATCGGGGCAAGGATCTGACCCGCGTCAAATCGAAGAATGAGAAGCGAATCCTCGAAGCCGCGTCGAACGGAACCGTTCGCCTTATCTTCGAGAGCAACGTCACATCCATCGAGGATGAAAGCGTGACCCTCCGGATCGGCAACGACCGGTCTGAGCACACGGAAACAATCCCGAACGACTTTGTCTTTGTCATGGTCGGCGGAATCCCACCCTTCAAACTCCTTGAAGAAGCCGGTGTTTCGTTTGACCCCGCGGACAGGCCGACTTCGGACATCACCCAGAACAAAGGAACCAGTGTGCTGCCGGCACTGGTGGCGCTGCTGATCTGTGCGCTTGGGATCGGGATCTGGGTTGCGATGCACAGCGACTACTATTCCTCGCCCGTTTCGTTCAGGCCCGCATCGCCGTGGCATGAAAAACTGCGCCCGAGCGGCCCGATCGGATTGCCACTCGGTGTTTTTGCTGTTTCTTTGTTTGTGTGGAACCTGAGTTATCTGATTCGGCGATCGACGAGGCTCGCCTGGCTTCTGCCCGGGTCGTTGAAGTTCTGGATGGGGACGCACATTTTCAGTGGTTTGCTTTCGTTTCTGGTCGTCATGCTGCACTCGGGTTTCGCCGTCCGCCAAACCGTCGGTGGGCACGCCTTTCTTGCCCTGCTGATCGTGGTCGCAAGCGGGCTGATCGGTCGGTACTTGTACGCATTCGTGCCGAGGGCCGCCAACGGCAAGGAATTGGACCTTGAGGACCTAAAATCGCGGCTTGCGGTGCTCTCTGGGGCGTGGGATCGGCACGGTGGCACATTTGGGTTGCACGTTCGCAAGACAATTGATAGCCTTGCCGATGAAGGCCGCTGGAGGGGCGGCCTGCTTGCGAGAATCCGTCACTTGGTCGTGGGTCAATTCGTTCTCCGCAGAACGATCAGATCACTCCGGACCGAGGCACGCCGGGAGGGCGTGAGTGACGATGTCAGACTGGAGATCGAGGTGCTCGCACGCACCGCTTTCCGGGTCTCGCTCCAGATCGCGCATTACGAGGAGATTCGAGCGGTGCTGTCGAGTTGGCGCTACATCCATAGGTGGCTGGCGTTGTTGATGGTGCTTCTGACCGTGGCGCACATCGTGACCGCGGTGCGGTACGCCGACCTGCAATGGCCATCACTTTCGGAGTTGTGGCCATGAGTCACCGGGTGGTTGCCAGCGGCCTGGCGCTGGTTTCCATATTGATCGTCGTTGCTGTGGTGATCTGGGAGACGTCGACCATGGTATCACCCGGTCCCTTGCACCCGAGCCATGCATCGGTTGCTTCCTTGAAAGGATCGCGGTCGTGCAAGGAGTGCCACAACGACACCTCGGGCTCATTCGCCGATGCATGTACAGCGTGCCATGACGGTATCCAGAATCAGCACACCGCCGGTGCCGGACTGCATGGCGGGTTGGATGCAGCACTTTTCAACGATTGCAGCCGATGCCATGTTGAGCACGTCGATGGTGCGGTCGAGTTGGTGTCGGCGCAGGCCTTTGCGCTCGCTGGTGTTCCTGATGTCGAATCGTATGACCACCACCACATCGACTCGTTTGAACTGAATGGTGCGCATAAATCCCTGTCCTGCGAACGGTGCCACACGTTCGCGCAGGCTGTTTTTCTTCGCGAAGGCGACACCCGCTTTCTCGGGCTGATGCAAGAGTGCGCCACATGCCATGATGATCCGCACGCCGGTGAGCTGCCGAACTGCGCCGAATGCCACGGTCAGGAGCAGCCTTTCCCTGAGGCGCCGCTGTTCGACCACAGCATCTTTCCGCTCGTGGATGGGCATGCCATCGCCGATTGCCGGGCGTGTCACGAAGATTCGGAATATGCACAGGCTTCCCCCGAGTGCTCCTCATGCCACACGGACAACTACGAGAGAACGACCAACCCGGCGCATGCATTCATCGGCTTCGGCACCTCGTGCAGCGAATGTCATTCGATTGTCGCATGGAACGACACGAGCTTCGAGCATCCCGAGTCGTTCCCGCTTGTGGACAGCCACGCGAACCTTGACTGCTCGCAGTGTCACTTCGCCGAAGAGAATGATCTCGATCGTCTGGCCGAGGCGACGTGTGCGTTGTGCCATGACTCGCCGCACAGCGATGGGTTTGTCTCCGGTATCACCGCGGCGCAGGGCATCGAGTCCGAAGATGCGACATGCCAGCGATGCCATGCTGTGCAGGACAGCACGTTTGCGCTGCCCGATGCGCGGATGAGCATGGCGGACCATAGCGCGACGGGGTTCGAGCTGATCGAGCCGCACGCGATCGAAGACTGCGCCTCGTGTCACGGCGAGTATCACGAAGAATCCGAATGGAATCTCGCCTATCCCGGCCGGGACGCCGATGATTGCCGCGCGTGCCATGAAGATCCGCATGATGACCAGTTCAGTGCGAGCGAGTTTCATCAGAAGTGCCTCGATTGCCACAACCCGATGTGGTTCGAGCCTCCGAACTTCGATGTCGATATGCACGAACAGAGCAGCTTTGCCCTGACCGGAGCGCACCGGGCGATCGCGTGTCAGGCGTGTCACGAGCGTGATGATGGTTCGATGGTGTTCATCCCGACGCCGACGGGTTGTTCGGATTGCCACGATGATGTGCATGATGGTCGGTTCGAGAAGCCGGCGCTTCCTGTGCAGTTTGTGGGCGAGCAGGACTGTTCTCGCTGTCACGTGACAGCAAGCTTCGATCAGGTGGCATGGACCGCCCGGGAGCACGAGATCTGGACGGGATATCCGCTTCGCGGTGCCCACGCCGATGCTGCCTGCACGGGCTGCCATGATGTGGATGAGGCCAAGAAGGGAACCGAACAGTATTCCATTCCGAGCCAGACGTGCGCCGATTGTCACGCCGATCCCCATGCGGGGCAACTGGAAATCCTGGGCCGCACCGATTGTTCACGTTGCCATGTTGAGAGCAGTTTTTCGGATCTCGTGTTCGATCACTCGGAGGATTCAAGATTCGTACTCGATGAGCACCACAACCAACTCGAATGTTCAGCGTGTCACAAGGCATACGAGACACCGGTGGGCCCGATCATCCGGTATCGCCCACTCGGCACAGAGTGCGCCGACTGTCATGGCGAACAGGGTGAGTCGGGCGAGACACGGTTTTCCATTCCATGATGCACAGGGTTCTCTCCATCTTGTTTGCTGGTGTGCTGATATGCTCGGCAGCGGTCGTCCGCGCGCAGGATATCATCGAGGCCGAGATTACCGCGGTGACGGGAACCAGCATTTATCTCGATGTTGGCGAGAGCTCGGGTGTGGTGCGCGATTCCGTGGTTCGGCTTACAACGGGCGAGATCTCGGGGCAATACGCGGTCGTGGTGGATCTTGCTCCCAACTCGTGCCGGGCCGAGCTGCAACTGGAAAGCCCGATCCCGGAGGTCGGCGATCCAGTGACGGTCGAGGTGCTGGTCAAGATCGTGGAACCGCTGGAAGAGGACACCAAGCCGAAACAACCTGCGGTGCCCGACCACCCACCCTGGCAGCGTGCGGTGGATACAACAGATGCGGATGCCCCATTGTTGGCGCCCGCGGTTCGTCGTCGTCCGGAAGAGAGGCCGACGAAGTTTCATGGCCGGATCTTTAATCAGATCCGGTACACGCGGGATTCCGGCGGGAACCGCGACAATGACTACACCTTCTTTCGTCTCGGCGCCAGATTCGAGGTCTCCAACCCGTTTCAGAATGGCGGTCGCTTGTTGTTCCGGGGCAATCTCGATCACCGCGGGAGTGATATTTCGTCGGCTTCCGAATCCGACACCGAGGGTCGGATCGAACGGCTCTCGTATGCCGTCGGTGGGCTGGCGCATTCGCCGTACCGCGCCGAATTTGGACGGTTTTATTCCGTGTTCGTGCCGGAGATCGGATTGATCGACGGAGCCGAGGCAGCGCTGCTGACCAGGGGCAACTGGCGAATCGGCGCGGGTGCGGGGCTGTATCCGGCGCCGTTTGTCGATCGGGATCTCGGCGATGACTACGGTGTTCACTTCTTTGCCGATTATCGACCAGACCGCGGCGGGGCAATGTCGGGCACGCTCGCATACCAGCAGACATGGCACAAAGGCGCTCCGGACCAGAACCTCCTGATCGGTCGGTTCAACGCCAAACCCACCAAGGAGCTGAGCGTGTACGGGCTGGCGCTGGTGAACCTGTACACCGACAGCGATACGGTCAAGGGCAGCGGTGTTGAACTCACGCAGGGCAACATCAACGTTCGATATCGGCCCGACCGCTCCAAGGGCGGGTCCATCGGGTATTCCCGCACGCGCTATGCGGAACTCAAAAGAAGGGATCTGGATCTCTTGCCCGATACCATCCTGCGTGATGGACAGGTAGACCGGATCACCGTTTCGGCATGGGTTCGCGCAACCGATGACATACGACTGACCGCCCGAGCCAACCGATGGTCTGACCAGAGCGATGATGGCTACGGCGGGCAGCTCGGCGTGGAGTGGTATGAGATCTGGAGAGACACCGCCTCGGCCCGGGCGAGTGTCTTTTTCACCAACGGCACGTTCAGCGATGGCGTCGGAGCACGCTTCCGCGTAGGTGACCGCTTTCGCGGGGTCGATGTCGATCTGCGGTATGATATTTTCAGCTACACGAGCCAGGGCCAGATCGCCAATAACGAAACCCGGACACGGCACACCGTGCAGTCTGATGTATCATGGGACGCCGGGCCTTGGAATTACAGCATCGACGTGTCCTACACGTTCGGTGATTCGGAGAGTACGTACGGCATTCGGAGTCTGATTGAGTACCGATTCTGATGGGCACACGAAAGACATTCTTCTGGGTGATGGTTCTCATCGGCGGGCTGGTGGCCTGCGGCTCGCTGATCCCGCGAGAGGGGTGGGACGCCTCGGCCAACGGGCCCGTGATCCCGCATGACAACTTCCCGGCGGATTGTTCGCTGTGCCACGTCGGCGGCTCGTGGACCGAGATCCGCGACGATTTCGAGTTTGATCATCTTGCGAAAACTGGTGTTGAATTGAAAGGGGCGCATGCCGATGCCGCCTGCCTGCGGTGCCACAACGATCGCGGCCCGGTGGCGGTCTTTGCCGATCGTGGATGCTCGGGTTGCCACGAGGACACGCATCGCGGTCGGCTTGGGCCGGATTGCCAGAGCTGTCACAATGAAGAATCCTGGCATCCGAGGGATGCCATCCGCCAGCATGCGATGACCCGTTTCCCGCTTGTCGGGCCTCACGCGAGCGCCGAATGCTTTGCATGCCATGAGGGCGCCCAGGTCGGCAACTTCGAGGGCCTTGTGCCGGAGTGCGCGGTGTGCCACACCGACGAGGCAGCCTCGGTCACCGATCCGGATCACAGTGCATTTTCGAATGACTGCCAACGCTGCCACTCGGAGGTCGATTGGAAACCTGCACAGTTCGATCACCCGGCGAGTTTCCCGCTGACCAACGGCCACAGCGGTCTGGACTGCTCGGCCTGTCACCTGCCCAACACGTTCGAGGGCCTTTCGACGGACTGCGCATCCTGTCATACCGATGACTACAACGCCACGACCGATCCGAACCACATCACCGCGGGCTTCTCGACCGATTGCATGCTCTGCCATGACACCTCGGATTGGAACAATGCCAGCTTCGAGCACCCGGCCAGCTTCCAACTCGTCGGTGGCCATGACCTGACGGACTGCTCGCTCTGCCACATCGGCGGCGTCTTCGAGGGCACGCCCACAGACTGCGCCGCGTGCCACCTCGACGACTACAACGCCACAACCGACCCGAACCACATCACGTCCGGATTCTCGACCGATTGCATGCTCTGCCACGATGTCTTCGACTGGGGCAACGCCGATTTCGAGCACCCGGCCAGCTTCCCGCTGATTGGCGGACACAACCTCAACGACTGCACGGTCTGTCATATCAACAACGTCTTCGAGGGCACACCCTCGGACTGCGCGGCATGCCATACCGACGACTACAACGCCACGACGAACCCGGATCACGCAGCGACCGGGTTCCCGCTGGACTGCATGTTCTGCCACAATGTCTACGACTGGAATGATGCGACATTTGACCACTCGTTCCCGATCGATCGCGGGGCACACAAGAACCTGGACTGCATCGAGTGCCACACCGTGCCCTCGGCCACGCCGGCGTTCAGCTGCATCGACTGCCATGAGCACCGCCAATCACGGATGGACGACAAGCACGACGGGGTCTCCGGGTATGTCTGGGAAAGCTCTGCGTGCTTCATGTGTCATCCGGATGGGAAGGAATAACCCCGCCAGCCGACCCTCGGCGCCTTGTTTTGTCACATCGATTCACCACGCCCGGAATGTATACGCTGTAGCAGGCGTTGGGAGCGCATCGCGGCTGCCAGACCTGTGAAGGAGCATGGCATGATCTGGATTGTGGCCATCTGCGGAATCGTTCTCGGAGTGCTGGTGATGGTGATTTATGACCAGATCCAGACAAAGCATGCGATCCTGAAAAACTTTCCGATCATTGGGCACTTTCGGTACTGGCTCGAAGCGGTCGGCCCTGAACTGCGGCAATATATCGTGACCAGCAACGATGAGGAACGCCCCTTCAGCCGGGACCAGCGCCGGTGGGTGTACGCCTCGGCCAAGAAACAGAACAACTACTTCGGCTTCGGAACCGACAACGACCTCGACAAGAGCCCGGGGTATGTCGTAATCAAGCACAACGCCATCCCACTCGGCGACCCCGGGCCGGGACAGATCGGCTCGGGCGAGTTGCACGCGGTGCCCTGCGCAAAGGTGCTCGGCGAGGCGAGGAATCGCCCGAAAGCGTTTCGGTGCGAGTCGATCGTCAACATCTCGGCGATGAGCTTCGGCTCGCTCTCGAGTGCTGCGATCGAGGCGCTCAATCGCGGATGCAAGATCGCCGGTTCGCTGCACAACACCGGCGAGGGCGGGATCTCGCCCTACCACGGCATGGGAGGCGGGCTGATCTGGCAGATCGGAACGGGCTACTTCGGCTGCCGGGATGAATCCGGTAGTTTCTCGATTAACCGTTTGATTGAACAATGCGACAGGCACGATGTCATGGCGATCGAGATCAAGCTGAGCCAGGGCGCCAAGCCGGGCATCGGCGGTGTGCTGCCCGGCGCCAAGGTGACGCCCGAGATCGCTGCGATCCGAGGCATTCCTGTCGGGCGAGACTGCCTCAGCCCGCCCTCGCACAGCACGTTTTCCGATGCCGATTCGATGCTGGACTTTGTCGAGATGCTCGCCGACCGCACGGGTCTGCCCGTCGGGATCAAGTCGGCGGTTGGCGGGCTCGGGTTTTTCGAGGAGTTGGCCGGGTTGATGGAGTCGGGCAATCGGGGTCTGGACTTTCTCACCATCGACGGCGGGGAGGGTGGGACCGGCGCGGCTCCGCTCGTGTTCTCCGATCATGTGTCGCTGCCGTTTCGTGTCGGTTTTCCGAGGGTCTACCGCATCTTTGCCGAGCGGGGCGTGGCGGATCGCGTGGTGTTCATCGGTTCGGGCCGGCTCGGCTTCCCGGACCGCGCGATGCTGGCGATGGCGCTCGGATGCGACATGATCAACGTCGCTCGCGAGGCCATGCTCGCCGTCGGGTGTATCCAGGCCCAACGCTGCCACACCGGCCATTGCCCCACCGGCGTCGCGACACAGAACCAGTGGCTCGTCCGCGGGCTCGATCCGACAAACAAATCGCACAGACTGGCGAACTATCTCATCATGCTGCGCAAAGACCTTATCCGGCTCAGCCGAGCCTGTGGGTGCATCCATCCGGCATTGGTGACGCTCGACAGGTTTGAGCTGCTCGGCGGCGATACAACATCCACACCCGCTCCTGAAATGTTCGAGTATCAGCCGGGCTGGGGAATGCCGCCACGAGACGCGCAGGACGGGCTTGTCGAGTTGCGAATTACAAACGCATGATCGCCAGCGTATTCCGATGCTCGCGCATTTCAGCAGCGGCACGTTGGCAGATGCACCCTCATGGAGCGAAAATCTGTCCTGTGGTGTTCACGCACATCCTGATGGAACGGGCCGTGCGTACCGAGAGATGCAATCGCTGGATTAAAATTGCACACGGAATCCGAATCCGACCACGACATCGCGTTCGGCGCGGTGGTCCAGATCCTGCCAGACCGGTATCTGGACCGTTGCTTCGAGGATGTATCGCACGGTGACGTATTGAAGGCCCGGTGAGAGGAAGAATTCCTGGTCTCCATTGGTTGAGGACAAGCCATTGAGTTCGATGGAGCCGAATACCGCCGATGGAGATTCGGAGGCGTATGTCTCTGGGATGAATCTGTAGCTGTAGGCGATGTCATAGATGAGCAAGTCATCGCCGCGCGTGTCGCCGCCGGTGTTGAACTTCCAGAGCGCATCGGCGCTGATCGCATGGCGTCCGAAGATGTGGCTGATGACACCGCCAAAAATCGGATTGATCGAATCTGCCGAGAAGGCGTCCTGCCCGGTCGGAAGCTCGACACCGGCGATCAGGTCGAATCTCGTGGTGTCGTTCGGCCCGGGATCATCGCGAAAGAGCCTGATCTTGGTGAGCAGGCTCAGATCGCCGAAGCCCGCGTCGGTGTCCGCGCGGCCCGTGTCGGGATTGATCTGGCGGTACAGGATGGTCGGTGAATCGAGTATGAGTGTCACCGCGTCGGTTGCGCCGTAGACGACCGTGGTTCTCGACGTCACCTGAGAAATATCGGCGTCGGCAGGTTCCGGCGCGGTGGCCTGCGTGAACCGGAACTGCTGGCGGAGGATCAAGCCGCTGCGCGATGGCTGCAGAGCAACGTTGGAGTTGATCGGTGCCTGCGCCGTCGCTTGGCCGATCGGGATGAGCAGAACGAGTACCGCCAGACATCGCTGCTTCATCATGGCATCTCGATCCGATCGAGGGTGAAACCGCTGTCTCCGATCGCCCGGACGAGCTGTTCTTTCGTCGCCGGGTGATCGGCTGCGAGTTGAATCTGAACCTGTCCGGTCGGCAGATCCACATGCACCCGCTCGACCCCCTCGATGCCTGCAATCTGTTTCTGGACGTTCTGCACGCAATATGGGCAGGCCAGACCCTTGACCCAGAGGTTCGCCGTCCTCGCCTGCGCGAAGGGCAGTCCCGCCTTGGAGGCTTCCGTTGTGTGATGACCTTCGCTGGCGGCATGCGCATCAGGCGCGACCTCTGGTGCCGCTTGACAGGCCGGCAGCGCCGATGCCGAGGTCAGAAGCGTGCCCGCCGTGATTCCGGATGCAATGCCTTTTTTCATGCTGAAATCCCCTTTCAATGGTGTCGAATGCCTAGGACACAACCCCACTGCACCAAGTATCGACCTTGAACCATGGTGCAAGGTCAAGGGGATATCACGAAAAACCGAAATATTTTTGGACTAGCCGAGACCTTCGATCACACCGCATCGACCGGAAGGCTCGACCTCACAGCAGACATCGAGCCACGAACGAAGCATCCGATCCGCCTCGTGCAGGCGATGGATCTGCTCCTCGACACGCGCCAGCCGATCGGCAATGAGCTTCTGCACATCCTTGCACGGCGTCTGCTTTGCATCCTGCAATTCACAGAGCGTGGCAATGTCGTTCAGCGTGAACCCCGCCGACTGTGCGGAACGGATGAAGCGCAACCTGCGCACCGCTTCACGTCCATACCGGCGGTAACTCCCCTTCCCCCGCGGGAGCGAAGGCATCAGCCCTCGCCGCTCGTAATACCGCACCGTCGAGGTCGGGACGCCACACAGCGATGCGAGTTTCCCAATCGTCATGCCTTCCATCCGCGCATTCTAGAACCCCATGCCCGTCAGATCCCCCAGACAGCCTTTCGAGAAAGCCCCAAGAACATGCCGATAATCCTTTGATGAAAACCGGCCTCCACTCGCTCCTAA
This sequence comes from Phycisphaerales bacterium, assembly GCA_011053195.1. Taxonomy (GTDB): domain Bacteria; phylum Planctomycetota; class Phycisphaerae; order Phycisphaerales; family UBA1924. Next base: position 6,490 of record DRKT01000004.1, on the reverse strand, counting down.
GGCGGTTGCTTGGAAAAAGACGCCCTGATTCCGGAGATTCCGGCTGCGAACGGCTGGGAATCCCAATACACCACAGCAGAGGATCATCCGCTCGCGTATGATTCCCCGGCTTCGGCAGCACAGGTTGCCGACCACTTCTTTGGATAGAGACTTACATGACATCTGACAACAACGTCGAAACCCCCACCACCCCCACGACCACAAACCCAAACCCGCTTGGAACCATCACGATCCCCGTCAAGCTGCGAATCGCAAACTTCGTGGGCGTGATCCTGCCTTTCATCGGCCTGATCGTTGCGATCGTGCTGCTCTGGAATATCGCGTTCAACTGGGTGCACCTGGTCATCCTTGTTGGAATGTACCTTGCCACGGCCATCGGTATCACCGTCGGGTACCACAGGTTCTTCACCCACAGCAGCTTCAAGACATCGAGGCCTGTCGCAGCAATCCTCGCCATACTCGGCTCGATGGCCGTCGAGGGGTCCGTGCTTCAGTGGGTGGCCACGCACCGATGCCACCACCAGAACAGCGATGGCGAAGACGACCCGCACTCGCCACACGACCACGGCGATCGGCTCCGTGACATGATCCGAGGAATGTGGCATGCGCACATGGGTTGGATTCTGAGTTCCAACCGAAAGAATATCGAGAAGTATTCCAGAGATCTACGCCGGCAACCCCTCATCCGCTGGATGAGCCGACTCTTTCCGCTCTGGGTCGTGGTCGGGCTGATGATCCCCGCAGCACTCGGCGGGCTCTTCACAATGAGCTGGTCCGGCGTGCTGCTCGGCTTCATCTGGGGCGGGCTGGTTCGCATCTTCCTCGTCCACCATGTGACGTGGAGCATTAACTCCGTCTGCCACATCTGGGGCACCAAGCCCTTCAACAGCCACGATGAGAGCCGGAACAACGCCATCTTCGGCGTGCTCGCGCTGGGAGAAGGTTGGCACAACAACCACCACGCTTTCCCGACCTCGGCCCGCCACGGCCTGCGCTGGTGGCAGCTCGATGTCAGCTACATCATCATCTGGGCCATGTCCAAGGTCGGGCTGGCCAGCGATGTACGCATTCCTTCACGCCAACGGATCATCGCCAAGCAACTCGCCGGCTGAACATGACCGATTTCGGTGGTATATTCCACCATGAAAACGATCATCGAACCATTCCGGATCAAATCGGTCGAGCCGATCCATCTGACCACGCGCCCGCAGCGCACCGAATTCCTCCGTGAGGCGCATTACAACCTTTTCGCCATCCCATCCGAACGGGTCATGATCGACCTGCTCACCGATTCGGGCACCGGTGCGATGAGCAGCGAGCAGTGGGCCGGGATCATGCGGGGCGACGAGTCCTACGCCGGCGCCCCGAGCTGGTTCCGGTTCCGCGATGTCATCCGGCGGGTGACCGGCTTTGGGCACATCCTGCCGACCCATCAGGGCCGGGCCAGTGAAAGGCTCTTGGTCGAGGTCATGATCGGTTCCAATGCCGGTCATGGAAAGATTGTCCCGAACAATGCGCACTTCGACACGACCCGCGCCAACATCGAGCACAGCGGGGCCGAGACCATCGACCTGCTCACCCCCGAAGGCCGAGACCCGGCGACCGAGGCCCCCTTCAAGGGCAACATGGATCTCGAAGCCCTCGAGCAACTCCTCTCCACGCGCGCCGATGATGTCCCGTTCGTGATGCTGACCGTCACCTGCAACAGCATCGGTGGCCAACCTGTTTCACTCGACAACATCCGAGCGGTGCGCGCGGTGTGTGACCGGTTCCACAAACCCCTCATACTGGATGCCTGCCGATTCGCTGAGAATGCGTGGTTCATCAAGCAGCGTGAGGCGGGCCAAGCCGATCGGCCGATCCCGGAGATCGTGCGCGAGATGTTCGACCTGTGCGACGGCGCCACGATCTCGGCGAAGAAAGACGGGCTGGTGAATATCGGCGGCGTCCTACTCTTTCGAGACGATGCCCTCGCCGAGAAAGCCGGTACGCTGCTTATCCTGACCGAGGGCTTTGCGACCTACGGCGGGCTCGCCGGGCGGGATCTCGAAGCCATGGCTGTCGGCTTTCAGGAGGTCCTGCGCGAGGATTATCTTCGATATCGGATCCGTTCGACCGAATACCTCGGAGAGCAACTGACCAAGGCCGGGGTTTCGATCGTCCGCCCCGCCGGCGGTCATGCGATCTACATCGATGCGGCCGACTTCTGCCCGCACATCCCGAACAAACAATTCCCCGGTCAGGCCCTGGCCTGCGGTCTGTACGAGACCGGCGGCATCCGCTCATGCGAGATCGGCTCGGTCATGATGGGCGAACACACGCACATGGAACTCGTCCGACTCGCCATTCCGCGACGCACCTACACACAGTCTCACATCGACTATGTGATCGAGGTCATTATCGAAACAAAGGCCAATGCAGCAGACCTACCCGGCTACCGGATCATCGAACAGCCCCCCTCGCTGCGACACTTCACCGCGAAGTTTGAACCCGTGGCCTGAAAAATGTTCCTCCCCGGCAACGCCGAAACAAGAAACCCTGCGGCCGAGTCTGATACTCCGTCCGCAGGGCTCGCTTTCAAGTGGTTCTTGGAAACGGATCAGTTGCCGCCAGCGCTTTGCATGACTTCGTTCAGGTCCTGACCATTGATCAGACCATCACCGTTGACATCGCCATCGGTCGGCGTCGGCGCCGGCATCCCTGCATTCCCGATGATGGCCTGTGCATCGTTGGCATCCACCGCACCATCCACATTCACATCAGCGCGGGGGAGAACTCCCCTGACCTTCAAGCCATCCATCTGAACATCCCGCCAACGAATCGTGAAAATATCAAACTCGTCACCGAAAGGTTCCATGATGCCGGGGCGCACAACATCGAGCACGAGCAGTTGCCATCCGGGTTTGTTGGCTATGGGTATTGTGTCGTCGAGCGACACGCGCTTGAAGACTGCGCCATTGCGCCCCTTCATTTCAAGTTCCAACCGTGGATTTGTTCCACTGACAGATGCTTGCAGTTCAATCCGAATGCGGAGAACCGTGGTCATGTACTGTGGATGCAGAATGTAATCCACTTCGCCATAGGCATTCGGCCCGGCATCAGTGAAGAATTCTGCAGTGGAATTTGGATCATCCGGATCGATCAAGCGGTAATCCATGGGCAGATACTGAAGGTTCGGATAAGCCTCGAAGTACCACTCGACAACATCACCGCGGGCTGCGAACACACCGAGCCTCATCAGGAGCTCGATGATCATGTCAAACAACTCCTTGGTATCAACATCTCGAAAGAGTCCATCCGGGCTGGGTGGCGGAATCTGATCAACACCGTCTTGCCCGTCCTTACCATCATCCCAACTTATTGCCCCATCGCCTTCACCGCCGCTGCCGCCGTCACCACCGTTTCCACCGCTGCCGCCGTCGCCACCATCGCCACCGGTGTCACCGGTTCCGCCATCGCCGCCATCGCCGCCGGCACCATTCGGCAACCCTCCGTTGCCACCATTGCCACCGTTTCCTCCCGTGTGTCCGTTGTCCGGACTCCCGGCTCCACCATCACCACCATTGCCACCATTGCCGTTGGGTCCGGTCCCATGACCACCTGTTCCCCCATCGCCGCCATCGCCATTGGGGGCATCGCCGCCGTCACCGCCGTAGCCCCCATTTGTGCTTGTCTCTGAACCTCCGTTTCCGTTGCCGCCATTCCCCCCTCTGCCACCGTTGCCGCCGTTGGCGCCACCGTTGCCGCCGTCACCGCCGTCACCGCCATTGACTCCGGAACCGCCATTGCCGCCATTGCCGCCGTTGCCGCCATCGGGACCGCCGTTACCACCTTTGCCCCCGCGACCGCCATTGACACCATCGCCACCTTTGCCCCCATCGCCACTTCCGTACCCATCTCCGCCACGACCACCATTTGGCCCATCAGGATTGTCCGGATGGCCGCCGGGATATCCGTCATATCCATCCGGATGGTCCGGCGTTCCGGGCTGACCGAATGGGTAGCCGGGTGGGTAATTGGGTTGAGCCACGGAGAGCCCACATGTCAGCATAGCCAAAGCAATCATCACCGTGATTTTGGACAACATCGACATCTCTTGCTTCCTTTCTGCCCCCGCTCGGGGACTCCATCGCGGGCAAAATACCCCCCCCCTCGTTTGTCAAGACAATCTTCGGGTGGATACAAGAAAAAAAAACACCACAGATTTGTGGTGCTCATGGAACAGGTATTCGCTTGCCACAGCACGGGCGGAAGGATTCTTGAATTCTGTTTTATCTTACGCGAAGTGGCTGAAGGCCTTGTTCGCCTCGGCCATGCGGTGGACCTCTTCGCGTTTACTGATGGCCTTGCCTTCGCCTCGGGCGGCGTTGAAAATCTCATCGGCCAGACGATCGGCGATGGGCCGGCCCTTCTCAGAGCGGGCGGCCTGGATGATCCAGCGGAAGGCGAGCGCCTGCTGACGCTTGCGATCGACCTGCATGGGCACCTGGTAGTTCGCACCGCCGATGCGCTTCGAGCGGACTTCAACAAATGGTTTGACCTTCTCGATGGCCATATGGAAGCAATCGAGCGCCGATTTCGGGGCGTTCGGATCGTCAACCTTGTCGAGCCTGGCCTGAATGTTGTCGAGCGCGGCGTAGATATTGCGCTGCGCGACGGACTTTTTGCCATCGAGCATGATGCAGTTGGTGAACTTCGCGAGGACCCTGTCGCCGTGGACCGGGTCCGGCCGGAGCTGCTCGGCGCTGCGTGTGATTCTTCCGCCCATGGTGTGTGCCTCCCTGGCTCATCCGCCGGAAACCCGGCCGTGTTCACCCCGGCGACCGAGCGAAGATCGCCAGAATTACTTGCCCAAAACGATTGTCAATCCGGCATATCTGCGTGCCGATCGGTCTTACTTGCCCTTCTTGACGCCATACTTCGAGCGTCCCTGCTTGCGTCCCTCAACCGCGAGGGTATCGAGGGCGCCACGGACGACGTGGTACCGCACACCGGGGAGGTCGCGAACACGTCCGCCCCTGACGAGCACGATGGAGTGCTCCTGAAGGTTGTGTCCTTCGCCGCCGATGTACGCCGTGATCTCTTTGCCATTGCTCAGGCGCACGCGAGCGATCTTGCGAAGCGCGGAGTTGGGTTTCTTTGGCGTTGCGGTCTTGACCGTCAGACACACGCCACGCCGCTGGGGGCATGAGTCCAGGTCTCGCACCTTGGACTTGGCTTTGGGCGATCGGCGAGGATTGCGTACGAGCTGGTTGATCGTTGGCATGCGAGTCAAATCCCCCGGGCCGTCGGGCCCGTGGCTCCTGATTCTGAAACATCTTCCACGCCCGCGACACATCGGCCACACCGAAACGCCCGAGCCCGGAAGTGTACCCCGCAGACGCTCTGCTTCAAGCGAACCGACCTATCAAAATACCGTACAAATAGCGAACGCCCTATCTCGCACGCCTGGCGGTCTTCTTGATCTCCCGGCTCTCGATCCAGACCTTCTCGTTTGTCTCGATGTCGATCAGCTCGAGGGTCACCTGGTAGAACGCGACGATGCTCTTGCCGTCTCTGGAGCGCTCCTTCACATCCTTGATTCGGCCGAGCATCATGTAATCCGCCCCCTTCTCCATGGCGGCCTGTTTGATCGTCGCCGGATCGAGAAATTCCTGATCGTCCAGACGCTCCTGCCGAAGCTCGGCTCGGAGATCGCGCTCGGCGACGAACCGCACCTTGCCCGAGTTGAGCAGCTCCTCCTGGATGACATCCGTGAACAGGTCGGGGTCGATGTAGTCCTCGGTCTCGTTCTTGACCGAGCCGACCACGATCAAAGGCCGCTTCTCATGCACAGCCATGTGTTCGCCGATCCAAGGTCGTGACAGCGCATCATCGATCATGCCTCGCGCGACCTCTCGCGCATCATCGTCATCAAACCGGTAATCGAGATCGACCACCGTATCGGGATCGATCCGCTTGACCTGCCAGTTCTTGCTGCATCCGCCGAGAATCACGGCCAGGGCCATCAGGCCCGCTGCAATATTCCGATTGTTCATACAACGCTCCAAATCTCCCGGCGATCAGCCGGGCCATGTTTCTATCAACGTATCCAGCCCGTGCTGTCCACCATGAACGGCTTTCCACTCGCCGGCATACATTGTGTTTTCGGCATCATCCAAGAATAAAATCCTCGCGCGATGCTCACCCTCGGGCAGGTCCACGACACCCACCCACGCCACGCCGGGCAGCATGGTCCAGCACCGGATATCCGCCTTTTCCGTGGTCGCCAGATAGACCAGCCCGCCGAGCATCGTCGCCAGAACACCGAGCGCCCGGGTGTCCGAGTCATTGCTCGAGTTGGCCACCGCGACGCCGCCGGCCGTCAGGAGCGCACTCTTGCTCATCGCCCGAAGATAGGTCCTGGCATAGATCAATGGCAGCGTCTGCTCATGGTTGGCCTGTGAGACCGCGCCGAGGTCTTCGATCCGGTCCAATGCGTAGCGCTTGG
>DRKT01000003.1 GCA_011053195.1 Phycisphaerales bacterium | reverse complement strand
GCGCATCGGGAGGGATCGGCTGATGATCATGGTGAGCAGCGCCGCGGGGACGCCGTGACCAATGGCATCGGCGATGAAGAAACCGATTCTTTTGTCGTCAATTTGTTGAATATTGTAAATGTCCCCGCTGACGAACCCCGCGGGTCGGTAGAGGACGCCGAAATCGAGCCCGGGAACATTGGGCATGTTGCTCGGGATGAGTTCTCGCTGGATGTTCGAGGCGAGCGAGAGTTCCTGGCTGATGCGTTCCATTTCTTCGCGCACGCCGCCGTGGGAACGCTGGCTGATGTTCAGATCCTGGGCGAGCTCGTTGACGGCTTCCTGTCTGGAGCAGAGCGCATGAAGCGTCGCGGCGATGATCTCGGTCGGTGAAGACTGGCTCATGGTGATGATCCCGCCGCTGGAGATGTGGCGGGTGGCGTCTCTGTTATCCACAATCAGCACGGCCGAGATGCGAGCGGCTCGAAGATGGTCGATGGCCTTAAAAACCGTCGAGGGCGGCGTGCCCTCTGGAACCTTGGCCAGCAGAACGACGCCCTGATCGAACTTGCCCGTGGTGGTCGAACCAAAGAGCCCGGATTCACCGACGGGCAGTGTGCGCATGGTGGGGATGGTGTCGGGCTGGGGCCAATTGTTGCGGACCTGCTCGGCGATCACTTCGAGCGAGGGGATGTCTTCTTCGAGTCCGACGAGATGGATGCAATGCTCGGTCATGGCCGCCTCCGGAGTTCTCGGACGCAGGCTGTGCATCCGCTCCGTGGAGGAGCATCGGCTTATTTGGCCTGTTTCTTCAGGTCGCTGAGCCCGTAGACCTTGATGACTTCGCCCTCTTCGACGCCAAGGCGTTCAAGCGTGCCCGCCTGAAGTTCGATAACCACGTCCGTCGCGAATCGGCTGCTGTATTTTTTCAGCCTTTTTTCGTAGTCGGCGTCGGATTCGTCCTCGCGTTTCGGCTCTTCGGATTTCATGGCATGCTTGGCGATGACCCGCCCGCCGGTGTCGATGTAGACGATGTCGATGTCGATGGGGCAGTCGCGCATGACAAACTTTCGCACGGCGGAGTTGGGGAAGACGAAGATCATCCCGCCGTCGTCGTCGATGTGTGTTCGGCCGCTGAGGCCTTTGAATCTTGATTTGTTGTCGAGGACGGGCTCGACGAAGAAGGCGTGGGCCTTGCCGTCGTCGTCCGTGATATCGAGCCGGACGAGGCCCTCCGGGGCGCCGCCGTTGCCCGCATCGGAGCACCCACTGACCGCGACGAGCAGATCGATACCCAGCACGACACTCAGCAGGAGTGTGATCAACGAGAGCCGCCTTCGATGAGCCATTGGTCGTCCTCCGGAGTGAAAGTCAGATCTCCCCGTGGCATGGTATCGAGTCGGAAGCGGTTTGCGAAGTCTTTGGCGGTGAGGAAATCACCGGCGTTCCGGATGCCGCTCCAGCGGGCGAGCAGGGCGATGATTCGTTCGGGCGGTACACCTCGGTCTTTGTAGTGGGCCAGCCGGGTGTCGCCGTGGCGTTTGGCGAGTCGTCGGCCGTCGGTTCCACGCACGAGCGGGAGGTGGGTGTAGGTCGGTTCGGGTGCGAGATTCAGGGCCCGATAGAGCAGGAGCTGGCGGGCAGCGGAGTCGATCAGGTCGTCGCCCCGGACCACCTCGGTGATGCCCTGCCGGTGGTCATCGATGACAACCGCGAGCTGGTAGGCTGGCTGGGAGCGTTGGGTCCAGACGATGAAATCGCCGACGGTGTGCGCCGGGTTTCGGCTGATGGGGCCGGCGAATCGATCGTCGAACGAAACCGTGGTTTCGGGTGTGATGAATCGCCAGTTGGTGGCCGCCTCGGTGAACGAGCGGGGGATCTCGGCGGGCCGAAGGATCGGGTCGAAGCGTGGTTCGTGCTCGCCGGCGTGCGGCGCACCGGCAGCCTCGGCGATCTCCTTCCGGGAGAGCGTGCATGGGTAGACCATGCTTTGCTCAGCAAGCATTTCCATGGCCTGTTGGTAGGGTTTGGTGTTCTCGGATTGCAGCGGGGCCTGTTCGTCCCAGTCGATGCCGAGCCAGGTGAGGATCTCGGTGGTTTGCCCGATGGCGCCTGGTTTGACGCGTGGTGTGTCGAGGTCCTCGATTCGGTAGACGATCTTCCAGCCGCTTTGTCTGGCCATGGCCCAGTTGACCAGAAACGTGCGCGCATTGCCGAGATGCAGCGCTCCGGTGGGCGAAGGGGCGATTCTGGTGGTGGGGCGGCTCACTGGGATAGACTACACTGCGCTGCGGCGGTCGGGATGGTTCAGGTATGGCCGGGAGATGACGATGGAAAAGCTGACCGAGGCTGGTGTGAAGGAAAGCCTTGAGGCGGTCCCGGAATGGTCCGAGATCGGTGGCGAGATCAGCCGGACCTACCAGTTCGACGACTTTCTCGGGTCGATTGCGTTTGTTCGGAAGGTTGCCGACTATGCCGAGCAGCACCAGCACCACCCGGACATCCTGATCCGGTACAACAAGGTGACGCTGACGGTTTCGACGCATGATGCGGGGGGGATCACCGCGAAGGACTTTGCGCTGGCCGAGGCTGCGGATTCGTTCGCTGCTGAAGGCGGCTGATCAGCGCAACTCGACCGACCAGTAGGCATTGTCGAGAAACTGCTTCCACGAGGCGTAGCGGTCGTTGTTCAGGCGCAGCGAGATGAGCGGATTGCGTTTCGGGCGCTTCGGTGTGCAGATGAGTTTCATGTTGGCCTGTTGGGGGGTTCGTCCGCCCTTGCGTGTGTTGCATCGGATGCAGGCGCAGACGAGGTTTTCCCACGAGTCGCCGCCGCCCTGGCTTTTGGGCTTGACGTGGTCGATGGAGAGTTCGCTGGTGGGGAAGTGGTGGCCGCAGTATTGGCAGTGGTTGCGGTCACGGGCGAAGAGGTTCCGTCGGTTGAGCTTGACGCGCTGCTGGGGGAGTCGGTCATAGCCGAGCAGCCGGATGATCCGGGGGACCGCGATGTCGAACCGGACGGTGCGCACCCAGTCGTGCTCTTCGCGTTCGACCTCGGCCGCGGCCTGCGAGACCTCGGTCCAACTCTCGAAGTCGTAGTTCAGATACGCGCCATCATCGACATGGATCACCTCGGCCAGTTCGGAGATGAGCATGCTGAAGGCCCGTCTGGCGGAAATGACGCGAACCGCTAGGTAGAACTTATTGAGCACGAGAACCTTGGAATCCAAGCCGAGCCCAATGGCATCGGCCGCAGTGATGGCGTCGAGATCGATGGCAGCGTCCGCAACCTTCTTGTTGTGCTTTGGGGAACTGTTCTTCTTCCGACCCATCCGCGCGTCCTTTCCGCCGGCCCGTCCATCCGGGTCCGACACGGTCGCTTCTCTTTACAGGATATCGGAAAGTCGGGCTCGGTTCAATGCAGAGGTGTGTGCCGAAAGTGGCGTCTTCCAGTTATCAGGCAGGAAATACCGCGTTGTTCGCACAGTGTGAATGTTTCATCATCGCGTTTGGAGCCACCGGGGTGGACGATCGTGCCCACGCCGGCATCGGCGAGAATCGTCGGGCCGTCCGAGAACGGGAAGAAGGCATCGCTGAAGGCGATCGCGCCGCGCGCGAGGTCGCCGGCTTTTTTGACTGCGATCGTGCAGGCCGAGACGCGATCGACCTGACCCGCTCCGACGCCGAAGAGCCGGATACAACCGGGCCGATCCGGGTCGATGCCACCGATGGCGACCGCATTGCTTAAAAGCGCCAGGGTCCATGCCTCGAGCAGACGCGCAGCCTGACGCACCGACTCGCCCGGCTCGGGACCGGCGGCCAGGGTCCATGGCTCGGCTTGCTCTGGAATATCGTCCGGTGTTTGTACCAGCGCCCCGCCGGGCAGCAGGCGGATCTCCCGCGGCTGGGGCGAGGCGGGCTCGCACCGCAGCAGCCGAATGTTTTTCCAGCGGGCTCGCAGACGTTCGAGGGCATCCGGTTCGTAGTCCGGTGCTGCGACGATTTCGAGAAACACCCCCTCAGCGGTCAGCCTGCGGGCGGTGTGGTCGTCGATCGTCCGATTCGTGGCGAGGATCCCACCGAATGCAGCCAGTGGATCGCCCGCGAAGGCGGCGTCGACCGCGGTGGACACATTTTCGGCGACCGCTGCCCCGCATGGATTCGCGTGTTTGACGATGACCGCCGAGGCGATGTCCGGTGAGACCTTGCGGGTCAGTTCGACCAGTGCCCAAGCCGCGGCTGCATCGCCGATGTTGTTGGCGCTCAGCGGTTTGCCGTGAAGTTGCTCGGCATCGAGAATCCCGCCCTGTGATGCAGCCGTGCGGTACAGCGCTGCGTATTGGTGCGGGTTCTCGCCGTAGCGCAGGTGACGGTCGAGCTTCAGCGAGATCGAGATCCGATCGGGCAGAGGCACATCGCTTTTGCTCTGAAGGTATTGGGCGATGGTTGTGTCGTATTCGGCGGTTCGGGCAAAGGCCTTGGTCGCCAGTTCTCGGCGCAGTGTATCGCTTGTGCAGCCGTTGTTGGATTTGAGTTCTTCGATGACAGCGTCGTAGTCGGCAGGGTCGGTGATGACGGTGACATCGTTGAAGTTCTTTGCCGCGGACCGGATCATCGCGGGGCCGCCGATGTCGATCTGTTCGATCGCTTCTTCGAGGGTGGTGCTTTCGCGTGCAATTGTGCGCTCGAATGGGTAGAGGTCGATGACAACGAGGTCGATGGGGAGGATGCCGTGGGTGTCCATCTGTTCGATGTGTGATGGATTGTCACGTCGGCCGAGGATGCCGCCGTGGATGTTGGGATGGAGTGTTTTGACTCTTCCCGAGAGCATTTCCGGGAAGCCGGTGATGTCCTGAACGGGCGTGATGCGCAGCCCGGCGTCGGCGAGGGCTTTCGCGGTGCCGCCGGTGGAGATGATCTCGATACCGAGGTCGGCCAGAGCGCGCGCAAATCCGGTGATGCCCTGCTTGTCGCTGACGGAGATGAGCGCCCGCGAGATGGTGCCTCGCCGGTTCATGTCATTGCGTGGCGACGAACTTGGCGACGACGCCCTCGTGGCTGGTGAGGTAGATATTTCCATCGACGAACGGGCTTTCGGTGATCTGTTGCGCGTTGGTGAGCGTGATCCGGTCGAGCACGCCGCCTCGCTGCGGGTCGATCGCGGCGAGGGTCTGGCCATCCCAGACGAGCAGCCGGCCGTGGCGTGTTCCGATGACCCTGCCGAACTGTCCTTCTGAGACCCAGAGGATGTCGCCGGTCTCGGCATTGAATGCGGTGAGCCCGGAATCCGGGAATGAGCAGTAGAGGACGCCATCGTGGTAGACGGGCTGATCGGTGACGGGGCTTGGTGTGAGGTGTCGCCAGGCAAGCCGGCCGTTGTGCGCATGGAAGGCATACAGCGACTGGTCGAGGCTGGGGACGAACATCATGGTTTCACTGGCTGCGAGCTGGGCACCGGGGCCTTTGTAGATCTGGTTGAGCCCGGTCTGATGCTGGGTGGAGGTATCGACACAGATGACGTTGCCGGTGCTTGTGACATTGCCGACGATGTTGCCCATGAGGACCGGGTCGGCCTCGAACGTCCCGGGCTGATCGTGCCCCCATGCCTTGACACCCGCGACAAGGTAATGGCCCATGAGTTCGCCCGAGGCGGACCCGACGACCGCGATGTCGCCGATGAGGATCATGTCGGTGGTGATGAGTTTCTCGAATGATTGCCGGCCGACGAGTTCTCCGGTCTGGGTGTCGAGGATGAAGAGCTCGGATTCGCTGGCGATGAATACGAAGTTGCCCCTCCGGTCCATGCCTGTGAATTTGGTGAGGTCGCCCGCTGGTTTGTTGGACCAGATGGTTTCGCCGACCTGGTCGTCGATGCCGCTGATCGTGCCTCCGGTTTCCTGGAAGATGACGAGATCGCCGTGAGGCTCGGTTCGGAGTGGCCCCTCACCGATCAGCATGACGGGAAAGGCGTTCCAGTCCCACCGGTATCCCATCTTTCTCCAGTCAGAGTGAACGATTGGAAGTCGGTCGCCACGCTCGTTGGCGGTGAGTCCCTTCGGAGCCTTGCACCCGGTGATCGGGACAGCCAGAAGGGTGGTGATCGAGATCAGGCAGGCTGACACGGTGAGCTGTCGGATTGAACGCATTGAGAGTGGACCTCCGTCTGACGGCCGGCGCGTGCTGGCCGCACGGCGTAGGCTGGGTTCTGCCGGCTACGTGGCCGTGACGGAGTATCCAACAGGGCCGCCCGCCGGTCAAGCGGGGAAGGGCCCAAGTGGAGTGAACGGGATGTATACGGGACTGATCCAGACAGTGGGGCGGGTGGCTGGGGTTGAGACCAGTGCCGATGGGGCGAGGATTCGGATCGAAACCGCAGGCTGGGACCATTGCCCCTCGCCGGGCGACTCGATCAGTGTCTCGGGCTGCTGTTTGACCGTGGTTGGTGAGCCCGAGCGAGCCGGAGAGTCCATGGTGATGGCCTTTGATGCCATACCGGAGACGCTGGCGAGAACGACCCTTGGCGGGCTTGCTGTGGGGGATCGGGTGAATATCGAGTCCTGCTGCACGCCCGAGACCCTGCTGGGCGGGCACGTTGTGCAGGGGCACATCGAGGGCGTGGGCGAGGTGTCCGCGGTTCGGACCGAGCCAGGGTATGAGATCGAGATCCGGCCGCCGGTGGAATTGATGCCCTGCATCACGCCCAAGGGCTCGATTGCGATTGATGGCATCAGCCTGACGGTGGCCTCGGTCGATGTGGCCGGGGGAACGTTCAGCGTCGCCCTGATTCCGACCACGCTGAGCGAGACGACGATGGGGGCGCTCCGCGTGGGGGATCGCGTGAATCTTGAAACGGATATTCTGGCGAGGACTCTGGTTCACTGGGTCCGGAACTACGCGGGCAGGGATTGAGGGAATTGGCATGCGTGTGCTCGGGATTGATCCCGGACTTCGGCTGACGGGCTTCGGGTGCGTCGAGGGTGGCACTGAGCCGATGTCGCCGCCGGAGTTTGTCGATGCCGGCGTGGTTCGGCTGGCGCCGGGTTCGGGCCCGACCCCAAGTGTGCCGACGAGGCTTGGCGAGCTGGAACGGGACCTGACCGAGATCATCAAGCAGAACCAGCCGGAGTTGATCGCGATCGAGGCGTTATTTTCGCACCCGGATCATCCGTTCACAGCGGTGCAGATGGCGCACGCCCGGGGTGTGATTCTGCTGGTGGCGCATCGGAGTGGGGCGTCGATCGTGGAGCTGCCGCCGGCGGATGTGAAGCGGGCGCTGACAGGCTCGGGTCAGGCCAAGAAGGGGCAGATCCAGGCGTCGGTGGCCCGGATTCTCGGGATGAACGAGGTGCCGAAGCCGGCGGATATTGCCGATGCGCTGGCGATTGCGATCGCGGCGAGGTGGCAGGCGCTGTTGCCGGCTGGGATCAGGCGCCCCGGCGTGTATGATCGACCACGATGCTGACACGCGATTCCAAACCAGATGTCCGGGCGCAGGTGCTGATCGTGGAGGATGAGCCCGGCCATGCGGAAGTGATGGCCGAGGCTCTGCGCAAGCCCGGGCATGTGTGCACCATCGTGACGACGGTGGGCGAGGCGATCGAGGAACTGCGTGGCGGTGTGTTCGACGTCGTGGTGACGGATCTGCGCATGCCGACGTCCGCCGGGACCGAGTTTGGTGGTTTGGTTGTCGAGCCGGACGGCGGCAATGCAGGGCTGGTGGTGCTCCGGGCGGCGAAGGATCTCCAGCCGACGATTGAGACGATCATGGTGACGGCGCATGGGGACGTACCGACGGCGCGGGCGGCCTTCAAGGAGGGGGCGTACGACTTCATCGAGAAGCCGCTGGATCTTGAGGTGTTTCGGAATCTGGTCAATCGGGCCGCCGAGACGGTCGTGCTCCGGCATCAGAACCGGGATCTGAAGGATGAGCTCGAGCTTTCGGGGTTTGAGGGGTTGGTCGCGGTGAGCGAGCCGATGCGGCGGGTGTTGCAGACCGTGCGCACGGTGGCGGCGAGTGATATCCCGGTCCTGATCACCGGCGAGAGCGGGACAGGCAAGGAACTGATCGCCCGGGCGGTGCACCGCAACAGCAGGCGTCAATCCGGTCGGTATGTGACGTTCAACTGCGCGGGCCAGAGCGAGAGCCTGATCGAAGACCAGCTATTCGGGCACGATCGAGGGGCATACACGGGGGCGGAAAAGGACCGTGAGGGCGTGTTTGAATATGCCTCGGGGGGGACGCTGTTTCTTGATGAGATCGGTGACATGCCGGCGTCGATGCAGCCGAAACTTTTACGCGTGCTGGAATCTGGCGAGGTGGTTCGACTCGGCGCCAATGAGCCGAGGTCCGTTGATGTGCGCTTTGTGAGCGCGACGAACCGCGACTTGCAGGAGATGATGAAGGCCGGGACGTTTCGTGAGGACTTATATTTTAGAATCAATGCCGCGACGATCCATATCCCTCCGCTGCGTGATCGACGGGAGGACATCCCGCCCCTGGTGATGCACGGCATCCACCGCTTTGCGCCGAGTCTGGCGCCGGATCGGCCCGAGCCCGTGGTGTCTGACGCGGCGATGCTCAAGCTGACGGCGTACGACTGGCCGGGCAATGTCCGGCAACTCCTCAACACGGTGCAGCGCATGGTGGTGACGGCCCTTGGGACCTCGGATCAGAAGGACAAGCCCATCGAGCTGGGCGTCGAGCTCTTGCCGGAGGAGATCCGCAGCATCGATGGCCAGGGCGGGGCGGAACTTTCCGCTGCTGGATCGCTGGCCGGGGCAAGCCTGGACCAGCTCGAGAAGCGGGCCATCCGCGAGACGCTCCGGCTGACCGAGGGCAACCGCGAACGGGCCGCCAAGCTGCTCGGGATCGGTGAGCGGACGCTCTATCGGAAACTCCGGGAGTACGGTTTGCGTTAGGCTTCCCGGCTGTCCGGCGGTGAGTTCTCGTTCGGTTGTAGTTGAGATTGATTCGCAGTTGGGCTACTGTTCTCCTGTCAGGCCGGACGGATTTCGGCATGACGGGAAAACCAGTCGGAACAGGAGCCTTCCTATGCGGTCATGTCTGGGCTGTGTTGCGGTCGGGTTTGGGCTTTCGTTGATTGGCGTGGGTGTCGGGGCGCAGGGGTTCGTGCAGCCGGATTCATTCGGCTGGTCGCGGGGTGATGCCCATTCGACGTATGCCGAGTGGGATGATTTCGCCTCGGCCGTGCAGCCCAACGCGCCCGACATTGGGATGTTTCCGGTTCCGCTGCCCGCGGGTTGGACCCCGCCGACGGTGCAGGAAACCACAGGGACAGCATTTCTGACGAGCACCGGCAATATCTATTCATTCACAACCGTGCTTGAATTTGAGGTTCAGGTGCCGGCCGAGCCGATGGTCGGCGGGACGACGACGGTGCTGCTGCAAACGAAAACACTGGGGCGTGAGATCGACCCGGCAACGATTGTGTGCGATGGTCAGGGGCCCGTCGAGGTTGTGGAGTTGTATCGGTTCAATCTCGGGCCGGATGACATTTTCGGGGGTGATCTGGTCGAGACGCTGTGGCGATTCGAGGTGCCGGCGGATGGCACGATGACGATCACGTTTGAATCGCTGGATACGTCGGTGAGTCTGGATGCGGTTGCAGTTGACACGTTCAGTGTGCCGGCGACGTGTCTTGCGGATGTCAACCAGAATGGAACAGTCGAGCCCGCGGACTTCAGCGCGTGGATCGCAGCCTTCAATACGGGCTCACCACTGGCCGACCAGAATCAGAATGGGACGGTCGAGCCGGCTGATTTCAGCGCGTGGATTGCCAACTTCAACGCGGGGTGCCCGTGATATGGAACGCGGATCGAGCCGGAATGGCGCCTTTACTCTGATCGAACTGCTGGTGGTGATCGCGATCATCGCGTTGCTGATCGGGCTGTTGCTCCCGGCGCTGGGCAGGGCGAAGCAGCAGGCGCGCAAGTGCATCGAGTTGGCCGCGAGCCGATCGCTCATGCAGTCGGCGCATCTGTTCGCCAATGACCATGCGGATGAGCTCATGCGGGGCGGGTACGACAGTGTCGAGGCGGCTGGGCTGGATGTGCTCGATGAGTTCGGTCGGCCTTTGACGATCGGCGAGATCAAGAAGCGGTATCCGTACCGCTTGGGGCCATACTTTGACTATGTGTGGGGCGGGACGACGCATGTCAACAGCCGGGCGGCCCTGCTGCGCGAGCGGGCCGAGGTCATGCAGGATGGCGGGATCTTCGGCGACGCTTTTGAGAGTTGGGCATATCAGGTCAGCGTGTATCCGTCATTCGGGATCAACGGCGTATTCGTCGGCGGGAGCACGCAGACCACACGCGCTCTGCGCACCGCGGTGTTTGAAAAAGGGCGATTCACGCATCGGCTTGGTGATGCACTCATGCCGAGCGAGTTGATCACCTTCGCCTCGGCGTATGGCGTTCAAAATCCGGGCTTCGGTGGTGACGGGAGCACGGTCGAGGGGTACTTTGCGGTGATGCCGCCGCCGATTGATGTTGAGTGGACCGAGCGCACGCGGGCGGATGCGTGGGGTCATGCGCACCCTCGCTACAGCGGCAAGGCGGTTATCGGATTCCTCGACGGGCACAGCGGGCTTGTTTCGGCTGAGAAACTCAAGGATCGCCGGATCTGGTCGGACTATGCGATGCGGCACAACCTGCCGGACTGGGACCCGACAGCTTCGGCGCGGTGAGCCGGTTCAGACGGTGACCGATCCGAGCCAGGCCTCGGTGAGTTCTTCGACCGCAATGGATTCGTCATTGGCTTCGAGTCGTCCTGAGTCGGTGGTGAATCCGAGGTGGGTCCAGGTGACGCCGAAATCATTGAGAATGTCCAGTACAGGCGGCTCGTCGGGGACTTCGAGCATGTAGCCGGCGGGTGTTTCCGAGAACCAGCGTTCGAGGGATATGTGCGCGGCGTCGAACCCGATCGTGCTGCCGGCGCCGATGAGCATCTCGGCGATGGTGACCAACGCCCCGCCGTCGGAGACATCGTGGGCTGCCAGAGCGAGCCCTTCTCGGATGATCCTGGCGACGGCGGCGGCCACGGTCGGAGCCGATGCAAGATCCACGGCCGGCATCAAGGGCTCGGCCCGATCGGGCAATCCGAAACAATTGTAAAATTGAGAATTTCCCATCCGGAGCCATTGATCGTTCTGCTCGGCCTCGATCAGCAGGACGCTGCTGCCGGGGCGTTTGAAGTCGCTGGAGAGGCACCGTCGGATATCCGGCACGATTCCAATACCCGTGATGAGCAGCGTCGGCGGGATCTCGATGGTTTGGCCCTGCCTGGTTGTGAACTGGTTGTTGAGCGAGTCCTTGCCGGAGATGAAGGGGGTTCGGTAGGCCTTGGCGCCGTCGTAGCAGCCCTCGGCGGCGCGGACGAGCGAGGCGAGGTTCTCCGGCTTGGCGCAACTCGGCCAGCAGAAGTTGTCCAGGATGGCGATTCGGCTCGGATCGGCGCCGACACAGACGAGGTTGCGTACGCACTCATCGATCGCGGTCAGCACCATCTGGTATGCGTCGCCGCCGAGTTCGGGGTCGCCTAGGTTGGTCGCCAGACCGCACCCGATGGCCAAGCCGCGGGACGTACCCGGGACGGGTTCGATGACGGCGGCATTGCTCGGGCCCTGGCCCTGCACACCGACCAGCGGCTTGATGAGGGTGTTGCCCTGCACCTCGTGGTCATACTGGCTGATGATCGACCTTTTGCTGGCGATGTTGGGCTGGGCCAGAAGGTAGAGCAATGCTTCTTTGACCGTGGGCTCCGTGCCGGGGCGTGTTTTTCGGGTGTGCCTCGGCGGTTTCCAGATCGCTTCGCGCGTGGGTGTGGGGATGCCATCGTGGAGGAAGGGCATCGGGAGCCGACCGACCTCGGTTGTGTTGTAGAATAGGATGAGTTCCGGTTCTTTGTTCTGATTGAAGTGTCCGAAGGTTCCGAGCACCGACAGTTCGACGTGCTCCTCATCGCAGATACGTTGCAGCGAATCGATATTGGCCTGTGGAACAGCGAGGATCATGCGTTCCTGGGCTTCGCTGATCCAGATCTCGTCGTAGGTCAGGCCGGCGTATTTGAGTGGTGCCCGGTCGAGGTGGACCTCGGCCCCGACGTGCTCGCCCATCTCACCGATGGCGGAGCTGAACCCGCCGGCGCCGCAGTCGGTGATCGATGTAAAGAGTGGTCCGCCCTCGGCATCGCGGGCCCGGACGATGGCGTCGAGGACGCGTTTTTCTTCGATCGGGTTGCCGATCTGGACGGCATGGCTGAACTCGTCGGCGTGTGTGTCGGTAAGCTCGGTGCTGCTGAAGGTGGCGCCGTGGATCCCGTCGCGTCCGGTTCGACCGCCGAGGGCGACGATCAGGTCCCCCGGTTCGGCATCGCCTTTGATCAGGCTGCGTGGCATGATGCCGATGCAGCCGCAGTAGACAAGCGGGTTGCCGACGTATCGATTGTCGAACCAGACGGCTCCGTTGACGGTGGGGATGCCCATGCGGTTGCCGTAGTCGCGCACGCCGGCGACAACCTGATTCAGCACGCGTGCCGGGGGAAGGCAACCCGCAGGAACATCTTTAATGTTCGGGTACCCGACGCAAAACACATCGGTGCTGGCGATGGGTTTGGCAGCGAGTCCGGTGCCGATGATGTCGCGGATGCACCCGCCGATACCCGTGGCAGCCCCGCCGTAGGGCTCGATGGCGCTCGGGTGGTTGTGCGTTTCGACTTTGGCGCAGATGGCGTTGTTGTCGTCGAATGCAATGATGCCCGCGTTGTCGACAAAGACGGAAAGGGTCCAGTCGATTCCATCCTCGATGAGTTCGAAGGTGGCTGCGGCAACGGTGGAGTTGAGCGCGTTGTTGATCGTCAGCGTGCCGTCGGGGTTG
>DRKT01000002.1 GCA_011053195.1 Phycisphaerales bacterium | reverse complement strand
TTCTCGAAGTCCTGGGCTGCACAGGTCCGTTCCATTTCTTCCAATTGATTGGTAAGATTCTCGACATATTCGATGATGATCTCACGAAACTCAGGATCATCCGTCGGCAGCGATGAGATCAGGGCCGAGACCTCGCCGGCCGGCTGCTGCGCTGACTGCTCCTCACACACGAGTGGGCCGCCCGACTCATCGAGATATGAGATCCACTTTGCGACGGCTGAGAGAAGTTCGTTGATGTCCACAGGCTTTGTGAGGTAGTCATTACAGCCCGCCTCGAGGCAGCGTTCACGATCTCCTTTCATGGCGCTCGCCGTAAGAGCGATAATTGGCGTGGAGATGCCATGGTTTCGGATGTGCTCTGCCGCGGTGTAGCCATCCATGATGGGCATCTGCATATCCATCAGAATGAGGTCATAGTCGTTCTGCGTGGCGAGTGTGTAGCCTCTGTGACCATTGTCCGCAGTGGTCACCTCGGCCCCGGCTCGCCTCAGAAGCAACTCGATCAATTGCCGATTGGTCTGCCCATCATCGACCAGTAGGATGTGCCCGTTGAGCTTGACCGAGTTCGACGAATCGTTGGTTTTCCGGTGGGCTTTCCGCACGGCCTCGGCCTGAAGGCCATCGACCAGCTCCGCACCGTCCGGCATGTTGACGGGAATTGTGAGCGTGAACGTGCTTCCCTTCCCGAGCGTGCTGGAGACTTCGAGCGTGCCGCCGAGGGCCGCCGCGAGCCTTCGACTGATGGCCAGACCAAGACCCGTGCCCCCGAATTTGCGTGTGATGGACGTGTCGGCCTGGGAGAAAGGGTTGAATATGGTTTCGAGCTTGTCCTCTGGAATGCCCGTCCCTGTGTCGATGACATCGAAGATCAGGCTGGCTTGGCCATCATCGGTGCGCTCGAATCTGGTTTTGATGGTGACGCCCCCACGATCCGTGAATTTGAGGGCATTTCCGATCAGATTCGTCAGCACCTGTCGGAGCCGGGTCGGATCGGTCTCGATGGTGCGTGGAATGGCGTTGGCATACTCGATGTTCAGGTCGATGGACTTCTGGTCGGCCTGAACCCGCATCACCGAGGCCACATCCGAGAGCATCTCCATCGGGACGCACTCGGTCCGTTCGATCTCGAGTTGGTCTGCTTCGACCTTGGACAGGTCGAGGATGTTGTTGATGAGTTGGAGCAGGTGCTTGCCGCTGGCATGGATGACTTCGAGCCATTCCCGCCGTTCTTCATCGGAGATGGAGTCGCCATCGCGGCAGAGCATGTCGGTGAACCCGAGGATGCCGTTGAGCGGCGTTCGGATCTCGTGGCTCATGTTGGCCAAGAACTCGCTCTTGGCGCGCGAAGCGGTGTTGGCGGCCTCGGTCGCTCGGATCAATCGCTGCTTGATCTGGTCATTGGCGATGGCCAGTGCGATGGAGTCGCCAACGGATCTCAGTGTATTGAGCCTGTGATCATCGTGAGATGGATACGGATCGGTATACATGAAGAGCACGCCGATCGTCTCTCCGAAGGCGCGCAGCGGGATGATGTAGTGTCCGTGGTTGGTCATCCCCTGAAACGTGTTCTCGTGACGAGGATCACAGAAGCAGTCGTCCGAGACGATCACTTCGCCCGAGATGGCGACCCGGCCGCAGAGGCAGTTGCCGTAGGGAATCCTCTGTTCGCGTTCGATGAACTCATCGGTGTACTCGCCATGCAGTACGAACATATCGAGGTGCGTTCGCTCTTCATTGCTGACGAAGATTCCGCATTTGTTCTGGACATCGAGTTCTTTCAGCCCCATGAGCAGTTCAAGTGACTTGGCAAGGCGTTCCTTGATCGGGTCCTTGTTCTGGAGCACCATGGAAATATCCGCACGGACACGGGCCTCGCTGCGTTCGAAGTCGTAGCGATTCTCCATCTCGACCTTGCGCGAGATGTCCCGGATGACGCCGGCAAAGTAACGGATCTGGCCATCTTGACCCGCGATCGGTGTGATGGTGAGGTAGGACCAGAACTCGCTCGGGTCGGACTTTGGATCACCTCCGGCAAGGCGCATGGGCAGTTTGGCCTTGCGTCTGGTGATCAGTCGGCCCTGCCACTGCACTCCGGTGCGGATTGTTTCGAGCATCTGCTCATAGAGCTCGGGCGGGTTCTGCTCGCTGCGGAATACGTTCGGATGCCTGCCGATCAGTTCATCTTCGCCGAAGCCGGTCAGTTCGATGAGTTGCGTATTGACATACACAATCTCACCATGCGTATTGGTGACAAGCATGGCTTCGCTTGACTGATGAAAGATCGAGACAAGATCAGAATCTGAGAGTTGCAAAGGTATACTCACATTGTGGCGCCCACTCGGTGGTGTCGGCAGTCCCTCCGCCGGGCCCACAACCAACGCATCCGAGATTTCAGTATTTCAACCCAGAGCGACATCGACGCCGATGCACTCGGGCTTAAGCCACCTGAAAGCACACGCAAAATGTTCGGTTGGGTTTGGAGGGGTGAGCCGAGAAGCACGCGCACACCGGCCGCACGTCCATGTTCAGAGCCAGGCCAATACCACGTCGGCGTGGACTCTATCGGACCCAAGCCACCGCCGCACCGCCAACGGCGAGCCTGCGCAGGCCCTTGGCCAAAAAGAAGACGAAACTCGCTGCAGCAACCCGGCCCCAGAGCCGATGGATACCCGGGCCCTCGGATTCATGAGGACTCCTTATCAACTGCTAACAGACGGTACGGCCCGACCTCGCCCGCCAAGGTACCACGCCATCCTCAAGAACAGGGCGCGGAGTCCTGGACGCAGAGAACAGACCGACCGAGAACTCAGCCCCATCGACGACTCACTTGATCGAGCGTACCAAAGAGTGGTGCGAAGTCTGCAACAGCATCTACCGTTCCGAATGCGACGAGCTTTGAGAAGTTGTTAACAAGGTTGAACTCATCGCGTGGTGTGCTGAAATCGAAACCTACCCAGATTCAGGTCGAAGGCATACCCGCACCGGTGTCTGTTCCATTGGTGTTATTCTGACGCACCGCACCAACGAATGCATTGCCCTTATCAGGGCTACAGCGCAACCGAAGCAATCGATCGCGGCACCATCGCTGGATAAGAAGCTTGGGCTTTTGGGGTCACTTGCAGCCGCTTCGTGCGAAGATATACGCCGAACCTCGATGGCTACCATCGCCGATGGCAATCATCGTGTCGCCATTGATAGGAACTGCAAATCCAAACATGTCGGACGGCTGACTGTCATCGATCAGGAGCATGACCTGCTGAACCCATCGCCCCAGTCTACTGGGGTCGCTGTTGTCGGAGGCGTCTGGAGTATCCAACAACCGCCGTGCCACATCCGATCGCGGCAAGGTGACCGAACTGGTCGTTGCGACCCCCATCAAGAACAGTGAGCCTGACAACCTCCACAGGATTGCCACACTGGATACAAGCCTGCCCTGAACCGAATCCAGTGGCAACCAGAAGTAACGCGGCTCCCACGTCAACACTCCACCAACCAACGACGAATGAAGGAACCGACACTTCCCACCCATGCCCCCACTTCCGACGAGTTGACCTGGCTTTCCTAAGCCATTCAATTATTGTAATTTACTAAATTTATTGAATTAGCCAAAAAGAACACGATGCCCTGTATAAAATCCCCGTGTACGTAGAGCTTCGTCATACGCCAACTACCTCTCGGCACCGTCATCAACCACGCTCCATGATCTTCTGCACGAGGTCCCCATGCATTGGGCGGCGTATCACCCGAAACCTTCATGCTGGGGGGAGGGGGATTTGCGTTCAACCCGAGTCTCGGATCATTCGTAGTGAAAGAGCTTGAGCATTACGCCGATCTTGGCTTGAGGGGCCGGACCATAAGGAAGCCACTACAACGCTGCCGACAAGGCAGCCAGGAATGCCGCCAATCGCGCCACCTCCGAGGCACCCAATCAAGGCATCGAGCGTTTTGGATTTCAATGCTGCTGCAGTCAGTCCGGGACATTCCGTTGAGCATGCTCCGGCAAGCAATTGATTAAGAACACACATACCCACAACATATATTCTCCTGTACGGAACAATCTCGCCACACGTCACTCGAGCCTGATAGAGCTGTTCAGGGGATAGGCATCCTGTCTTTCCAAAACAGGATAAATTATTTGGAGGCACACATGTCATCGACTATCCTGCCTAACTCGTTGATACATATATAGCATGAGCGCAACGATTGAAAGGCCGAGACCAACAAGCGCAGTTGGATAGGTTGGCATTAAATTTGGCCACTTCATTCGAACGCCCAGACATACTGCCGTAAATAATATTCCAAGTAGAATAATATATAATTTCGCTTTAGCCATATACATATTCCCACAATCCATTCTCGGCACGCTGTCGGTACGGTGAACCCCAGGGAGAGAAGCCCGATTATGCAAGGTGCCAAGCCAGACCCAGCACAACCAATTCCGGCTGTGCCAAGTGCCACTATACAGGAAGAGGTTTTAAATTCACATGCCTGAAAGAAATGATCTATAATACTAGGCCATGTGCCCGGAACAATCTCGCCACACGTCACTCGAGCCTGATAGAGCTGTTCAGGGGAATCGCATCGAGCAGATCCGCCCAAACAGCACATCTTGAGTTGATTGCGAACACACGGACTGAGGTTCTTCGCGCAATTCCTCGCCCAGCCTTTGCACTTTCCTTCCCGCGTCGGGTCCGGCGGCTGCAATCTCTTCGGAAATGGGAACGTCCCTCGGCGTCCGTGCTG
>DRKT01000001.1 GCA_011053195.1 Phycisphaerales bacterium | reverse complement strand
AATCTCGGGACCATGCAGGCCGTCGTCCGGTTCGACTTTGTCGATGCCAATGGTGTTCGGCGCGACAGCGTGTTCAACAGGATCGACGCCGGTCGTCGGCAGACGTTTGATCTGGACACTATCCCAGGCACCGCCATCGCCACGGATTCACCCCTGAGTGTGCGCGTCTCGGTGCAGAATGGCGGACCGGCGATCGCGGCGCAGTTCCTCTCGGCAAGCACACAGGGCGGCGGGGGCGAGGTCGTGCTGGCCTCGGCCGCGACAAGCTACGTCTTCGCCGATGCCCGATCCAGCAGCGACACCGGTTTCTCAGAAGTCATCAGCGTCTACAACCCGGGCAGCACGAGCCTGACGTACACCTTCGCGGTGCATTTCGATGACGGAACGGTCATCAGTGTCTCGCGCACGGTTGCCGCCAAGGGTCGATCCGGGCTTGATGTGACCAACGACGCCTTTACCGATCTGCAGTCGATCAAAGACAAGATCGCCTCGGCTGCCCGATTTGAGAACTTCGCGGTGGAGATCACGGGTGATACACCGCTGCTGGCGTCATTGACGCGGATCGATGATGCAGCGGGACGTCGGTTCACAACGCTTGGGACGGTGGTCACGGATTTGTCGCCGCTGATGAACTAGCGTGAATCGCACGGACGCGGAGGACTTCGGATGAACACCTTCTGGCGGTTTGCGCGGGAGATGCTCAAGGATCGCTGGACGGTGATCGCAGCCCTGATGCTGTCGCTGGTCGCCAGCGCCGGGCTCGGCGTGGGGTTGGCAGGTGTGGCGCCGATTCTGGACACGATGCTGCCGAAGTACGAGCAGCGCGTCGATCCGGTGACTGGTCAGAGCGAGCGAGTCGCAGTTGACGTGGTGACGCTTCAGGATCGGGCGCACAAGCTGAACGATCGGCTGGACAAAATTTCGGTGCTCCCGAGCATTCCCGAGTCGTGGATTCAGAGCCTGCCCACGGAGCCGTTCAAGGGTGTGCTGGTGATCATGGTGAGCCTGGGCGTGCTGACGGTGCTTGCCGCAGCCGCGACATTCGGGCACCAGTTTCTGGCGCTTACCGCGGTCTACCGGGCCTCGCAGCGCATCCGCGACCGGGCGTTCGAGCACGTGATGAGGCTGCCACTGAGCACGGTGGTGATGGGTGATTCGTCGGATATTTCCCGGCGGATCGTGGACGAGACGGAGCGGCTGGCCGAGGGCTTTACCGCGATCGTGTCCAAGGCCGCGGCCCAGATCGGCAAAGGTCTAGCGGCGATGATCGCGGCTTTCTGGTTCGACTGGCGCATCACCCTCGTCTCGCTCATCACCGCACCGATCCTCTGGCTCGTGATCCGCACGCTCAGCCAGCGTGTTCGCCGGGCGCGCAAGAGAGCGTTCGTCGGGCAGGCATCGCTGCTCGGGCGCACGGGCAATGCGCTGCGCGGGCTGCGCGTGGTCAAGGTGCAGACCGCCGAGGACCACGAGCTCGAACGGTTCAACTCGATCAACCGGGATGTGATCTCGCAGATGTTCAAGGCGCGCACCGCCCGCGCCCTGTCCAGCCCGATCTCGGAAGTCGTCGCGATTCTCGTCATCGGGGTGCTCGCAGCGGTCGCGTCCAAGGCCATCATCGATCAGGAACTCGACGCCAACCGGTTCCTGCTCGTGCTTGTCTCGCTCGGGATCGCGGCGGCGTCGCTGAGGCCCCTGACCGGGATCATCAATGAAATCCAGTCCGCAGCGGCGGCCTCGGAGCGCCTTGCCGAGCTCATGGATCTGCCCGAAGAGCCGGGGCTGGACCCGAGGCTCCCGGCTCTCGGCCGACATCGCGCATCGCTCGCGTTCGAGCACGTCACCTTCTCGTACCCCGGAACCCACACACCCGCGCTCCGAGACCTGAGCCTCGAGATCGCCCAGGGCGAGCGCGTCGCCATCGTCGGACCCAACGGCTCGGGCAAGACCACCATCCTCTCGCTCATCCCGAGACTCTTCGAGCCCGATCAAGGCCGGATCATGATCGACGACCAGGATGTCCGTGAGTTCAGCGTGCGCAGTTTGCGCGAACAGATCGGCGTGGTGACGCAGGAGGCGGTCATTTTCCCCGGCACGATCCGGTCCAACATCGCGTACGGCGCCGAACTCGCGACGGAGGCGCAGATCGAGGATGCTGCCCGGCGGGCATTTGCCATGGAGTTCATCGAACAGCTCCCGGCTGGTCTCGACACACCCGTGGGCGAGCAGGGGCTGACCCTCTCCGGCGGGCAGCGCCAGCGGCTGGCGATCGCGCGTGTGATCCTGCGCGATCCTTCTATTCTGATTCTTGATGAAGCAACAAGTATGATCGACGCCGATTCCGAAGCCAAGATCTCCGAAGCACTCGGGTCGTTCTCGTCGGGCAAGACGACCTTGATCGTGGCGCATCGGCTGAGTACCGTGGTCAACGCCGACCGCATCCTCGTGCTCGATGCGGGCCGGCTTGTCGATCAGGGCACACACAGCGAACTGCTGGGCCGATGCGAGATCTACCGCACACTCGCCCGAACCCAGCTTGTCGGCTCGGGCTGAGCCGGAGGACCACGCCATGGCCAAGGGGCAGCATCTCAGCCGATACCAGAAGGGAATCGTTAATCGCTACTACAGCAACCTTGACACGATCACGCTCACCAAACTCCAGGAATTGGTGTCGGACCTCTTTCTTGCCGAGGGAAAAAAGGCCGAGACCTACTGGAAAAAAGCGGAATCCCTGCTGGCGAGGACGGACGCCAAGGCCTCGGAAGTTCGGCGGGCGGTCGAGGGGCGCGATGTGACGAAACTCGCCGAGATCGTCCAGAGTGCGCAGTTCAAACCGAAGAAATAATCAGAATCAAAGCCCGACCGGGATGGACTCGGTCAGGTTGATCGGTTCCGAATCGGTGATGAGGATGTTGTCCTCGATGCGGATGCCTCCGATGCCGATCCAGCGGTCGACCTCGGTCCAGTTGACGGCGTCGTGGTAGTTTTCGCGGTTTGCCGGATCTCTCAGCAACGGCTCAATAAAATACAGCCCCGGTTCAACGGTCGTGATGTAGCCTTGCTCGAGTGGCAGGTCCATGCGCAGGAAGGCGAGCCCGAACCGGTTGGATGGTGAGCGTCCCGGCAGGTAGCCGCTGGCGTCGCGTACGCCGAGCCCAACGAGGTGGCCGAGCCCGTGCGGGAAGAACAGGGCGTGCGCATCGCGTTCGACGAGCCCCTCGGCGCTGCCCGTGAGGATGCCGAGGTCGATCAGCCCTTGCGTCATCCGAAGTGCCGTGCGCAGGTGCAGGTCCTTCCACTCGGTGCCCGGTGTGCACTGCGTGATCGCCCACCGCTCGGCATCGAGCACGATCGCGTGCAGATCCCGCTGCATGGCGGAGGATTCGCCGATCACAAACGCGCGCGAGACATCGGCGGCGTAGCCCTTGATCTCGCAACCCGCGTCGATGAACATGATTTCGCCGTGCTTGACGGTGCGCTCGCTCGGGGCGAAATGGAGGATGGCGGCATTGGGCCCGGCGCCGACGATTGTCCCGTAGCCCATCGCCTCGCCCCCATGCCGGAAGCACTCGGCCTCGAGCTCGATCTGGATGGCGCGCTCGGTGACGCCGGGCTCGGCAAACGCGCGGGCCCTGGCAAACCCGGCCGCGGTCGCCTCGATGGCTCGATTCATGAGCGTGATCTCGGTCTGGTCCTTCGGCCGGCGAGCGTGCAACAGTTGTTGATCGAGTTCGGCGCTGAGTTCCGTATCCCCGGCGATACCCTCGACCGGGACGCCGAGCATGGCGATCGGGCGCCCCGAGCGCGCCGCCAGCCACGGCTTCAAACCCGAGATCGGCTCACCGGCGCGCGAAGTGATGCCTTCCCAGATCCGGTCGTCATCGGTCAGTTCCGGCGCAAAGTCGCGCCAGCCCTCGCCCGGGTCGTAGGCCAGCACCGCGCCCGCATCATTCCGCCCGGTCAGCCAGCGGTGGTGGGGGTGCGCCGAGAACGGATAGACCCGATCCAGCCCGCCCGGCACCGCGATCGGCTCGCCCGCGCCGACCAGAACGAGTGCATCGGAAGAAGATTGGAGGGCGAGTTCGGCCCGCTCGCGTCGGCGCTGGATGGTCTGGTTCATGCCGAGATGCTATCGGCGATCAGTTCGCCGAGACGATGAGGTAGTATCGGCCGGAGCCGGTGGTCTGAAATGACCCGGTCGCGAGGTTGCCGTCGTCGAATGTTTCGTCGATTTCGAGCATGTATTGGTCGTCGCGGGTCTGGCCCTGGCCGTCGAAGTGGACGCCGACGCCATAGCCCGCGGGGGTGTCTTCGGTGTCCCACGAGCCGCCGATGGGTGTGATGTCGTCCCAGTCATCGGGTGAGATGTAGTTCTCAAGCCCAGCGGGAATGGTGCCCGAGACGCCATCGGGCGGATAGTCCCCATTGCGAGCCTGATAGAGCTGAACGGCATCACCAAAGCTTTTCATCGAGGTGATAAACGCGGCCTGTCGGCTCGGTTCCGTGGCGTTGGCGAAACTCGGTACGACAACCGCCGCGAGGATCCCGAGGATCACCACCACGATCAGAACCTCAACGAGTGTAAAGGCTCGGCCGACGGCGGCGTACGAACGGGTGCGCAACATGCTGAAACCTCCCGGGAACGCAAAGAACAGCGTTTCCAATGGATACCGTCGGTTCGGGTCGGATCGCTCGCCAGAGAGACGATCCAAATCGGCAACCGTCTCAAAGCTCGAAAATGCACAGGCATCAGAACATCACCGATCGCTGCATCCGAAACAATCGGGAGAGATCGGAACGGTCCGAGAAAATCAGCGTCTCGGGTTGCGCCGGCGGGCGGACTTTTCCTTGATCACGGGACGCTCGGGCGGGAACGGGCCGGCGGGTCGCTGCTGTACCGGACGTTCGCGGTTGATATCTTCGCCGGCAGAATCCTGATCGGTCTGCTCCGGCTCGGCGATCTCGGGTGCCGGGCTCGGGTCCTGCTCGGGTTCTTCTCGGGCGGTCGTGAGGTTGGGCTGGGTCGATTGTTCCGCATATTCCGCCGAGAGTTTGGCAAAGACCATCCGCCCGGCCGAGGTCTGGATCGTGGATTCGACCTCCACATCGACGGTCTGTTCGATCAACGCGTCGGCCTGGGACACGACGACCATCGTCCCGTCCGCCAGATAGCCGACCGCCTGACCCGGGTGCTCGCCGGGGCGGATCAGTTTGAGCGTCACCAGTTCTCCCGATGCGGTGATCGGCTTGCTCGCCTCGGCCAGAGCGTTGATGTCCAGCACCGGCACACCATTGATCGACGCGACCCGCGACAGGCCCGAGTCCAGCGTCACCATGACCGCCTGCGTGCGCTTGGCCAACTCGAGCAGCATCTGGTCGACCGCCTTGGCGGGGACTTCGGATTCATCGATTGTCACATCCAGTCCCGGGTTGCGCTGAAGTTGGGTGATGACATCCAGCCCCCGCCGACCCTTGGCGCGACGCACAGTATCCTTGCTGTCGCTGAGCATTTGCAGTTCATCGACGATGAATCTCGGAATGATCAGTGGCGCCTGGAAGACGCCGGTCTCGGCGATGCCGGCGATGCGTGCATCGATCAGCGCCGACGAGTCGATGATCAGCGGGCGCACCCCGCGGATCTGCTTGGCAAACTCGACGTACGGGATGACGAGGCGGAAATCGTCCTGTGTCTGCAGCACGGTGGCGATGCAGATATACGACATCCCGATGCCGATGAAAACCTTGGTGGTTAGGATCACCGGCCCCTTGATCTCGTAGAGCTGGACGAGCAGGTCGATGATGAGCCCGATGGCGAAGGTTCCGAGCATCGCTACGAGCAGCCCGAAGAAGATGCTGGTCAGCGTCGAGATCTTTTTGGTCGGTGTGAGCAGATCGGTGGCAAGCGTGAGCCCCCCGAAGATGAGCGCCATGATCAGCACGACCTGCCATGAGCCCTTGAGGGCGAGCCCGCCGAACTGGACCGCCCCCGGCTCGCCTGCGGTCGTGCTGAGCAGCGCCAAAGCCGCAACCGTGACAAAGACGATCACGAAGGTGGCGCGGACCAGCGTCAGCAGTTTGGCGCGCTGCCGCTCTGCGATTTCTCGCGGGTGGAGCTTGGTCTGGTCAGGCTGATCGCTCATGGCCCATAGTCTACCGGCAGCCGGTCTGTCGGGATTCAGCGCCGGGGCGGGCTATGATCGTGCTCGTCGGTCCCGTCGGCGGCCGGGCCCAGCGCACGGCCGGCCCGTGAACCTGGTCAGAGCTTGACCGCAGCAGCCATAAGCGGCGTCGTCCGGGGTGTTGGTCACCTGGTCGCCGACCGGATCGACGAAATCCACCGGCTCACTCCGCCTTGTGGAAAATCACCTCGCCGGACTCCCCGTCAGGAGGCGAGAGCACCAAGAGCCCCTCTGAAAGTCGGCCGACGGCAGACACCCCGTCATCATCGGTGATGGTGAATCCGCCGTCCGAAACCGTCCAGACGCCGGCGTGGCGTTCCTCCCGGCCGCCATGCATCTGCGAAATCATGACCACGCGGCCATCCGGCTCGATGATCAGATCCTTCCGATCAACCCGGATGGAATCGGCGATCGTTTCTCTCAAGTCGGCCAGCTCGGCCTCGTCTTGAGGCATGGGCTCAAACTCAGCCAGATGAACCATCGCGTGCTCGATCATCAGAGTTTCGAGCGCCCCCTTGTCCACCGACCAGGTGCCAACGTAGGTGGCTTCTCGATTCTGGGCGCACCCTAAGATCAGAATCGGAACGAGTGTGAGCGCCAGCGTGCATGTGCGACAAGCCATCAGATGGTCCTCCTCTTGTGAGATTCCGGGCATTCTGAGCCCGTTCTCCATCAGAAAGACACCGCTGACGCGGCGTTGTCTGAGGTCTGGACAGATTTCTCAGTGCGATTGGAAAGGTTTCTTGTCGGTCTATGGCTTTATTAAGCGGATGATTTGTTCCCCATCCGGCCCCGTGTTCACAGCGATGGTGAGCCTGCCACCGTCATAGGTACCCGTGAACTCTTCGTCGTCGGTTTCATTGTAGAGTCTGACGGTGTTTCCTTCGACGGCCCATCGGCCCTCAAACTTTTCCTCGATATCACCGGCACGGGATGAGCCGACAACGACGCCGGTGTCATTGAAGACAAGAATGAACTCGACTTCGGATTTGGCACTCTCGATGATTGCATTGAATTCATCCTGAGAAAGCGAATCTACGTCGATCCCGTTCTTGACGAGTACCTGCTGCATCAACACTCTGAGATACGTCGGATCAAGTTTCCAAGTCCCGAGAATCACCTGATCGAGCCCGACGGCAACCTCGGGCATGGTCTGAGCATGGGACGCGGGAGTTCCCGTTGAGTTGCAGCCGGCGACGAACAGAATCGAGGCCGAGAGGGCAGCAGTCAGGTAGAGTCGCAACATGATTCTGGTCTCCGAAACAGGAAAGATGCCCGGGACATTCGCTGAGAACCCAGCGCCCTGCGAAGGACTCGACCAGTAAGCCGTGGTGCTCGAGTCACAACGAATGTTTTTCCGATTTCTTAGCCTATTGGACGTGATTATCGGAGGGCAGCCGGTGAAGGGCGGGCCATGCCCCGGACGTTTGCAGTACTATCCTGATCCATGCCCGGAGTCGAAACGAAATGAAACCTTGGCAGTCCATGCTGATCGGTCTCGGGATCGCCCTGCTGATGATCCTGATGAGTCTCCCAATCACGATCTACATGGCCATCGACCGGGACGACAGCCTCAAGCCCGCCTCGCTCGGGGTCTTTGCGATGTGGCTCGCGCTGATCATCATCGGCAGCGTCGGTGGCCTCCTCTGGCCGAGGGTCTTGAACTCGATCGACCCGCCGGAGCAACCCCGGCACACGAACACACCACACGGGTCGAGCAACGGCCCCCACCCATCATCGAATGAACCGAATGGTGTCATCAAAGAAGAACTCGATTCTGAGGAGTCGTTATGACTTTTTTGAAACGACACATTCGGTCAACCAAAGACCTATGCCCGGCGTGTTTGTACCCGCTCGTCTTTCTGGACGGCCGAGCTCGGTGTACCGAGTGCGGCTCGCGCTGGGTGCCAACGGATCTTGTCCTCGCAGCACAGCTCAGATCGGCCCGAAGATTCGGCTGCATCGAGTTCATATTCCTCGGCATTGCTCTCTTTTGTACCGTCATGTTCGGACAACCGTCCTACATCTTTTCGAACACCGTGGGCATTGTCGATGTGTTCACCCTAGTTCTGTTCCTGGGGATTCCGATCTGGAGCATCCCGATCGCGTGGTGGAGTTTCTGCAGCTACAGGTTTGACTTCCGCTCCGACCCCATGTCGAGTTTGGTCGACATGGCGATCGACTTCACGACACGCTGGATTTTGACCACGGTCTTTCTGGGCATTGTGATGCTGGTGGTGTATTTCAGCATGATCGTTCTTGTTCGGAACATCGGCAAGGTGATTTGAGCCAGCCGGCCCGGTTCTCCATCCGGGCACTACACTCTGTCCATGTCATACACCGCACTCGCTCGCAGGTACCGCTCCACCGGCTTTGACGACATCGTCGGCCAAGAGCCCATCGCCCGGACCCTCCAGGCCGCCATCAAGGCCGACCGCGTCGCCCACGCCTACCTCTTCACCGGCACCCGGGGCGTCGGCAAGACCACCATGGCGCGCGTCTTCGCCAAGGCCCTCAACACCGGCTCCGACGAGGTCGAGCAGGCTATCATGACCGGGCAGGACACCGACGTCATCGAGATCGACGGCGCCAGCAACAACTCCGTCGATGATGCCCGCGAGCTCATCGCCAACAGCGTCTACCGCCCCATGCGAGGGCCCTACAAAATCTACATCATCGACGAGGTCCACATGCTCTCGACCGCAGCCTTCAACGCGCTGCTGAAAACGATGGAGGAGCCCCCCGAGCACGTCAAGTTCATCCTCTGTACCACCGAGTCGCACAAACTGCCCGCGACGATCCAGAGCCGATGCCAGCGCTACGACTTCCGCACCATCCCGGCGCCGATCATCGCCGACCGGCTCGCGTTCGTGGTCAAGAACGAGGGGCTCGAAGCCGAGCCCGAACTGCTCTCGATGGTCGCACGCCTCGGCAACGGCTCGATGCGCGATGCCCTGTCCATCCTCGATCGCCTGATGGCGTCCGGCGAGAAAAAACTGACGACGCCGATGATCGAACAGATGCTCGGCATGGCGCCGCGGGAATTGGTCGGGGCACTGATTGACGCTTTCGCCTCGGGTGAGCCCAAGGCCGCGCTCGAGGCCGCGGGAGAACTCATCGCCTCGGGAGTCAGCCCTGACCAGCTCTTTGAAGCGCTCATTGATCGTCTTCGGGATCTGATGGTGCTCAGCGCGTGCGGGCCGGAGACGTCGCTGGTCGAACTAACCGGCGAGATGCGCACGCAGGAAATCGAGCGGGCCGGGAAGTTCGACAGCCCGGCCCTGGTCCACATGATCGCCCTGTGCGAGCGCGTCCAGCGATCCGCCAAGAGCAGCCCCAACCCGCGGGCCCTGCTCGAT